>DATHTL010000230.1:0-13256 GCA_035463255.1 Anaerolineales bacterium | reverse complement strand
CCTCCTTGCTCATCTACCTGTATGCTTCTTACTTTCTCTTCCGGCTGTTTTCTTCTTCTACCCGGGCGAAGACCATACGGCCGGCGGCGGTCTGCAGCACCTTGGTGACGGCGACATCCTTGTATTCGCCGATGTAATCGTGACCGTTCTCGACGACGACCATGGTGCCGTCGTCCATGTAGCCGACGCCCTGACCGAACTCCTTGCCTTCCTGGAAGATGTTCAGGGTCATGTGCTCGCCGGGAAGTACCACCGATTTCACCGCGTTGGCCAGCTCGTTAATATTCAGGATGGTGACGCCCTGCAGTTCCGCGACGCGGTTGAGGTTGTAGTCGTTGGTCAGGATGGGACACTTCAATTGCCGGGCCAGCACCACGAGCTTGTCATCTACTTCGCGCACGCCCTCGGCATCGATATCGCTGATACGCACGAGGATGTTGGGCTGTTTCTGCAGGTCGGCAAGCACCTCCATGCCGCGGCGTCCGCGCTGGCGGCGCAGACCATCGGGCGAGTCGGCAATGTATTGCAGCTCGTTCAACACAAAGCGCGGGATGAGCAGCGTGCCGGGCAGAAAGCCTGTTTTGGCAATGTCCGCCACACGTCCATCGATGATGACGCTGGTGTCAAGTAAGATTGTGCGGTTGAGGTTTGTCCAGGAGGAAGAAGATCCTCCTCCACCTTCACTCCGTCCACCCAGAGAGCTCATCAACCCCATCAAGTCGCCCTGGCGCATCACAAACAGTGATACGCCGAAGTAGGCAAATGCCACCACACCAATGAAGGGAAAGATCTGCCCGAAGGGAGCGGGCAGCTGGGAAAGGGGAAAAGAAAGCAGCGCGGCCGTCAGCAAACCGACGATGAGCCCGGTCAGACCCGCAAAAAGCGTCTCTGCAGATAAACGACCTAATGCCCGGCGGATGGCGCGGGAAGGGCGTGTCGTCACATACGGAGTCAAGACAAGACCGGCGAGGGCACCAACGAGACCGAATACTGTTCTATAAAGCAATTCCTGTTCAGGATGGAATGGCTCAATTCTGGAAGCCCAACCCCCGAATGACCACCCCATGATCGCGACGATTATCATTCCAAAGAGTCGGAAAAAAAACTCTACACTAAACCTCATAAAGAACTCCTTAAAAAATCCGATGGAGTAATGATAGCATCATAGCATGCCTGTATTATCAAGTCAACTGGCTTATCGAATGCTCATACAGAATTGTTATAATGAAATGTGCTAGTTATAAAAGACCGTTTTAGGCTCAATAGACACCAATGACACTTACAGACACTCTTAAGCGTCCTTTGCGCGACCTGCGAATTTCCGTCACCGATCGCTGCAACTTTCGGTGTGTGTACTGTATGCCCAAAGAAGTTTTTGGTCCGGGCTATCAGTTCCTGCACCGCGACCAAATCCTGACCTTCGAGGAGATCACGCGGCTGGCCCGGGTTTTTGTGGATCACGGCGTGCGCAAGATCAGGCTGACGGGGGGGGAGCCTCTCGTGCGCCGCGACCTGCCCCTCCTGGTGAGCATGCTGTCCCAGATCCCGGACCTTGACCTGACCCTGACAACGAACGGGGCGTTGCTGCCCAAATACGCGCAGCCTCTCAAGGATGCCGGCTTGAAGCGCGTGACCGTGAGCCTGGACTCACTGGATGACGAAACTTTCAAGGTCATGAACGATGTCGATTTTCCGGTGGCGAAGGTGCTGGAGGGGATGGCCGCGGCGGCCAAAGTGGGGCTCGGGCCGATCAAGGTGAACATGGTGGTCAAACGCGGCTTGAATGATTCCAGCATTCTGCCTATGGCGCGTTACTTCCGCAAAAATGGCTATATCCTGCGCTTCATTGAATATATGGATGTCGGTCACACCAACGGCTGGCGCATGGACGATGTGGTCCCGGCTGCGGAGATCATCAAAACAATTAGTGCCGAGATGCCTCTCGAGCCAATCGATCCCAATTATCATGGCGAGGTAGCGGAGCGCTGGCGCTACAAGGATGGCAGTGGAGAGATCGGGGTGATTGCCTCGGTGACACAGGCCTTTTGCGGCACCTGCACGCGTGCCCGGCTTTCTGCGGAAGGCAAGCTGTATACCTGCCTGTTTGCGATCAAGGGACATGACTTCCGTGCGATGCTGCGCGGCGGCGCCAGCGACGAGGAGCTATCAGAGGCGATCGCCAGGGTTTGGGGGAAACGCGTCGACCGCTATTCCGAGATCCGTTCCGAAAATACAACATCCCTGCCCAAGGTGGAGATGTCCCATATCGGAGGCTGACCTTTCGCGTGCGAGTCGTTCTGCAAGGGGAATTATGCAAGAGTCTACTTGAAACAGATGAATTGCAAGTGAGTAAGGAGTGGGTGCAGCAATGTCAGATTCATTACAGGATATCTGGAGCCAGTGGCTGCTCAACCGTCGGTTCGGCGGTGACCCTGAGCGCATGAAGAAGATGTTTGATTTCCTGTACCCCATTCGAGACGAGGTATTGAGCCATATCGACCTGCCGGAACGCGGGACCCTGCTCGATGTCGGTTGCGGGGATGGCCTGATCGCCTTTGGGGCGCTGCAGAAATGGGAAACGTGCCAGGTGATCTTCAGCGACATTTCGGAAGATCTGCTCAAACACGCGGAGTCTCTCGCGCGGGAAATGAACGTTCACGAGCGCTGCCGGTTCGTGCGCGCTGCTGCGGAAGATCTCTCCATGCTGGAAGATGCATACGTCGATGCAGTGACGACACGTTCTGTGCTGATCTACGTCTCTGAAAAACAACGGGCGTTTGATGAGTTTCATCGGGTCCTTAAGGCGGGAGGGCAACTCTCCATTTTCGAACCGATCAACAGGTTTCCCCTTCCTGAGCCGCCGAACCAGTTTGCGGGCTATGATGTGACACCGGTCGCTGAAATTGCCCGGAAGCTACAGGCAGTGTACCATCAGCTTCAGCCACTCGAGTCAGATCCGATGGTCGACTTCGATGAGCGCGATCTCGTCTCTCAGGCAGAGAAGGCCGGCTTTTCTGAAATCAATCTCGAGTTGCACATAGAAATAAAACCTCATGAGCATGAAGATTGGTCTGCATTTCTGCATACGGCGGGCAATCCAAAAATCCCGACGTTGGCAGAGGCAATGGAACAGGTCCTTATCCCGGCCGAAGCAGAGAGATTTACAACACATATTCGTCCATTGGTGGAAGGGAGGCAAGGTACACGTCGATTTGCCCTGGCGTATTTGTGGGGAGTAAAATAAGCAAGCCGAATTTTTTCAAAGCAATAGGAGACAACATGCAATACCGCGAACTTGGACGCACAGGCTGGAAGGTATCCACGATCAGTTTTGGGGCGTGGGCTATCGGCGGCACGTGGGGTAACGTAAAAGATGATGAATCCATCGCCGCATTACATCGCGCCCTCGATCTGGGCGTCAACTTTTTCGACACCGCAGACGTCTATGGCGACGGACGCAGCGAACAGCTGCTCGCACGGCTGCGCAAAGAACGCAGTGAACCCTTTTATGTCGCCACCAAAGCCGGGCGCAGGCTGAGCCCGCATGTTGCATCCGGTTACAACCGGGAAAACTTGACTGCATTTGTAGAGCGTAGTCTCAGGAATCTAGATGTTGACGCGCTAGATCTTGTGCAATTACACTGCCCTCCCACAGATGTCTATTACATGCCTGAAGTGTTCGGCATATTAGATGATCTTGTGAACGCGGGCAAATTGCGTCATTACGGCGTGAGCGTGGAAAAGGTGGAAGAGGCGCTCAAGGCTATCGAGTATCCCAACGTGCAAACGGTGCAGATCATCTTCAACATATTGCGCCAGCGCCCCATGGATCTGTTCTTCGGCGAGGCCCAGCGACGCAAGGTTGGCATCCTGGCGCGCGTCCCTCTTTCTTCGGGAATGCTGACCGGAAAGATGACGAAAGCCACAACTTTTCAGGAAGAAGACCACCGACAATTCAATCGTCAGGGAGAGTCCTTCGATCGCGGCGAGACGTTCTCTGGGCTTGATTATGACATTGGTTTGCAAGTGGTGGAGGAATTACGTGCGCTCCTGCCTGAAGGCGTGACGATGACACAGATGGCTTTACGCTGGATCCTGATGTTCCCCGCGGTGACGTGCGCCATCCCTGGGGCCAAACGCCCCTCACAGGTAGATGAAAACGTCGCGGCTGCCGACCTGCCCGCGCTGTCAGAGGAAACTATGAAAGAAGTGCGTGCTATTTATGAACGGCTGGTCCGCCCGCAGGTGCATCATTACTGGTAGGGCATCATGATTTGATTGATACGATCCGGCTTGGACTGAAAAGTCCAAGCCGGATTTTGTTGTAAGGTCTTACAGACAATTTCTTACTCTTCCCTCGTACTTCTCACTTTTTACTCGGTAGCAACAACTTATAGTACACTTCCCTGAATTCCAACAATACAGGTGACAATCATGTTCGAAGTCTCGCAGCTTTATTTGTTTTTAGGTGCAACCTTGGCGTTATTGCTTGTGCCGGGACCGGCAGTGTTGTATATCACGGCTCGCAGCGCGAACCAGGGACGGCTGGCCGGTTTAGTCTCCGTGCTGGCGATCGAGACGGCCAACTTCCTGCAGGCGGTCGCGGCGACACTGGGACTCTCAGCGATCCTCTTATCCTCTGCACTGGCGTTCGATGTGGTCAAATATCTCGGTGCGGCGTATTTGATTTATCTCGGAGTCCGCAAGCTGCTGGTTCGTGAGGAAGCCTCAGAGAGCGGGGAGATCAAACCGGAGAGTCTTTCGCGCATCTACTGGCAGGGATTCGCCATCAACCTGCTCAACCCGAAGACAGCGCTCTTTTTCTTCGCCTTTCTTCCTCAGTTCGTGAACCCCGACAAAGGAAACGTCACCGCGCAGACGTTAGTGCTGGGCGTGCTCTTCGTGGGGCTGGCGATCATCACCGATAGCCTGTATGCACTGCTGGCCAGCTCCCTCGCGGACAGATTGCGCGGCAGCCGCCACTTCCAAAAGGGACAGCGCTATTTCGCGGGGCTGGTCTATGTTGGTCTGGGCATCACGACCGCGCTGACAGGCTCAAAGAAGTAGAAAGCATCAAGAATTTTGCGATGGAGCTAGACAGAGTTCTCGCCGCACAAAGGGCATGGCAGGCAGTATCCAGTGACGATATTGCGGCCAGTAAGTTTGCATTGGAGTCACTGACAAGATGTGCCGACGCCATTGCTGTGCTGAGCAATAACCTGCATGAGATTGGTTATCACTGGGCAAACACAGAGCCCATTTCTCCTGCTGCACTTCAACGAAATATTGCAGCGATTGAGAAAACGATTGGCTTGCCTGCGCCGAAAATCATCGCAGTGTTCTGGGAGAAGATCGGCGGCGTTTCCTTTGTCGATCTGAAAAAGTATCGGCATGTGGATTTTTGGGAGAAACACAAAATCAGAGGTCGAGAAGGCTTTTGCGAGGGTTTATATGTAGATCCTTGCAACGAAGGGTGGGCTTCCTTTATTTGCGACGATTTCCTCGATTGGCAAGAATGTTGCTCCGACGATGAAGACGGCCGATTTCTGTTGAGTCTCTCGCCGGATGGTTATCACAAAGATAACATCAGCGGCGGTGAGTCTTACGGTGTGTATCCTGGAGCATCATGGAAGCCGACCTGGGAGAACTTCGAGTGGCCAGGTGTCAGGCGGCCGGTGTCAGCGTTCGCAGACCCTCCTGATTTCCTTTCCTACTTGCGAACAACCATTTTGGAGGGTGCTGGCTTTCCCGGGTTTTTGGGAACACCGGCCTTTGATCCTGTAAAAGAGCGATTGCTGCAAGGGGTTCCAATATTTTGAGATATTTCTAACAAGGAGAAGCGGATCACACACCTGACCTTCGAACAGTGGCTCACCCACGTCTTTGACCACCCGGTCCGTGAGACGGGGCAGGAGTGGTATTGGGACTCGGAGGCAGATTGGTGGGATGGCCCCGCCGCCGATACCATCCAATTCATGACCCGGCTTTTCGAAAACGCGGGTTTCATACTACAACCATATAGTGATTCCCAGCTCAACCAGGGCTTGTGGTTCCTGGCGGACAACGCCTGCTCCAACCACATGTTTGCGCTGCTCGATACCAGCGTCCCCTGGGCGGACCGTCAGCGGTGTATCCGCTCGTTTCACGACCTGTTCGAAGAGTGCTTTGCAGAACGTTGTAGTCCTCATCTCAGCCACCTGGATGAGCCCGGAGCAAGTCCCCTTAACCTAGTCTGTTATATGTGGTGGGACATCCTTCCCATCGGACCTCAACCCAATGATCCGGACCGATCAGATTTGGATCATGAACTCCTTCGAGTGATGGAGTTTACTTTGCAGCTTGACTCCGTAGCCTGCCAGGAGAGTGCCCTGCATGGACTGGGTCACTGGCAGCAATATTATCCTGAGCGCGTGACAGAGACCGTCGATGCTTTCCGACGGAGTCATAAGTCGTTGCGAGAAGAATTGTGGGCATATGCCATGAGTGCTTATCGGGGCTGCGTGTTGTAACTAGGGCTCCATGTCAATACATGCAGGAGCCACGTTATGTGAGCCGGGGAGTGATAACTACCACAGAGCGGAAGAATATCTACGAACATACACTCAGATGTGATGAATGACACATGAAATTGAGGACGGATTGTTATATGATTTTAAAAAGACCGTATGTTGTTCTCAATCTTTTGCCAGATAGCAACCAAATAGGATGATAAAGGGCAGTTTTCGTCGGCCTTGTACCAGTCGCACATCGATAAGTAATCTTTTGCGATATCTCATCTTTGTAAAGTTTTTAGGAGGGGACCATGCTGTGCTCGCGTTGCGTACTACCTGAAAATTACCCAGGCATAAATTTCGATATCGACGGCGTCTGTAACTTCTGTAGATCCTACAAGAAGGAGGTACATCGCGGCGCGGAAGCGTTTGAGAGAGAATTGAAAACCCTCTCCCAGCAAAGCAGCCCGTATACTTGTGTTGTTCCTGTCAGCGGAGGCAAGGACAGTACCTACGTGCTTTACTACCTTAGTCAAGTGTTTGGGCTGAAAACAATTGCGGTCAACTACGATAATGGTTTTACTCACCCACAAGCTAAGGATAACTTACAGCGAGTTACTGAGAAACTGGGAGTTGAGCTGGTGACCATCCATGGATTTAACCAGAGAAAGCTAATGGTGGGAAACTTAAAAAGCTTTTTATCAAAACCTACACCTGCCATGGTGCCCCTCGTTTGCACGGGCTGCCGGATTGGAATTGTTGGCAGTGCCTGCAAGGTCGCTCGCGAGCGGAATGTAGATTTCTTTGTTATGGGTTGGAGCCGCGTTGAGGACACACCATTCAAATCCTTGTTTCTCGCTCCGAGCGGCTCTGTGGCGATGGGACTTGTGAAAAACTTGTTGCAAAATCCAAGATACTTGCTGTATGGTAGTGTAGTGACCCAGGTGATGGATTATTGTCATAGCTACTCACGCATTCGCGATTGGGGAAGCATTTTGAGATTCCTGCATCCGGGAATACGTCCAATTGCGTTCTTCGACTTCATCGAATACGACCCCAGGCACATACAACAGGTAGTAGTCGAACAAGTGGGCTGGTCCTGCCCGGATCCGAAGACCTCTTGGCAATTTGACTGCCAGGTCAAACTTGTGCAAAATTGCCTTTACCGCACCTTGCTGAATTTTACTGCTCTCAACGATTATTTAAGCGCCCAGATACGAGAAGGGTATCTCACTCGTCCAGAGGCACTGGCATTGCTGGAGAAACAAAATGAAGGTGTGCATTCAGAGTTCGATACGATTCGCACGCTGCTGTCGAACACCGAAGATCTGGATCTTCTACGAGACCTGGAAACATTTGTGAATAGGAGTACGCGTTAAGGCCAATTGCCCTGTTCGCCAGCCCCGTCATCATAGGCAATCAAACTGGCGTTATTGGTTCAAGCAGCCTGTCTTCTTTTGGCGGGGATAAAGAAGCAGCCCAAAGCAATTTAGAAAAATAGGACGGACAACACATCAAACGCGGCAGAGAGTGTTCTTTTTATCCTTCGGCGCATAAACGTCTACAGGTGCTTATGAAGAAGATTGCAGTGTAAGAGGTAGATCGTGTCCTCTGAAAGGCATGTAGCAAGGTTTCTAAAGTGAAAACTCCTAACATTCTCCCCTCCTGGGCTCCACGAGTGCCTCAACACAAAATTCGTCAACTCTATTTGAATGACGCAAATGGCATTTACGATGAGGAGCTAATTGACGATGTTGGATATGCTTTGTTAGCACGCTGCGAAAGTTTCTTGATTGCCAATCATGCGGCACAAGGGCGAGTTCACTGTCCCGTGTGCTCAACGATCATCCTTCACACAGGGAATAGGGATGAAATGCTGTGTTGCAACCAATGCGGGTGGGAAATGGTATGGAAAGAATATTTTGCCACTTTCCAACATAAACAATTGTATGGGGCTGAACCCGTACTCGAACTATTTAGAGAATTCGTAAAGCGATTTCCGTCCGCAACGAAATTACAGGAGAAGGTATTGATTATCAATACACTTATTCACGGCTTTCATTGGAATCAGAAGTACGGTTTCACCAGACCTGTGGCTATCAATTTGATAGAAGGGAAATTATCGGATGTAATCACTTTCCTGGATAGCCTAACCTACGGCGCCGAAAATACTGAAGGAGTTCAAGAAACACACGCCGAATGGGTTAAGAATAGCGAGTATGTCCGTAGTTGGGCTTTCCCCAAAAGCGATTCTGACAAGCCATGAGATATCAAGCCTTAAGGCCAGCCAACGAAGCTTGTAGCCGGGAGTGTAATACAGCGTAAGCAATGCTATTATCAGAACGCAACATCAATCAAGTAACGCTTTTGCATGACATTTATGAAGTTTCTAATTCTTGTACAACCCGTGCTTATATTTGGGGCGGATTGGTGCAAGACATCCTTACGGGCAGATTCCTGCGCGAACACCATGATGTAGATGGCTTTATCTTGAATCTCTGGAATTTTAGGGAAGAAATAGCAACAAGCTACAAAGAAAGGGGATATGAAGTCTCGTTTATCGAAGAGGTGAACTTTCTCAGGATTGACTGTGGGGAGGTACATGCAGGATTCAACCAGCTTGAATTCGATGGAGAAACTGCTCTTTGGCGGCATGCCGGGAATGAAGGCACAGTATTTTTTCCTAAGCGGTGGTTATCTGATACGCCACAGAATTTTTACGATACGAAGGTATATATTTCGGGGGTTGAATTGGAATATGCGATTAAAGCATATCCTCGACTGCTTAATCCAAATTGGAAAGCTCGTGAAAAAGATGAAATAGCAATAAAGTGGTTGAATAGTGTTATTGATGAAAGGGGGATAGTTCGTGAAGCAATTCTAAAACAGGTATGGAGCTACAATCCATACTGGGCAAAGAGAGGCTTCAGAGAATATCAGATGCCATGCGTTGCATGGAACTTGGAGCCACCTGGATGAAATGATTACGATGGCACAGAATAATGGCAAATTCGCCCAACAACTGGCTCCCTGTGGCGCGCAAGATAATGGCATCCCCTCTCTTTATCTCTAGTATAATCCGCCGCATGACCATCAAGAACCAATTGAATGAATCCATGAAAGACGCCATGAAGAGCGGGGATGAGGTGCGCAAGCGCACCGTGCGTATGGTGCTCGCGGCAGTCAAGCAGGCAGAGATCGACAAGCGGACCGAGCTCGATGATCCGGCAGTGATGAATGTGATCCAGAAGGAGATGAAAAACCTCCGGGAGTCGCTGGAAGAGGCAAAGAAGGCGAACCGCGCCGATCTGATCGAAGCCCGTGAGTCCGAGATCAATGTGCTGCGGGCCTTCCTGCCAAAGGCCATGCCTGCCGAAGAGCTGCGCGCTATGGTCCAGACGGCTATTGCCGAAACGGGTGCGGCCTCTTCTGCCGATATGGGAAAGGTCATGAAGACCGTCATGCCCAGGGTGGCAGGTCGCGCGCCCAATGACATCGTCAGCGCGACCGTGCGGGAGCTTCTGCAAAAGTAAGCATGGATTTCAATTTTTTCGCCAGAGGGTCATGGGGTCATAGAGATTCTTTAAAGGGATTTCTCCGTGTCTTCATGTCTCGGTGGCTAGATTTCTGGTACTGAAATGGGGACTTTACTTGCGCGTGGTCGCCCAGTGTCGGCGCGCATCCGCATGTTCCAATTTATCCTGCTCCTCGTGGTGAGCGTCATATCCTATGGGGCGTTGGTGCTGCCGCAGTTACTGCTGCCCGGGGCGCTGCCGCTCCAGCCGGGCGATGTTTCTCCCAGCGATTTTCAAGCCCCTCGTACACACGAATATATCAGTGAAGTGCGCACTGCAGATGCGCGCCGCGTGGCCGAGAACAGCGTCGCGCCGGTCTATGCGCCGCCCAACTCATCGACCGCCCGCGGCCAGATCGAACGGCTGCGCGCGGCCCTACAGTACATCACGCTGGTGCGCGAAGATGAGAACGCCACGCCCGAGCAGAAAGTTACAGATGTGACTGTCCTGCAGGATGTAAGCCTCAAGCCCCAGACCATCGAAAGTATTCTCGCTCTGCCCGAGGCGCGCTGGGAGGCGATCCAGCAGGAAGCGCTTAGTGTGCTGGAGCAGGTTATGCGCCCGACAATCCGTGAACATGAGCTGGACACCGCCCGGCGGACTGTGCCTTCCTTGGTGAGCCTCGCCTTGAACGAAGAGCAGGCCATGCTCGTGGCGGAGCTGGTCACTGCCTTCGTCACGCCGAACAGCTTCTATAGCGAGGAACTGACGGAAGCAGCCCGCCAGGCCGCGCGCGAGAGTGTCGAGCCAGTCATCCAGGAATACAAAGCCGGTGAGATCATCGTGCTGCGCGGCCAAATCATTTCTCCCGCCGAGTACGAAGCTTTGCATGAGTTCGGCTTGATCGAAGAGAACAGTCCCTGGCAGGATTATGTGGGGGCTGGCGCGCTGGTGGTCATGTCGGCGGCATTTGTGCACTTGTATTTTTCGCGTCGGCGCTTGCAGTTCCTGTTCGATGCTCGCAGTCTGCTTCTCGTTGCCTTGATCTTTATTGTCATGGTCGTTAGTGCGCGACTGATCATACCGAACCGTACGGTGCTGCCTTATGCTTTCCCGCTGGCTGCCCTGGGACTGTTGATCGCCACCCTGTTCGGTGTGGAGACCGGCATCGTGTTTTCTATTGCGCTGGCCATCCTTGTGCCCTATAACCTGCCCAACGCCCTGGACCTTACACCTTATTATCTTTTGTCATCCATCACCGGCGTGCTGGTGTTGGGTAATGCACGCCGGGTCTGGACGTTCTTTCGAGCGGGGATGGCGACCGCGGCTGCCGGCATTGGAATGCTGATCGCGTTCCGGTTCCCCTTTGTGCAAATGGATGCAGTCGCGCTCCTGCAGCTTTCGGGGGCAGCCATCTTTAGCGGACTGGCTGCCTCGAGTATCGCATTGTTGCTTCAATACTTCCTGGCCCAGGCGCTCGGCCTGACAACGGCTCTGCAGTTGATCGAGATCTCGCGGCCCGATTTCCCGCTGCTGCAATTCTTTTTACGCAATGCGCCGGGAACCTACCAGCACAGCTTGCAGGTGGCGAATCTGGCGGAGCAGGGCGCCGAAGCGATCGGAGCTGATGCGCTGCTGACGCGTGTGGGTGCGCTCTTTCACGATATTGGCAAGGCGGTCCATCCTTTGTTTTATGTCGAGAATCAGCAGCAGGGCCAGCTGGACACGCATGAAGACCTTGCCCCCGAAGAAGTGGCCGCCACGATCATTTCCCATGTGAATGAGGGTATCGTGCTGGCACACAAACACCGCCTGCCGCGCCGCATCGATGACTTCATCCTCGAGCATCACGGGACGATGGTAGCGCGCTACCAGTATAACCAGGCCGTGGAGGCTGCAGGTGGCGACGCTTCTAAAGTGGATATCGAGAAGTTCCGCTACCCGGGGCCTCGCCCGCGCTCGCGCGAGACGGCGCTACTCATGCTGGCAGATGGCTCTGAAGCTCGCGCCCGCGCCGAACGCCCCGAGGGGGAAGAAGGCATCCGCAACATCGTTCGTTCCACCATCGACAATGCTCAAAAACAGGGACAGCTGGACGATACCCAACTGACCCTGCGTGACCTCAGTCTTATCACAGATGTCTTTGTCAACATTCTGCGCGGCACACACCACCCGCGCATTTCATATCCCAAGGAGTCGCCTGCCACACAGGATGTGAGCACGGTGCCAGCTAAAAAATGATTCACATCGAATCTGAAACCCCTTTTCCTGAAAATCTGCTCAAAAATGCGGCTAAGGCTGCGCTGGAACACCAGTCTGAATCACTGGATGCAGAGCTCTCCATTATTTTGACGAACGACGCGCGTCTGCATGAGCTGAACCTCAATTATCTGGGCATCGACGCGCCGACGGACGTGCTCTCGTTCCCCGCTTCGGAAACGGATCCGGAAACGGGCGCGCGTTATATCGGCGATATCCTGATCTCGATGCCTCGCGCCGAATCCCAGGCGGAGGCGGCGGGCCATTCGCTCGAGGCAGAGGTGCAGCTTCTGGTCGTCCACGGCGTGCTGCATCTGCTGGGGCACGACCATGCTGATATGGAAGAAAAAGCCCGCATGTGGAAAGCCCAGGCCGAGATCCTAGAGAGAATTGGACTAGGTCAAATCCAGATCCGTGAAGAGTAAAAACCTTGTGAAGGTTTATCAGAAACGACAAAGATCCTTTCCCGCAACCTTCGCAAGGTTTTACAATGAGAAGAACCATGTCAGTTAAATCGTTCATCACTTCACGCATTACCGCCTTCGGACATGCTTTTCGCGGCTGGTGGCATGTGCTCAAAACGCAGCACAATGCCTGGATTCACTCTGTCGTTGCAACGCTTGTTTTTGTCGTTGGACTCTGGCTGGGGCTGCCTCCCCGGGATTGGGCTGTCATCATCCTGGCGGTTGCCATGGTATTCACCGCAGAGTTTATTAACACGGCAATCGAGGCGGTGGTCGATCTGGCCAGTCCCCTCCATCACCCGCTGGCCAAAGTGGGTAAGGATGTGGGCGCGGGTGCCGTCCTTGTGGCAGCACTTGCCGCCGCACTGATCGGCTTTCTCATCCTTGGTCCCCCACTCTGGGCGCGCCTGGTGACCTTATTCCGTCCTTAGCCACAGAGACTCGAAAAACCCAGAGAACTCAGTGAGCTCCTCTGGCACCGCCCGTGATTTTTGAATTGCTAAGCAATTCATGGCCAATCAGGCAGG
>DATHTL010000229.1:0-5932 GCA_035463255.1 Anaerolineales bacterium | reverse complement strand
AACGCTGCCCATGGTCGACAAGTTTGCAGGAGGGTTGAAAATCGCGGGCAATTTATAGATTGCCAGCCCAATAGCCATGAACGCATACATGGCTCTCAGTAAATAGAGCCTGAAAATCGAAACCTCGGACCTGGTATTCATGTATTTGTCTCCTTTTTGAACCGTTAGGATAAGTGTCAGAGATTGACACCCGGCATTGCTGCCTGTTTGGATTCGGTTGAAGACAATATACAAATGAATGTGGGGAGATGTCTTCCCCACATTTGGGGATGTGGGTGGGGATATGGTGGGTGGAAGCCAGATCGATGATGTGCTTGCGCCATTAAATCAAATTCAGCTCAGTTGCCCGGTGGACAGCCATGCCGCGATTGTTGAAGCCGAACTTGCTGTAGATGCTGCTGGTATGGAACGGACGAGCTTTATCCAACTATTCTGGTGTGGTGACAGACAGCGAATCCTGCAAGACACTTGGATCAGCACGCCTTGCCCTTCGAGGTAAAAACACATAACTAACCACGGTGGAGATCGCCATGACACCAATCGCCACGGGATAGACGATCATTGGATCGCGTTCATAAAGAGTACCTGCGACCGGTGGTGCAAGGATGATAATGGCTGCCCCCACGGTCTCCATGATGCCATACGTCACCCCCATTTGCGTATCGTGGACCAGGTCGCGCGCCTGCGCCATGGCCATCGGTCGGCTGACACGGTATCCACCGAGCAGGAAATATCCCAGGGCAAAAAAAGACAGAACTGTAGTATTCCAAATGATGAGTGCGAACAGAATTACCAATACCTGGGCGAAGATAAAGCCGCGGCGCGGCTCCACCCGGCTAAACAGGATGGCCATCAGCGAATTTCCTGCAGCACCTACTGTAAAGAGAAGTCCAACCTCGCTTAACGATAGGCCGCGTATGTCTGTCAAGAAGTTTGGCGTAAGTGGCTGTGCAAGATACATGGAGAAAAGCGCGAACGCTGTTACGAGCGTCAATATGATCAGGTGTTTGTTACCGATCAATTTCTGTGGAGGAGCTTTGGGATCATGACGGTCAACAGGCTGCGTTTCCAGAAAGAACATGAGAATAGTTGAAAGAACAAATAGCACCGCAGCAGCAAAATAGGTCATCCGCATCCCGTATATGTCGCCGATCCAGCCGCCCACCAGAGGACCGAGCGCCATCCCCAGAAACAAAGGTGCGTTCGCCAATGTGAGCACGGTGCCTACCGACAACTTGCCGCGCACCGCGGTCACATAGCTACTGAGCGGAGCCGATACAAAGGCAGTCAATGCGTAGCCAAACAAACCGATCAAATAAAGGGGCAGAGACAGAGCAAAGCCCATGACCAGGGTGGTAATCGATCCGATCAACCGGGCACTGATCAAAAGTGGTCTGCGGCCAATTCGATCTGCCAGCCGCCCGGCGGGAAGGTGGGTGATCGCCATGGCCAGTCCATAAGCGCCGAACACAATCCCAATCTCAGACTTGCCCAGGGAGAACTGCTTATCGAGATAAATCGTCATGAAATTCAGGAAGATACGCTCACCAAATCCCCAAAGGAACAAGGCAACTGCGATTAATGGAATGTTACGGTTAATTTTTTCCTCCTGATTTGTAGTATTACCTATTTGCCCAAAATAACCGAATTAAACATTCTCTATGCCTTCATCAGAGTAAACCTTTAAGATTCACGAGGATGAGCGCATCAGAGTTCAAAACTATGATAACCCGGGCTTGGATGACCAGGTGGATCGTTGTTCGAAGGGGTACCGCGCCGGGGATCTGATTCCGTGGCTAGATCAAATTCAGCTCGGCTGCGCGGTTGACGGCTGTACGACGATTGTTGACGCCAAGCTTGCTGTAGATACTCTTGGTATGAGAACGGACAGTGCTGACGGCGACTACGAGTTCACGAGCGATCTCTGGCACGGAAAGCTCGGTTCGAAGCAGGCGGAGTATTTCGAGTTCACGCTGGCTGAGCGGTTCGATCAGTTTTGATTGCTGCACAGCTTTAGGTTGTGTAAAAGCAGAGACAAGCTTATCTACATACCCCAATAATTCATGGTTGTTGCCACGAGATTTTTTTTCAATGAATCTTCGAAGATCAAGAAGCAACAATCGCACAGGTTCTCCCTCATCTACAAAGATGCGGAAGTAGCCTTCGGGTTGTGCAAGAGTTAAGGCGCGTTCCAGGGATGCCTGAGCACTGGATGTATCTCCCTTCGCTTGATAAGCGAGTGCTTGCGTCACGAGGATTTGGAGCATGCTGCCCAATCTCTTTTTGTCT
This sequence comes from Anaerolineales bacterium, assembly GCA_035463255.1. Taxonomy (GTDB): domain Bacteria; phylum Chloroflexota; class Anaerolineae; order Anaerolineales; family Villigracilaceae; genus Defluviilinea. The sequence continues at coordinate 3,643 of DATHTL010000229.1, read as the reverse complement.
TCTGCAGCCTTCAAGAGCCGTTCCAGTAAGTTCAAGGACTGAAGAATAACGTGCTCATCCCGATTGTTCTGATACTGGGCAAGCAACACACGTGCCAGGACAATATGTTCGAACTCACGAAAATAGATAAGCTCATCGTCCACCGAAAGCCCTTGTTTATTTACCCACTCTTCTGCTTTCGATAATTGTCCTTGCTTGAGATAGATCCTCGCCTTTATTGCATCCAGAGGGCGCGTATGGGGCATGAGAGTCTTAATATAAAAACTTTTGCCTTCCTCCAATAGGTCGATCGCAGCATCCAGGTCTCCTGCGGACTCATTCAATCGAGCCTGGGCAATGCATTCACGGTAAGCCCAGTCGACGCTTCTGTGCAGACTCGCCAACTCATGGCTCTTTTGAAAATGCTGCTCAGCAGCTTTGTCATCTCCCATCTCGTGATACAACACCGACATCCCCAAATAAGGATGCGCCATAACACGCAGAACCCGGCTGTCATGTTTTGAAGCAAGTTGCAAAGCCTGCTGATAAGTCCTTAATGCTTCGCGGAGGTGTCCCTGTGCCGCCAGGATATCCGCCTTTTCCACCATTGCGTAGGCAAAGGCCGAAAAGTAATTGCCAACCTTCAGCGAATTAGCGATCCATTCATCCATTGACCGGCAAGCAGCATCCAAATCCCCATTGATCAAGTAGGTGGCCCCCAGAATGGCACTAGCCTGCGAACGCAATGACTGGTTTTCTTCTGGGATGAGCTCAAGCACCAGTTCAGCGTACTTTATCGCAGATACAATGTCACGCCTAGTCTGAGCATTGTACGCGCGGGCAAACGCAATTCGAGCTCGCAGGGAACGAAATTGCTCCTTCTCAACAATGACCATTTCATCGGACGAACCCTCCAGGCGCCGCTCCGCATCGCGCAGACGGGATTCGCTGGCATCCACTTCATGGGCATCCATCAACGCCCAGGCAATCTGGGTGCAAAGTACCGGACGGGTACGGATCAACTCTTCCGGCAGTTCCTTCACCCACCCCAGCCAGGTAGCTGACTGAAAACTATCATGCATTTTCTGCCAGGTTGTTTCAGCCAGCCCTGCCGTCCGGCTGAAATCCCTGGCAGCTAGCGCATGACGAACCGCATCGTTTGCTGAGCCGTTTTTTTCAAACCACTCACTCGCACGACGATGCAAACTGTCTATGCGATCGGGTTGCTCCGTCATAAGATGCATACGAAGGACATCAGCAAACAGATGATGATAGCGATACCACTCTCGTTTGTCATCCAAAGGAATAAGAAACAGATTGCCCCGTTGCAGGCTTTCCAATCTTGCCTTACTTCTCGGTTGGGAGGTCCCTTCGGGATGGTTCTCAATAACAGCATCACACAGCGAACCATTCAGGCGTTCAAGAATGGATGTCTGTAAGAGGAACGATCGTATATCTTCAGACTGACGCCGCAGTACCTCTTCCACCAGATAGTCCACAATATATCGGTGGTCTCCTGCAAATGCCTGGATAAATCCTGTGACATCCTTGTTCCCCTTCATGGAAAGCGCAGCGAGTTGCAGTCCAGCAATCCAGCCTTCCGTACGGGACTCCAGTGCCGCGACATCGTCTGCCGATAGCCCAAGGTCCATCACCTGGTTGAGAAATTCAGCGGCTTCTGAAGGAGTAAAACGCAGATCTGCAGCGCGTAACTCCATTAATCGATTTCGGGCACGTAAACGAGGGATCGGTAGAGCCGGGTCCTCACGGGTCGTGATGACCAGGTGCATCTGGGCCGGTAAATGTTCCACTATAAAAGTGAGAGTTTCATCTATAGTCCTGGCATCCGTCAAGTGATAGTCATCGAGAACGAGGATGAAATCATCCGGAATGGCAGCGATTTGATTGAGCAGTTCTGTCAAGATCGATTCCATAGGGAGTGGCTGCGATGCTCGAATTACATCCAATAATCCTTCCCCCAGATTCGGTGAGATCTCCTGCAGAGCACTGATGATGTAAATCAAGAAGCGTGCAACGTTGTTATCACGTTCATCCAAAGATAGCCAGGCGGCAGGTCGCCCTCCGCTGGCTATCCATTCTGTGACCAGCGTCGTTTTGCCGAAACCGGCAGGGGCAGATATGAGGGTCAGTTTGCTGCCCGCGGAGAGCGCCCTTTCCATGCGATCCCTCAAACGAGTACGAACCACCGCCTTAGGTGGAGGTGGAGGAATGTAGAGCTTGGTGGCAAGGACCGCGGCGCTGGCAGCCATTAACCAGTTATAGAATAATGATCGCTCAAATTCAAACCGTACTCACGAGCTCGCTTGTTGTTGCTTTTGTCGCCTGTGAAGTGATTACAGATGGGTTGAAGCCCTTGACAACGAGCCAGATGCCCAGCGAGAACTCCCACAGCGCGATCGGGAGTGCGGAGATCCCAGCCAGCGGGGATACCCGTCCCAAGAGGCCGAACAAGATGGCGGCGTCGCTGGCGAGGAGCAGGGGCGCTCCGATGAGTCCCAGCATGGGCAGAACTCGCGGCACCAAGCGCGACCGATACAACAGGGAGCCCAGCAAGAGGGCGTTCATGGCGGGCATGAGACCCTGTCCGACCAGGAACAACCGGTCATACAGGGCCACCAGCGCCTGACCGGTGACCAGACCATCTGCTCCGACTCCGGCCTGCCGCAGGGTCACGACCGACAGGAGACACGCGACGCCCGCGAAGATAGCGGCGGCTTCCAGGACTCGCGCACCAACGAAACCCAGTGCGACCCCTTCGTTCTGCCTCTTGACCACCGGGTATAGCGCGACGGCGGTGCCAATGCATGCGAGTGCCACGATGATCTCCAGGACGGCGCCGATGAGTGTGGGCATATCCGGACCGGAACCGACGATGTAGTTCGGAGCGCGCACCGGAGCGTAGAGAGCGAGGGTTGGGATCGAGACAAAAGTGAGGAGGTAAAGCACGCCCGATGCGATGGCGATTTTCCTCGACGAGTCCACCGTTGGGGCAGCCTGACGATCCGTGTTCGCAAGTTCGACTTCTTTACTGATGTTCATTAGTTTCTCTCCTTTTTTGAACCATACAAATAAGAATTGTAGATTGGTACCCGGCAGATCTGCATGTCTGAATTCGACTGAATTCAATATACAAATCACCATGGGGAGCTGTCTTCCCCATATTTGGGGATTTAGGTGGAGATAGCTATGTTAAGGACAACACCACCCGACTCGAATCCCTTAGCATTTTCCCCAAATTTCAAGGTGCGATTTCTTAATTTACGTCCACAGTTGCTTCTCAACCAGACCTGAAGCTAGAAAATGCATAATTGGCATGCAGAATCTTTAGATGATTGTATGTAATACGCGTAATTTGTCATCAGACCTTTGGCGGAGATTTTTCTGCTCTTTTCTGCCTACACAAACAGGCAGAACTATTTCCCCTTATTTGAAATCGCTTACAACGGCAGCGACACGGAGATTGTTGTACCCATTCCAGGTTGACTGACAATAGCAAAGTCACCGTCGATCTGAGCAACGCGTTCCCGCATGGATTGCAGACCAAGATGACCAGGGTTTTCGCGGCTTGGATCGAATCCCCTTCCGTTATCATGAATCTCTAATACGATGCAACTGTCGTTCTGATAGAGTCGCACGTCGACCT
>DATHTL010000228.1:0-22263 GCA_035463255.1 Anaerolineales bacterium | reverse complement strand
GCGACCGTTCTTGAGCACCACAAGGCGTCCATGCATTCTCTTGAGAAGAAGGTCGAGCGCGAGATTGCCATACGCCATCGGGGCGATGGAGTCGATCGCATCCGGGTCACCGCAGCGGACAAGATAACCCAGTTTCTGGTTCACGGTATCCACCGTGCGGCCGTTGTTGTATTTGGCGGTCAGTTCCTTGATCCGCCCGGAAACAAGATCGCCTATGCCGCCTAGTTTCATATGACCGTATGCATCTGTGCTTCGGTCTTCGAAGACCATTTCGCCGCCTTCGAACATGGCTCCTTCAGAAACCAGAACGACGGAATAACGGCTTGGGTTAAGGGCACGGTCATGCATCAACAGTTCCGTCAGCTTTTCAATATCGAATTTATATTCAGGGATCACACAGCGGTGTGCTGCGCCCGCCATGGTCGGAAGCATAGCGGTAAAACCGGCATACCGTCCGAAGACCTCCAGCACCACAATCCTTTCATGCGAGCCGCCCACCGTGCGCAGGCTGTTCGCCAGCTCGATCGTGCGGGTAACGCAGGTGCTGAAGCCGATGCAGTAGTCTGTGCCCGGCACATCGTTATCCATGGTTTTGGGGATGGCAACAGTTTTCACGCCCTCCTGGTACATACGTACGCCGTAGCTCAGCGTGTCATCGCCGCCGATGGGGATTAAATAATTGATTCCCAGGAAATCGATGTTTTGCAACACCTCCGGAGTCAGGTCGTTGATGTCGGCTGTATATTTCTCCTGCAGCGCAGGCGGAAGACGGTCACGCTTGACCTTTGCAGGGTTCGTGCGCGACGTATGCAGGAACGTACCTCCGGTGCGCCCCGCCCGATGGACCAGTTCTTCGGTCAATAGCTGATAGTTATTGCTGTTATCTGCATCCTTGTCCCGGATCACGTCGATCAATCCAGCCCAGCCGCGACGGATGCCAATCACCTGATAGCCTTCACGCAAAGCGCGGATGGTGACCGCTCGAATCGCAGGGTTGAGCCCGGGGACGTCACCTCCGCCGGTAAGAATGCCAATGACACCTTTTTTTCCATTCATTTCTGCCTCCAAGCAGCTTTATCGCTGAGAATGTTGTTTAAACAGCCCTATTTTACAACTTTCCAAGCGTGAGTGGAGTATTTTCCGTCAGGAAAAATCTCGCGGCAAATCACTTCTTACAAAAAACAAAGGTGCTGCGTACACTGCAACACCCTTGTTCACTTGAACCCTGGAACTTTAGGCCTGACACCCTCAGATCATCGTCGGCTCTTCATACACCCCGAACACTTCCTTCATCACTTGAATGATCTCGCCAAGTGTTGCATACGAATGGACAGCTTCCATAATATGCGGCATCGTGTTCTCTGTGCCCTCCATTGCAATGCGGAGGCGGTCAAGCGCCTGCCCGACACGCCCGTTATCGCGTGTCTGGCGAAGTTCAGCCAGGCGCGCCACCTGGCGATCATGGCCTTGTGGATCCATTTCGAGAATGGGAATGGTCAGCGGCTTCTTCTCGGCGTAGGCGTTCACACCCACGATCTTGCGGATGCCTTGATCGATCTCGCGCTGGTAGCGATAGGCCGCATCAGCGATCTCGCTCTGGAAGAATCCCTTTTCGATAGCAGAGATGACTCCACCGAGATCTTCCACGCGACGGAAGTAGTCATACGCCTGCTGCTCGATACGATCCGTCATTGCCTCAACGAAGAAACTGCCGCCAAGCGGATCCACCGTGTTTACCACGCCAGACTCTTCCGCAATGATCTGCTGCGTGCGCAGGGCAATAGTCACAGCGTGCTCGGAGGGGAGGGCGAGAGCTTCGTCCAGTGAGTTGGTATGCAGAGACTGCGTACCACCCAGGACTGCCGCCAGAGCCTGAATTGCTACACGCACGACGTTGTTTTCCGGCTGCTGTGCTGTCAGCGAAACGCCGGCCGTCTGTGTGTGAAAGCGGAGCAGCCATGAACGCGGATTCTTGGCCTTGAACGTTTCGCGCATCTCACGCGCCCAGATGCGCCGCGCAGCGCGGTATTTAGCGATCTCCTCGAAAAAGTCATTGTGCGCATTGAAGAAGAAGGAAAGCCGTGGCGCAAAGTCATCTACGTCCATGCCGCGGGCGATGCCCCAGCGCACGTACTCCAGTCCATCGCCCAGCGTGAACGCCAGTTCCTGCGCGGCCGTGGAGCCTGCCTCACGGATGTGATATCCGCTGATCGAGATCGTGTTCCATTGCGGCACGTTCTGCGCGCCGAATTCCATGGTGTCTACAACCAGTCGCATCGAGGGTTCCGGCGGGAAGATATATTCCTTCTGGGCGATGAACTCCTTGAGAATGTCATTCTGGATGGTGCCGCGCAGCTGGTCGGGCCGCACGCCCTTGTTCTCTGCAGCGGCGATATACATCGCCCAGATGATCGCCGCAGGCGAGTTGATTGTCATACTCGTAGAGACCTTGTCGAGCGGAATGCCGTCGAGCAGGATTTCCATATCTTTCAGGGAAGAAACCGCCACACCGCACTTTCCAAATTCACCTAAGGCTTCGGGCTGGTCGGTGTCGTAACCCATCAGAGTGGCGAGATCGAAGGCAATAGATAGACCTGTCTGCCCCTGATCCAGTAAATACTTGAAACGCGCGTTGGTCTCCTCAGCAGTGCCGAAGCCGGCAAACATGCGCATTGTCCAGAGCTTGGAGCGATGCAGCGTTGGGTGGACGCCGCGCGTGAAGGGATACTCACCCGGAAGGCCGAGGTCGGAGGTGTAATCCATGTCTGCCACATCGAGCGGGGTGTAGAGGCGGTCGATCGGCTCTGAGGAGGTGGTGATAAATTCGTCGGCGCGTTCGGGCAGAGAAGATAAGGCCTTCTTTAAAGAGGTATCCTCCCACTTTTCGAATGACTCTCTTAACTCATCCAATTTCTTTTTATCGTACATAACTCTCTCCTTTGGCGTCTTAAACGCAAAGTACACGCAGGGTCACCAAGGGTTTTTCCTTTGTGTACTTTGTGTCCTTAGTGTTTAAACAAAGACAATTGCATTATACTTTACTGGTATACTCGCCTCAACAAAGGTACCTATGCCTCGTTTTGAAATCGATGTCGACCCCTGTGACCATATCACCGCTGACGCAATTGGTAAGCCAGGTCAGCGTGTTTTTTATATCCAGGCCTTCCAAGATCAGCGCACGATTACAGTGATCATTGAGAAGGCACAATTGCACTCTCTGGCCATCGGCGTCGAGCAGTTCCTCGCCCAGGTGGACGAGCAGAACCCGGACCTGTCCGAAGCCTCCGGCGATTACGTGGAAGATGTGATGCGCATCAATCCCCCCGTCGACCCGCTCTTCCGCGTCGGCGAGATCGGCCTGGGATATGACAAGGAACGCGATCTGGTGGTGCTCTTCGTCAAGGAGCTTCTGACCGAAGAGGATGACCAGGAGACGGCGGCGGTTGTCCGCTTCTGGGCATCGCGCACGCAGGTGCGGATGCTGGCGCGCTGGGGCGTGGAAGTCGTCTCGCGCGGGCGCCCGATCTGCCCGCAGTGCGGCCAGCCGGAAGAACCCGAGGGTCACTTTTGCCCGAAGAAAAACGGGTATAAGCATTAACTAACCAAAGCGCTTTGTAAAACCGGTTTTATGGGTGATCTCCAGGAAAGACTTACCTCCGCTATACATTTACGTGAGGCAGAAAAACACGAAGAGGCTCACCAGCTTCTTCTCGAATTACACGCCGAATTCCCACACGACCCACAAGTGAACTATCAGTGCGCATGGATCCACGACCTTCTCGGACTGGAGCGTGAAGCCATTCCATTTTATGAAAAGGCAATACAAGCAGGATTAAGTGGTGATGCTCTGAAGGGCGCGCTACTCGGCATGGGAAGTACCTATCGCTGCATCGGTGACTATCAAAAATCCGTTGACACGTTTAATCGTGCGCTCACCTTGTTCCCCGGCTCTCATGAATTTAAGGTTTTTCTAGCTATGGCTTATTACAATGTCCACGAGTATGCGAAGGCAATGGAACTTTTATTGAACACACTCGCCGACACATCCAGTGATGCAGGCATCCTCCGCTACCAGCGCGCTATCCGCTCTTATTCTGATAAACTCAACCAGATATGGTAACCGACCAGATAAGAACAACCCTCCAGTGTGGATCCTACGAGATCAAAGGTCAGTTCACCTTTGGCTCGAATTACACGTTTCTCGTTGCCGTTCATCACGAAGGCATCGATCTTCCCGCCGTATACAAGCCTCTGCGTGGTGAGCAGCCGCTCTGGGATTTCCCTGAGAACACGCTCGCGGGTCGAGAGGTGGCGGCGTATCTCGTCAGCGAACAGCTCGGCTTTCACATTGTACCGTTCACCACGTTGCGCGAAGACGGTCCTTTCGGCGTGGGGTCACTCCAGCAATACATCGACTACGACCCCGAATATCATTATTTTAGCTTCAGCGAGGAAGACAAGCAGCTCCTCAAACCGGTCGTCCTGTTCGACCTGCTCTGCAACAACGCCGACCGTAAAGGCAGTCATGTCTTCTTTGAAAAGAACACCCACGATCTGTATGCGATCGATCACGGGATTTGTTTCCACGAAGAGAACAAATTGAGGACGGTGCTGTGGGACTTTGCCGGGCAAAAGATTCCTGAAGACCTGCTTGCGCCTCTTTCCACGATCAAAAGCCTGCTCCCGGCTCTCGAGCCGTATCTCAACTCGCGCGAGCTCTCCGCCCTGTGCGCCCGTGCGGAATCTATCATCAAACGAGGCGTATTCCCTCGCCAGCCCCGCGACCGCCGCGCCATGCCCTGGCCGCCATTATAGAGGTTTCAAGTATCAGGTTCCAGGTCTCAGGCACTTGATACATGAAACCTGACACCTGAAACTGGAGCACACATGAAGTACAACCTCGCCCTCATCGGTTTTGGAAACGTTGCCCGCGCGCTTACACGTCTTTTCCTTCGCAAGCAGGATCTGCTCAAATCCCAATACGACATCACTTTTTCATTCACTGGCATTGCTACGGGGAGACATGGCTGCGCTGTGAATCCAAATGGTCTTGATATAGAACAAGCGCTTCGTCTCGTAGAAAGTGGAAAGTCCATCTCTCCTCTTTCTTCTTTCGATGTGCAAGACTCTCTCTCTGTCATCCAATATTCCAATGCGGACGTCATGTTCGAAAACTCTCCCGTCAACACGCAGACCGGCCAACCTGCGCTCGATCACATCCGCACGGCGCTGGAGATGGGCATGCATGCCATCACCGCCAACAAAGGACCGGTTGTGCATGGCTACCGTGAACTGACCGCGCTCGCAAAATCGAAGGGGAAAACGTTTGGCTTCGAATCAACTGTGCTCGGCGGTTCCCCGCTGTTCTCTGTCTTCCGCGAAACCTTTCCGCTTGCAGAGCTTTCCTCCTTTAAAGGGATCCTCAATGCAACGACCAACATCATCCTTTCCAGAATGGAGAATGGTGAATCGTACGAAGACGCGGTGAAATATTGCCAGGCTATCGGTGTGGCAGAGACCGATCCCACGAACGACGTAGATGGCTGGGATGCGGCGATCAAGGTTGCCGCGCTGATCACCGTTCTCATGGACACACCGTTCACGCCGCAGCAGGTGAGTCCCATAGGGATCCGTGGCATCACACGTGACATGATCGAGAAGTCTAGAATGGAAGGAAAGCGCTACAAGTTAGTTTGTTCAGCAGAGAAAGCCGGAGATCAGATCCAGGCGCGCGTTGCGCCCGAGCTTGTCGACGCTTCTTCCCCGTTATATGGGATGATGAATTCGTCAACTGGCGTGACATTCCGCACCGACGTGCTACCCGACTATTCGATCACCGTCTCCGAGCGCGAAGGCATGAGCGGTGGACCCATAGAAACGGCGTATGGATTGTTTGCAGATTTTGCGCGCATGGCGCGTGCGGTTAAGAAATAACTCGTCATTGCGAGGGAGCGACACTTGCACCTGCATGCAAGTGCAAGTGAGCGACCGAAGCAATCTCCAAGTATGGTGAGATTGCCACGTTGCCCTGCGGGTTCCTCGCAACGACATAAATCCAACATGGAGCCTATATAATGAACTTCAAAGACCCGGCATCATACTCTGACTTGGCACAGGGCAAGATCAAGCACATTCACTTTCGCATTGGCGTGAATTTTTCCACCCATATGCTGGATGTCGAAGCCACATATCAAATGCAGGAGCCATTGACTGGCTCCCTTTTTTTGGACTCGTTCAAGATCGATCTGAGAGACGCACGCGCAAATGGTCGTGAGTTGAGGTGGGAATTAGACGCCGATGATGACATTCTTGGGAAGCGACTCCACATCAAAGGATTCGAAGGCGACGCAAGCTTCACCCTCACATTTCGCACGTCACCTGAGGCACGCGCCTTGCAATGGCTGAATGCCTCTCAAACCGCGGGTGGAAATTATCCCTTCCTGTTTAGCCAGTGCCAAGCCGTCCATGCGCGCAGTGTTTTCCCATGCCAGGACACACCGTCCGTCCGGTTCACGTATTCGGCGGAGGTGGAAGTGCCGGAGGGATTGGTGGTGGCCATGGCGGCCGAGCAGGTCGGGGTGGAAGACAGCATTGGATCGACCCTATACCGCTACAGGATGCCACAGCCCATCCCCTCCTATTTGTTCGCGCTGGCGGTGGGCAATCTGGCCTTTCGGGAGCTAGGTCCGCGCACCGGGATCTATGCCGAGCCCGAAACCATCGAGGCTGCCGCCTGGGAATTCGCCGAGAACGAGACTAAGATCATCGAGGCGGAAAAACTGCTCGGTCCATACCTGTGGGGGCGCTACGACCTGCTAATCCTGCCGCCTTCCTTTCCTTATGGCGGGATGGAAAACCCGCGCCTGACCTTCCTCACGCCGACTGCGATCCTCGGCACGCGGGGTCATACATCCCTGATCACGCACGAGCTCGCCCACGCCTGGACCGGCAACCTGGTGACCAATGCCACCTGGCAGGATTTCTGGCTGAACGAAGGCTGGACCACCTATGCCGAGACGCGCATCACGGAGATCCTCGAAGGAAAAGATGCCACCGACCTGCATGCCGATTACAACTACAAACAACTGCTCGCCGTCATGGAACGCATTGGCATGGACTCGCCGCTCACGGCTCTCAAGCTGCCAGCCGAGCGGGATGCCGATTCCTTTACCACCATCATTCCGTATTACAAAGGCTGCTACTTCCTGCAGGAATGTGAATATGCGGTGGGGCGTGAGCACTTTGACGCGTTCATTCAGAAGTACATGAACCGTTTCCAATTCCAATCGTTGACCACAGAAGCGTTTTTGGAATTCCTGAAAACAGAACTCCCTGAAGTGTTTGAAAAGGTCAACGTGCACCAGTGGATCTACGAGCCTGGACTCCCCGACCCTGACACGTGGCACCGGCCACAATCTCATTTATACGATGAAGTCCAGCAGGTTCTGGCCGATTACAGACAGGGCATCAAGCCGACCCGGGAGCAGGTGCAGGACTGGCATCGCTATCAGATCCTGTCCTTCCTGCAAGGCTTGCCTCGGAACATTCCGGTGGAAGATTGCCAGTATCTTGAAGATATTCTCGAATTGGAAAAAAGGAACGATGTCGCCATCTTCTCGCACTTCTATACAGTCTGCGTGGCCAGTGGTCATGAAGCCATTCTGCCGCGCATCGAGGAATTTATGGGGAAGATCGGGCGCATGTTGTACATCCTGCCGATCGTGCGCATGATGATCGAGACGGATTGGTCCCGCCAGCATATCCGCCCGCTGTTCGAGCGCGTGCGCGACCGCCACCATCAGATCACCGTTTATGCAATTGAAAGCTTGTTGAAAAAAGCAGGGTTATAAAAAGACAGGCAATCCGGAGACTTTTCAGCCTTGCGAAGGTTTCATGGAAGGGGCAGCAGCCCTCGACCCAACCTTCGCAAGGCTTTTGGAAAAGCTAGGATTGTAAAGAGACAGGTAGTCAGGAGGCTGCTTTATTGCGCCCGATCCGAAAATGCAAAGGCCAGCGGACCGGGCGTATTTTATTTTCATCACCCCAGGCCGCAAGCAATTGATCCCAGATCAATTCGAGAGGGTGATGCCCCTTCTGTGCTTTATAGCGTTGCGTCGCAGACCAGCTATCGAGAAAGCCAGCCAGTTGATTTAAGTTCCAGTTGATTTCCATCTCGAACAATGGAGGAATGATCTCCTCAAACGGAAATGGGATGGTCTTATATTGTTCTTCAAGATAATGAATGCGTTCCGGCCAGTAACCGTCTAACACGTCATAATAATATTGACGGATCAGCCGATCGATCTCCGGGGAAATTTCCGAGAAGCTATACGTCCAGACGGCGAGAACTCCATCCGGTTTGAGGACACGTTTGACCTCGCGATAAAACGCGTCGAAGTTGAACCAGTGAATAGCCACCGCGACGGTGACCAGATCCACGCTGGAGTCGTTAAGGGAAACATGCTCAGCAGGCTCCACGCGATACTGCACCTTCTCATGTGGATAGGCCGCTGCAATTTGCTCTGCGCTGGCATCGGTCGCATTGACTCTATCGAAGTACTTTGCCAGCCCGAGCGCGGCCTGACCGTTGCCGGTGCCGCAGTCCCAGGCCAGTGAGCACGCCGGCGTCAGGGAGGCCAGGTAGGCATAAATCTCATCGGGGTATTTCGGGCGGTGCTGCGCATACTGATCGGAATGTCCGGAAAAATGATCCTCGAAATTCTGAGCTTTACTTTTATTTGACATGACTCTTATCTCTTAAAGCTTTCATCGCTTTCTATCAGCTGGCGCAGCATTCGAAAGTGTTCCACGAGATCCGCGATCTGGTAGTGAGCATTCAATCCACTGGGGTTAGGCAGCACCCACAGGATGGCGCCTGCCAACTGTTGAGGCTGCCTCCCAAGCGTCACTGCTTTTTGTGCAAACGCGGTGCGGTAGGCGCTGATGCCGAGCACGGCCACCACCTGCGGCTGATAGCGCTTCACCTTCGACTCCAACCGCCGGCGGCCTGCCACCAACTCTTCGGGCAATACCTCGTCTGCTGTGGCAGTCGCGCGTGGCACCAGATTCGTGATCCCATAACCGGATGTCAATAACTCCCGTTCTTCACTGGGATGAAGCAGCCGCGGCGTGAAACCTGCCCGGTGCAGGGTGGGCCAAAAGCGATTCCCGGGACGGGCAAAGTGATGGCCTGTTGCGCCTGAATACAACCCGGGGTTGATTCCACAGAACAGCACGCGCAGGTTCGGCGCGATCACATCCCGAACGGTCTTATCCTGCGCGGCGAGCAGGTCGGCGCGGGTAGGCTTATAAGGAGTCGGAGAGCCGGACATTGGGATCAAGTAACAGCAACTGTTTACACTCTTCGAGTTCCAACACCGTCACTTTCACCCCGTGCGATTCAAGGAACGCCCGCGAGGTTTCATATCCTTCCCAGCTGGCGCCGACGATGATTTCCGGGACGCCCAGCATCACGATCGGTCCCGCGCACATCAAGCAGGGAAACGCGCTCGCATACATGACAGTATCCGCATAGGTTGGCTGCAGTCCGGCCGCGCGCAGGACTTCGATTTCGGCATGGCTGGTTGGATCATTGTGCGTGTTCATGTGGTTTCGACCTCGTCCGATGACATCCCCACTGCGTACCAGTACCGAGCCATACGGAAAATCCCCGGCTGCCAACGCTGCCCTTGCTTCTTCCACGGCCATTTGCATGTATGTTTCCACGAAAAGCCATCCTTTGTTACGAATAAGTAAACAGGTAAAATAGGTTTGAATTCAGTATAGCACGCCAGTCAAGAATCGAGTTGAGCAGCACTTCTGGAGGCTTTTAGTGTCTATCAGCAAGCAACGTGCGCTTGATCACGTGGAGATCGAATGGGGAACGTATGTGGAACGATTCAACCGCCTGCCAAAAGAAGAACAGCACAAACGCGTTAAGCAGATGGGGTATGACTCTCTACGCGATCTGCTGGCACATATCCTTGCATGGTGGGAGGAAGGCATGGGCATCATCCGTGCGATTGCGGAGGAGCGCCCGTTCGAGCGTAGGAAATATGATTTCGATGTCTTCAATGCGGAAGCCGTGGCCAGGTACAAGCCATGGGATGAAAACGAATTCATGGCTCACTTTGAGAACACGCGCCAGCAGATGAGAGCCAGTCTTGGGTCCATGAACGGCTCGGTGTTCGAGAATCGCCGTGTGCGCGCCTGGCTGCATGCGGTCATCTTGCACCACGCGCGCGAGCATCTCCTTGCGTTGAGTCGCTTCCTTCCACTCGATATGCTCCAGAATGAATGGGCAACATATCTTGCAGATTTCCATCATCTCGATCCTGAAAAACAAAAGGAGTTTCTAGCGAAGCAGGGATTCGATTCTTTCCACAACCTGCTGGCTCATATCGTCGGCTGGTGGGAGGAGGGTGCCCGCATCATCAACGGCATCCTGCATAGCCCCGCCTTCACCTGGCAGGATCCTGACACCGACTCCTTCAACGCCGAGTTGATTAAGAAGTATTCCACATGGACGGACGATGACCTGTTCGAGCATTACGAGACTGTGCGGCTGGCGCTGATCGATCTGGTAAGCCGGCTGCCCGAGGATGCTTTCCTGAACAAGGATATCGAAGGCTGGCTCGCTGATGACGTGGTCAAACACTACGATGACCATCCCATCCCACGGTGACCTATGAAAGAACATATCGTGTATCTGGCCCTTGGCTCCAATCTTGGTGACCGCCTCACAAACCTCAAGCAGGCCATCAACTCGCTGACCCCACAGATGGACGTCAAGGCAAAGTCGCAAGTGTATGAGACACCGCCGTGGGGCTATGAGGATCAGCCCAAGTTCCTTAATCAGGTGATAAAAGCAAAAACGTATCTGGACCCTGAGCCCCTGCTGAAACATCTCAAGCGATTGGAAGTGGCGCTGGGAAGGAAAGAGTCTATTCGAAATGGACCACGCCTGATCGATATCGATATTCTTTTTTACGATGATCGCGTGCTGGATACACCATCTCTTGTTATCCCGCATCCGCGACTGCATGAGCGGGCATTTGTCCTGCTGCCCTTGATGGACATTGACCCTGATCTGGTTCATCCTGTGAGTAAAAAAAGTGTCCGTGCAATGGCAGCGGCGTGTGATGCCGTGGGAATCGAGAAGTTTGCATAAGATATAATCTTATTGGAGGAACTGTCATGAATGAAATCAAGCCCCTCAACTGGACTCCGAAGCCTGGCATTGGCTTTACTGTCGTCCGTCGTGACGATGGCGGCATGACGTTAACATTCACAGATCTTTCTGATGCGACCGTGGACGAGTGGCGGGAATTCGCCATGGAACATTTGCTGGGCGTGGACCGCCGCACCCGCAATTTGTATGATATTCGGGCGGTGAAAGAAATTCCAGAACGGGCCATCCGCATGGCAGTGGAAGCAAATAGCGATCCGTCTGCGCGCAATATTCGTGTGGCAGTGGTGGTAGCCGATGAAAAGGTTGCTGAAGCCATCCGGGATGTGGCAGCACTGGCATTGCCCGGGCTTGCCTCAGCGATGAAGATCTTCACCGACATCGACGAAGCCGAAACCTGGCTCGCCCGTCCGTTGGATCAAATCCCGTAGTTTTAGCCACAGAGTCACGGAGACGCGGAGTTTAAATCTTCTCTGTGTCTCCGCGACTCCCCTGGCACCGCACACCAGGGCAGGTGCGTGGCTGCATTTTATGAAATCCCCCTCGCTTCAAATTGGAAATCGTACGTTCACCTGGGGTGCCCGAACCTATGTGATGGGGATCCTCAACGTTACGCCGGACTCGTTTTCAGGGGATGGATTGTTGGGGGATCAGGAGATAGGGAATAGGGAGAAAGGGGCTGAGGGGATAGATGCGGCTATCCACCAGGCGAAAGAATTTCTTGCGTACGGTGCAGATGTTCTCGACATCGGCGGTGAATCCACCCGTCCCGGCTCCCAACCCGTCAATGCGGAGGAAGAGCTGGAGCGCGTTATTCCTGTGATCGAAGCGATTGCAAAACAATTCCCGAATGCTTTAATTTCAATCGACACTTATAAAGCCAGAGTTGCGGAAGCCGCCTTCCAGGCAGGCGCGCACATGCTCAACGACGTCTGGGCGCTGCGCGCGGACCCGGAGCTTGCTCCCGTTGCCGCGGCGTTTCGCGTCCCGGTTATCCTGATGCACAACCGCAGCAATCCCGCCAGTGTGGAAATACGAGAGCAGTTAGGCAACGCCTACATCGGTTCCACGTATGAGAACTTAATGGAAGATGTAAAGCGCGAGTTGCTCTCCAGTGTAGAGCTGGCGAAGAAAGCCGGGATCGAGGAGTCGAACATTATCCTGGACCCCGGCATCGGCTTCGGGAAGACTCGAGAGCACAACCTCGAGCTGATCAACCGGCTCGACGAGATCCGCGCCCTGGGCTTTCCAGTCCTGTTAGGTCCATCCCGAAAGTCCTTCATCGGGTTTACACTCGACCTACCCGCCGACCAGCGCGTGGAAGGCACCGCCGCCACCGTGGCAGTCGGCATCATCCGCGGCGCAGACATCATCCGCGTGCACGATGTGAAGGAAATGGCGAGAGTAGCAAAAATGACAGATGCAATAGTAAGAAACTCCTCGCGCTGAGCGGAGTGCCGAGTGTAAGCCGAGGCACGCAGTCGAAGCGGCAGTTCGCAACACAACATACACTGGAGACTTTATGTTCGGCGATTACGGCAGGGAACTTCTCAAAAGCGGAATCATCGAAGCCAAGGCAGGCCACAGGGATGCAGCGCGCCGTTACTTGGACCGCGCCGTGTATATCAGCAACAACCACGACGTGCTCGCCGAAGCCTGGTTCTGGATGAGCCAGGTGATGGATGACCGGGTGGAAAAACGTAAAGCCCTTGAGAACTGCCTTGCCCACGATCTCCAGCACGCCCGGGCACGCCGCGCCCTCGCAATTCTTGACGGCAAGCTCAAAGCTGATGAGGTGATCGACCCCGACCATTTGCCTCCTGCGCCCGAAGGCCTGCGCGCAGCCGATGCAGACCGCTTCATGTGTCCCAAGTGCGGTGGGCGGATGAGCTTCGCGCCCGACGGTCAATCGCTGCATTGCGAATATTGTTCACGCAACCAGAGGGTCACCGCCCAGCCCGGTTCCGCCGAGGAGAAGGATTTCATCATTGCCATGGCCACCGCACGCGGACACGGCAAGCCGCTCGACCAGCAGATCTTCCACTGCGAAGGCTGCGGCTGCGAGTTCATTCTGCCCGCGAATCAGATCTCAACCACCTGTGTCTATTGCGGTTCGCCGCACGTCGTCGACTGGCAATCGGAAGAACAGTTGCTTGCCCCCGATGGCATCATCCCGCATGCGTTCGATCAGCAGCGCGCCGCCCAGATCTTGACCGAATGGATGGAGACAACCGTACAGGCGAAGTCCTCTCGCCCTGATCTGCCGCGCGGCGTTTACCTCCCCTTATGGACCTTTGACATGGGCGGGGGCATCGATTACGCTGGCGAGACCCTTGATGATTGCGACATCCAGTTCGGGCGTGGGAACCGGAGGAAGATCCGGGTCAGCGACTGTTACCCCGTGCAAATCAATGATCTGCCCATCCCTGCCTCTCGAAAACTCTCTGCCGTTTTCTTAAAACTAATTCCTAGTTTCGAATTGAAAGGCGTGAAACCCTACGACCCGCGCTATCTCGCCAACTGGCCTGCGGAAGTATACGACATCCCCATGGCGGAAGCTTCTCTCGATGCCCGCGCACAGACGCTGTCACGCTACAAGCGTGACTTACCGAATCTGCTGGCACCTATAAACATAATTTCTACGTCATCAGCAAAAATGACCGTCGAATCCTTCCGACTTAACCTGCTCCCCGTGTGGGTCACCGAGCTCTTCTTTGGTGGGCGGGGACATCTCGTGCTCATCAACGGGCAAAAAGGGACGGTGGCAAGCGATCTGCCGGAGGAGTCTAACAAGTCAAAAAAGTCCGGCAGGTCGGGTGGGTTGATGGAGTACCTGGCGGATTTGCTCGATGGATAACCTGATTTGGATTGACGTATAATATTCACCATGAAACAGCATGTTGTACTGAAAATCCTAAAACAGAAAAACGCTGAACTGGAAAAGCAATTCGGTGTCAAATCTTTGCTGCTCTTTGGCTCGGTGGCAAGGGATGAAGCGACCACAGCCAGTGATGTGGATCTGCTGGTGGAATTCAGTCGTCCTGTTGGTTATTTTGGCTTGTTTGCCCTGCAGGATTACCTTGAACAATTACTGGGATGTCCCGTTGACCTGGGAACTCCTGCAAGCTTAAAACCTCATATTCGCGAGCATATCCTGAGGGAAGCCATCCATGTCACCTACGGATTGGCGCGACCGGATTCGGGATATCCTTGATGCGATTTCCGAGATCCAAAGCTTCACGCGCGGAATGAATGATGAAGAGTTTAAGAACGATGCGAAATCCATCCGCGCTGTTGAAATGAACTTCATTATTATTGGTGAAGCTGCAAATCAAATCCCTGAGGATATTGAAGAGGAGTATCCAGCCATACCCTGGAATCTGATGCGTGCTATGCGGAATCGCATTGTGCATGTGTATTTCAATGTCGATGAGAAATTAATGTGGGACACCGTCCAAAACGACCTGCTGCCACTCATGGCTGAGTTAGAAAAGTTACGGTAGGATGTTGTCTCCTCCTGGAGAAATCAGGCAGGGTGATGGATAACTGACACTCGCTGCACCGCTCCCGCAAATGGGAGTGAATTTTTTAAGACAATGCTAATGGAAACAGCCGGGGATTTGTTATATGATGTCTTTAAAGTAAAAGCCCTCTTAATCTTTTGCCGTATAAAAAAGAAAGCATGGAAGATAAAAAATTTGTCCTCCGCATTGGTCGTCATCGTGGCAGTCTTATGAGCCGCGAGAGCACCGAAAAGGGATATTATTCCTACGAGGCGGCGTATATGGCCTATCACGCTCACCGCGCCTTTTATCGCTCCATAGGCTATCAAGTCTGGTTTGCCGATATTGTTGCTCCCGATGGCACTAAAACCCATCTGGAACATAACCCCTGTTATTCATAGCGAGCGGCCCAGAGCGCGCGTCTACTGCGTTGAAAGGAGTTGACCAATGCAAATTTCAAAACTGGCAAAGAACATGTTAAGGTATCTGCCCGTCCTGGCTGTGTTGGTCGCAACGGTACTGGGACTGCTACTAGGGGAAGGTCTGTATCCCCCGTCACTCGATTCCCAACTTGAAACTGTCGCACAACTACCAGGCGGATCGAGCAACCCGCAATCGCTGATTATCCCTGCCACAACGGATACGTGCATGACCGGCATGATCTTTACATCGCTCCCTCCAAAATGTAAGACGTTAGACGGAAACTTCATTCTAGCAAACGGGACATCGCCATACGTAATTGCGATCCCTGAAGGCAAATAGGTCTGCCTTTCTAAATGTATTACGTGGCGATCGCCGCACGGGCAAAGCGCATCAGAATTTCCAGACCGTTCACAGCATCACTTCGTATGATCTGGAGCTAAACTCTGAAAACTTGTTGGATTGATCCAGACATGGAAGGAGCGCAAACACCCCTCCGCACTGGATAAAATGATTGAAGAGATGAATGTTCATAAATAAAATGGAAAGGTGTTTAAAAGCAATCCTCTCAACCACCTTTTATCTTTCTTCTTTCCTCGTACGTTTCCCTTTGTGTACTTAGTGCCATTTCGACTTCGCTCAATACCAGCCTTTGTGGTTAAATAAGGCTCATGCCCCAGGTCACTCCCATCCTGCGCGCACGCCGTGAGCGACGGCTGGCCCGCCAACGACACCGTGCCTCACGGGCGCGCAGCAGTTTGCTTACAGTGGGGATCATCCTTTCGCTGCTCAGCGCGGCATGCATTGCCACGACCGCGATCTCCTACGTCAACCTCACGCGCGACCTGCCTTCGATCGACATCCTGCCTGCCCTGCTCAACCCACCGGACGGACTGCTCCTGCAGCCGACGCGCATCTATGACCGTACGCGGCAGCACGTCCTGTTTACCTTTGCGCCGAACGTTCCGTCGCCGCGGCGCTATATTCCCCTGAGCGAGACGAATCCGCAGCATCTGCCGGAGTCCTTGAGCGATGCGGTGCTGGCAGTCACCGACCCCGAGTTCTGGGAGCACCCCGGTTATACCCTCGACACAATTACCAATTACGAATCACACCCCACGATCGCACAGCGGCTTATCTACGACCTCATCCTCTTCGACGAGCCTCCGTCACTGCAGCGCGCGCTCCGTGAACGCATCCTGGCGGCGCAGATCACCTCCCGCTACGGGCGCACGCAGATCCTGGAGTGGTATCTCAACTCGGCGCACTTCGGTCGCTATGCCTTCGGTGCAGAGAACGCCGCCCGGCTTTACTTTGGGAAATCGGCAACCGGGCTGACCACGTTCGAAGCCGCGATCCTGGCGGCGGTGAGCAGCACGCCCAGCCTCAATCCATACGATGCGCCGCAGACGGCCCTCCAGCGCGGGCGTGAGACTGTCGAGCTGATGAACGCCCGCGGGTTCCTCTCGAACGAAGCGACCATGAACGCTCTGGGCGAATCGCCGCAGTTCGAGTCCCCGCCGCCGTTCGAACCCCAGTTTGCGTCCGCCTTTACCAACCTGCTGCTGGCACAGCTGGACTCTCAGTTCCCGCGAGAGCGCATCGAACGCGGCGGCCTGACCATCGTCTCTACGCTCGACTTTGAGCTGCAGCAGGGAGCCTCCTGCGTGACCGCGTTCTATGCGGCGCGGCTGGCGGGGTTGGCGGAGCCAAGCCTCGAGTGTGATACCTTGAGGTACCTGCCTGCCCTGCCGCCCGGAACCACCGTGGAGAATTCTTCCGCCAGCGCGATCATCACTGACCCCGGGACGGGGCAGATCCTGGCGGTCGTGGGAGAAACGTTCCAGGCGCACGAGACGCCGCTGATCGCGGCACACCGGCCCGGGTCCGCGCTGGATCCGTTGGTCTATCTGACGGCGTTCACTCGCGGCTTGAGCCCCGCTTCTCTGGTCTGGGATATCCCCGGGAAGACAAATGTCCAGAACCTGGACGGGGAATATCACGGTCCCATCCGCCTGCGGGTGGCGCTGGCGAACGATTACCAGGCGCCGACTGCGCAGCTGCTCGCCCAGATGGGAGAGGAGAACGTCAACCGGATCGCGGCATCGTTCGGCGTCTCGCGCGACGCTAGCGCGCAGTTATCGCTGCTCGACGCCGCAGGGACCTACGGGGTCTTTGCGCAACAGGGCGTCTATTTCGGGCAGGAGCTGACCGAGAGCGAGCTGCAACCGGCAGCCATTTTGCGGGTGGAGGGCAACGATGGCAGCGTCTGGCTCGATTGGTCCACGCCGC
Organism: Anaerolineales bacterium; assembly: GCA_035463255.1. Lineage (GTDB taxonomy): Bacteria > Chloroflexota > Anaerolineae > Anaerolineales > Villigracilaceae > Defluviilinea. Next base: position 4,860 of record DATHTL010000228.1, on the reverse strand, counting down.
AGGCCAAACCGGTGCTGACGCCCGGGCTGGCGTATTTGATCAACCACGCCCTGAGCGACGAAGCCGCTCGCTGGCCGTCGCTCGGGCAGCCCAACGTGACCGAGATCGGCCGGCCCGCCGGCCTGAAGCTCGGACAGACCGAGGACGGGCTCGATACCTGGGCGATCGGCTACTCCCCCTCGCGCGTGGTCGCCGTGTGGACCGGGACACGCCCGGAAACCGAGAGCAACCTTTCGCCGCGCGTCCCAGCCGTGCTGTGGAACGCCTTGATGCAAATGGCTTCCGAGAACCTGCCGCGCGAAGGCTGGGCCGCACCGGCAGACGTCTCGGCGATCAACGTCTGCGATCCCTCGGGCATGCTCCCCACCGCCGACTGCCCGAGCCTGGTGAGCGAGGTCTTCCTGAACGGCAATGGGCCCATCCAGCCGGACAATATGTACCGACGCTATGCCGTGAACCGGGAGACCGGCTTGCTGGCCACCGTGTTCACGCTGCCGCAGCTGGTAGAAGAGCACATTTATCTAGTAGTGCCGCCGGAAGCCCGCTCGTGGGCCGAGGGCGCCGGGCTCGAGATCCCGCCTGCCACCTATGATGTGATCCAGCCGCCGCAAACGAACCCGGATGCGGCCATCACCTCGCCGGAATTGTTCAGCGAAGTGAGCGGAGAGGTCAGCATTGAGGGGACCGCCGCGGGAGAAGGATTCGTCTCGTACCGCCTGCTCGTGGGGCAGGGACTGAACCCCGGGGAATGGCTCCAGGTGGCAGAGGGGACACAGCCTGTAAACGAGGGCGTATTAGCCACGTGGGACACCAGCGGCCTGAGCGGCTTGTATGCCGTGCAATTACAGGTCGTGCGAGCTGACCAGCGCGTGGATACCGCCATCACACAATTCACTGTGAGGCAACCATAAAGTAGGTCCGGCTTTCAGCCGGACTGCACCGCGACCGCCAGGTCTCCCTGCCGCTGACCCTGCGGGCATACGGGTTTAAGACAAATGACACATGAAACAGCCGGGGATTTGATATATGATTTCCATAGAGAGCAAGAACCGTTTTTAATACATCCTGATTCATTCAGGATCTTATCCCTGGAGGGGAGCCCATCCATAAGCGATGATGCGGGCCCTATAATCCCCAGTTGGGTGGTGCTAGCCTCTCAGACAGGAGGAAGGAGTAAACAATGAACAAGAACGCTGGAAGCGCAGATGTATGGTTGTGGCTTACCGTCCCTACTGCGATCCTGCTGGCAATTGCAGCCGGGTGCGGAATATTCATCGACGGTCTTTACCGCGACACCCCGGGGCTCGTGGCGCAGGCGATAGGTCAAGATGCGATCACACTGATGATAGCGCTCCCCGCTTTGCTCATTGGCGCATATCTCACCAGTCGCGGCTCCCACCGCGGGCGGTTAATCTGGCTGGGGGGATTGGTCTATGTTGTGTACACCTATGCCAGTTATGCATTCGGCATCCGCTTCAACCCGTTGTTCTTGATCTACATCGCCTTGCTGGGATGTTCGACGTATGCTTTGATTGGCGGTCTCGTGACTACAGATTGGGCGGGCATCCGGGCGGGCTTCACAGAACGCACGCCCGTCAGAGCGGTGAGCATTTTTCTGGTAGTGATCGCAGCTCTTTTTTATTTGATCTGGTTAAGCGAAGCACTTCCCGCTTCACTGACCGGGATCCCGCCTCAGAGCGTGAAAGAAGATGGAACGCCGACCAATGTCGTCCACGTGTTAGATATGGCCTGGTTACTTCCCGCGCTGGTCATTGCCGCAGTGAGTTTGTGGCGCAAAACGCCTGTGGGGTATGCGCTTGCAGCGGCATTACTTGCAAACCTGGTGTTCTTGACCTTAGCGGTCCTGGCAATGCTCGTGTTTCAGGCGCGAGGTGGTGAACCGGTGGGCATCCCACAGGTGGTTATCTTCACAGCCCTGTTTGCCGTCAGTATCGCAATGCTGACCTGGCATTTGAGAGGACTGAAGTCAATACCTGCCCCGAAGTAAGAAGCCCGCTCTTCGTATGACTTCGTATGACGAAGAAACGGACATCAAAAGGCATAGAACCTGAAAAAGATACATCCATCCATCATTTCGATCTTTGCTGGACTCTTGTTAATTGTCCTGGCTTATCGGCTTGATTATTGGATTTACGATCTTCGACCCTCAGTTTCTCAGCAAGAGTTCGGCGCTGGCGCACACCTGGGTTGGATGTCATTCGCTTATTTTGCCGCTCTCCTCATGGCTGGTTTGTTGCTGACCTGGTTATGGTTTATTCAGCGCCATGTCCAAAAACATCCTGTGCTCTCCCTAACTTATGTTGTACTTGGGGCCATGATGCCAATCTACAGTTTCGTGATGATTGCTATTAGCATGAGTCTGAACTCGCCGTCGTTTGTCGTCTATTTTTCTATGGCTCCGCTTTCGTTGGCTTCTTTTGCCAGCGGGTTTATTGCCTGCTTCGGATTGCAGAGATTGATGTTCAGGCAGTCCGCGATATGAAACTGGCTTGTCAGTGTAAGGAGGATACACAGAGAGTCCCTTAATGAGAAAAGCAGGTTAACCCAGCGTGCATCGGACGGCTGGACGCTCTGCGTGCGCGTTTTTTGGCTTTTTCCTGAGCTTCGGCACGCCGCTTCACGGCAGTCCGTTTCCGAGCCTTTTCTCCCCGGCCGTGCTGCGCAGGAGCATGACGCGAGCCGTTCGGCGGTGACTTATGAGGCTTGTTCAATTCAGCATGGAAGTTGCTTTTAGGTTTTATGTCAATAATTTTGTTAGGAAGAAGCAAAGAGTAATACTGAGGAGAAAATTCTAATGGACGAGGTAAAAGTGACAGACGAATCATCTATCGATGGAGCTGTGCAGCTGCTACGACAGATCCTTCAACTCTATAAGGAAATGGGACCTCAATCCATGGAAAGTCTGACAAAATCTTACCTCTCTTCAGCTCCCACAGCCGAGACTACCAAGGATGCTGCGGAAGGGATGATGGCCCAAGCCTTCAAGATATTTGATGCCACAGTAGATTCGGTTTTGCGGTCGTTCGCTGCGCGGCAAGGCTTTGACCTATCAGAGTCTAGAAACTACAGACGTAGGATGGATGAGGGATATTTCAGGGTCGCTTACCCAGCCATTGTAATGTATATGGTTTGGCTCGACCGAGAAGGCCAGAAAAAAGCTATAGAAAACCTTAATAAAATCTTTCAATCTACAATGCTCGGCGTTGCGGGTTATATGATTTTGGACTCAAACCTAGACGAGCAAACACAAAATTCAACAGAGATCTTGCTTTCCGTGTCGTTTATCCAGGAGCACGACAAATTGCTGCTGGAGTGCTTTGAATTTAATATCGCTGATTATGAGTTGCTAAACCACTTCAAGCAGTTGTACCTGAGGGCAGAGATCAAGGAGAAGCGATCAAGATTTATAAGGAGTCCCTATACTCAAGAGCACCCTGAAGACTGCGGCTACAAAGCAGTTCATGCGTACCTACCGTTTGCTCTTCTACTTCAAAAGTGCGGTAAAGGGGATCAGATTGATGATTACCTTCAATTTTTCTATGAGTGGGGTGCTCCCTTGCAGATCATGGACGATATCATGGATCTTGAGGACGACATCAAAAACGGTCACTACTCATACCCAACTTTAGGTTTTGAAGAAGAGCTTTCTACCCGGTCGCCCGGTGAGCTGGCAACGCTCATTAGATCGGATGTGAAACATTTGAAGCGATTGCAATTTATTTGCAGGGAACTGATTGATAGTTCAAGAAATAAATGTGTCAAACTGAAAGCCGATCTTATGGGATTCTTCGTTGATATGTTGGAGGCGCGTCTTGATGTCTTCTTCTCCGAGATGTTAAAAGGTCAACAAGTAAACTAGCAGCCTGCTTTTCAAATCTGTGAATCAACAAGATGTTTGGAGGCACACCATTAGGCGTTAGTTACACTACCAATACACATCTAAATTGAAAGACTATGAACATAAAATTTCTTGATGACACAAGAGTACCCAACCATCCTTATCCCGAACTACGGGAAGTACTTTATGTCTTTGTGAATGAGATTACGGAGGAGTTAGCAGGAAACCTTATTGGCGTGTACTTAGTGGGCTCCATTGCTACAGGTGATTTCGATTTAGATAGCGACGTGGACTTTTTAGTTGTGACGAATACTGAATTAACTGAAACAAATATTAAATCTCTTCAAGAGATTCAGATGAAAATCCACAACATTGATTGTTATCCTGCAAAACATTTGGAAGGCTCATATATAAGTATTGGCAACCTCAACAATTGGCAGACAGTAGGAGAAAAGGAACTGTATTATTTTGATAATGGCAGTACCACGTTTGAACAGTCAACTCATGATAACAAATGGCATGTTCGTTGGATTCTCCGAGAGCGTGGAATTACATTGATTGGTCAAAAGCCTGAACAAATCATGCCATCCATCCCTGTATCTGAATTATCGAACGAAATAAAAACGGCTATGCTTCAACATATGAAAGCATTCGAAAATGAAATCGATCGTCCTCGTAGTTTTTGGAACTCCAGATTTGGTCAGTCCTTTGCCGTTTTGACATACTGCCGAATGTTGCACACTCTTCATACAGGGACAGTACAGTCCAAAAAGGCTGCGGCGAACTGGGCTAAACAATTTGTAGAACCCAAATGGATAAACATAATTGACCAAGCGTGGAATGAACGGGAGGGTGTTCGGTTTTTAGTAAAAATACGTCAGCGAGCGGAACAAACATTACTTTACGAAACGCTAGCATTCATGAAATATGCTGTTGCGCGGATTGGTAATCTTGAGGTTCGAGCGAGTTAGGGATCGTCCACAACCGCCTAACACAGCCCC
>DATHTL010000227.1:0-15833 GCA_035463255.1 Anaerolineales bacterium | reverse complement strand
CAATGGAAGAGCGAAGGATATACCCATGTTCTCGTCTACGAGAGGGGCATGGCCTTTATCCTTAGCGACCCTTCTAAGAAGATCTCATCGGAAGGCCGTAATGCATTGCGCGAAACGCTCCAAAGCCTGCAAACGGTGGGCCAGACCCCGGATCAGGTATATTCCATCTATCGCATCCCATAACGGGCAATCGAAGTACAATCAGGTAGATCTACGCACAGGAGTATTAGCCTATGTCTGAAATCCAGCCTGCCCGGGAACGTTCTTTTCTCGCGCAGGTCTTCCTTTCCCCAGATGAGCCGCGCCTGCGCGCTGGCTGGCGACTCATAATTCAGACGATCCTGATGTTGCTGTTCGGGACATTCTTCGGCCTGATCGCCATTCTTCTGGGATTGCTCGATGATGGACTGAATTCGATCTGGGGACAAATCCTGAATTTCTTGATTGTGACCAGTTCAGTTTACGTGGCGCGCCGCTGGCTGGATAAGCGGTCCTTCGAGAGCCTAGGGCTAAAATTGGATCGATATACGCTGCTGGATATCCTTGTGGGGATCGGGATCACCTTTATCCAGATGGGCTTTATCTATGTTGTCATGCTGGGTCTCGGCTGGCTGACGTTTGAAGGCTTTGCCTGGGAATTCGACCCGATCAATGTGGTGATCAGTGGTGTCTTATCCTTTCTTGTTCTTTTTATCTTTGTGGGTTGGAATGAAGAGCTGCTCTCCCGCGGCTATCATTTACAGACCATTGCCAGCGGACTCAACCTGTTCTGGGGTGTGGTGATTTCTTCGGCCATATTCGGCCTGCTCCACCTGGGCAATCCTAATGCGACCTGGGTCAGCGCCGCGGGTATCTTTTTTGCAGGCGTATATCTGGCATACGGATACATCCGCACAAAACAACTCTGGCTTCCCATCGGGCTGCACATCGGTTGGAATTTCTTCGAAGGCGTGGGGTTTGGCTTCCCGGTCTCGGGGCTGGCAGACATTTACAAATTGATCCGTATCCGGGTGCACGGCCCCGAGATTTGGACAGGCGGTGCCTTTGGTCCGGAGGCAGGTTTGATCGTGCTGCCGGCCCTGCTTCTCGGTGGGTTGCTGATCTATCTTTATACAATGAGACGAACAACTTAGATCATTATGTCCACGTTCCGAAGACCGCAGACCATTCATCTTTCACCCGAAGCCGTGGACCGAACAAAAGCCTTCGCCGATGCTGTCGCGGAGACGGTCAATTATGACGATAGCAACCAGACCAAGAAGAAAAAAATCCGGGACGATCACTTTGTCAGCAAGCTGGGCGAAGAAGCAGTGCGGCTTGTATTCGAGGCGCGTCATTGTTCGGTGGAGGGACCGGATTACACCATCTACAAGGCAAAGGAAAAATCCTGGGTAGCGGACTTGAAAGTGAACGCGCTGGATGTGGCAGTCAAGACACAGCGCCGCTCCGCTGCCCTGCGCTATGGCCTTTCGTGGACGTTCCAGGATTCGCCCAAACGCCGCGACCCGATCCTGGACATGCCGGATGCCTGGGTTTGTTTCGTCGTCTATGAAGATAGAAAGCCGGGGTATGAGTGCATTGTTTATCCGCTGCGAAAGATCAAACAGCTTATTTTCGAGCCTCCAAAATTGGGTCATCTGGCCGGCAAGAAAAAAACGGTTTGCATGGAGACTCTTCAAAAAAATAAGATATTGTAGGGCGGGTTTGCTGCGCAGCGTCCCCGAAGGGGGTAACCCGCCAGATTCTAGTATCTGTCAGGCTCAAAGCCTGACCTACCTGAAGCTTCAAGCCTAAGACATTTTAAGAAGCAGATTCATCAAGACTGGGTTCCTTTCACTCGCAATAACAGTTAAATCCCACGAACGTTAAGCAGGATGTGAAAGGAGAGAACCATGCACGAGACCTTTAAAGATCCTGTTTGCGGTATGGAAGTGACCTACGAGAATGCCCAGGCCCGCTCGGAATATGACGGCCGCACCTATTACTTTTGCTCCCTGGATTGCAAGGAGCAGTTCGATCAAAATCCTGAGGCTTATGTAACTGAGGACGAGTCGGCTCATAATTAACCAAAAGAAAACCTAAAAGCAAAAAGCCTCGCGGAGAAAATGTCCGCGAGGCTTTTTGCTTGGGAAAGTATTGGCGTGGGGCCCTTAGGAGTTTTCGTCTTATCCCAACAGACCATTACCGTGTGGGAGAAATGAGTTTGTAATATTCAGCCATCGCCGTCCAGCGAGCAGCCTCTGCCGTTTGGGCAGGGGTGAGTCCGGAAGCGGCATTTATTTGCTGATAGTATGTGCCCATGGCTGTCCAGCGGGCGGCATCTGCGGCACGGGCGCGTCCCAGGTTCCGGGACTCCGCCTCAGTAAATTGCTGATAATACTCACTCATTGCAGTCCAACGGGCGGTGTCCGCTGCGCGTGAGCGGGTGAGACTCCGCGCTGCGTCCAGTTCCTGGTAATACTCGCCCATGGCGGTCCAGCGCGCCGCGTCAGCAGCTCGACTCTGTTGCATCCGTTGTGCCTCACTGACATCAGAGATAATGGTTGTTGTGGCGGCTCCATCCTGAAGAGTCAGCGCAGCGGTGGAAACTAACGCAACAGTGACCAGAAGCATGAAAAAACGATTTGTGAACATTTTGCTCTCCTTTCGGTTACTGGTAATCGACCGCAGTGACTAATTTCAAGGAACGAGGATTCCTAGCATTCCAAGGACGCCTAGAAGCATGAGGATCAGTTTTGGTAATTCATTAAGCAATCTTGACTTTGGGCCACCAGACCTGTGCAACGACTGGTTCACGAGACCCTCCTGCTGTAACTCTCGGATTTTTTCTTTCCGAATGACGTCATAAGAAAAGTGGTTCATGCTTAATTCTCCCATCGCGAGCAGGTTCGGTAACCAGACAGCAGCTCGATCAGCCCGCCATCCACGCCGGTAGGTCCATCTTCCGTCCGCAGGATCCACATATTCGCATCCTTCGCATACTCACTGCGGATGGAATAATGTGAGGGCAGGCTGTAGCAGGCCACCGCGGTATTCCCTGAGGACTTTATGGCGCTTGTGGCTATAGCTTCTTGGACAGTCAGGATGACTGCGATCACGAGCGCAAGTGCAATCAACACTTTGAACAAACGATTGGTAGACATGTTCTCTCCTTCGACCGGATGAATATGCGCTGCCAAAGAGGTTGCGCGCCGGTCTGTTGATATGTTCACTGTAGCGTCTAGTGACCTACCTCTCTTGCCAATTCCTACCAAAATTCTCCAAACCACCCAAAAATATGCTATTCTGTTTTTATCCTGGTGAAAACAAGGGTCGTTTGAAAGGAAGTGCGTATGTCTGCTTCAATCCCCGAGAACACGCTGGAAAAATTCACCACCTTCGGCGATTTGCTCCGTTTTCTGAGACGGCGTGCCGGTCTCACCCAGCTGGAGCTGTCCATTGCGGTCGGCTACAGCGACGCGCAGATCAGCCGCCTCGAGCAAAACCTGCGCCCGCCCGATATTCCTACGGTCGAGGCGCGTTTTGTCTCTGCCCTGGGGCTGGAAGATGAACCCAGAGCCGTCGGGCGGCTACTGGATTTGGCTGCCAACGTGCGACGCGAGGACGCGCCCGGACTGGGTCTTTGCCCCTATAAAGGGTTGAATTACTTTGATGAAGCCGATGCAGATCTATTTGTGGGACGCGAAGAATTAACGGGCAAACTGGTGGAGCGAGTTCTATCTCTCGCTTCCAACGGAGGTTCATCTGGAACCCGCTTCCTGACTGTCGTGGGCGCCTCAGGTAGTGGCAAGTCATCCCTCGTGCGGGCCGGTCTAGTCCCGGCGTTACGCTGGAATAAGAAATCGGTCGATTGGCCGATCCACATCTTTACCCCCACCGCTCATCCGCTGGAAAGCCTCGCCTCGAGTCTGATATCGGGGGATCAGCCTGTTTCGGCCATTTCCACATTGATCGATGATCTGGCAAATGATGCACGCAGCCTGCAAATCTTTGTAAAGCGTCGATCAAGCTTGCAGCAGGGAGCACATCTTTTACTGGTGATCGATCAGTTCGAAGAGTTGTTTGCGCTGTGCCGCTTGCAGGAGGAAAGAGCCGCGTTTATCCGTAACCTGCTCAACGCCGCAGCGGAAACGGATGGTCCCGTGATCGTGATCATCACCCTACGAGCGGACTTTTATGCTCATTGCGCCAGCTATCCCCAACTCCGTGAAGCCCTGGCAGCAAATCAGGAATACATCGGTGCGATGAGCCACGAAGAGCTGCGGCGCGCCATTGAGGAACCCGCCCGCCGCGCCCGCTGGGAGTTTGAGGCTGGCCTGGTCGATCTGCTCCTGCACGATGTTGGGCAGGAACCCGGCGCTCTGCCTCTCTTGTCCCATGCCCTGCTGGAGACATGGCAAAGGCGGCGCGGGCGTATGATGACGCTAAGCGGCTACACCTCTTCGGGTGGCGTGCGCGGCGCCATTGCAGAAACTGCCGAAGCTGTCTTTGCCGATCGTTTCACGCCGGAGCAACAGGAGGTGGCTCGCCGTATTTTCCTGCGTCTGACAGAATTGGGCGACGAGACTTCCACAGGTGATACACGACGGCGTTCTACCTTTGATGAGCTGATTCTCAAAGCCGAGGAATCCAATTTGACGCATAGCCTGTTGACAATCCTGGCAGATGCGCGCCTCATCGTCACAGCCGAGGATACGGTGGAGGTGGCACACGAGGCGTTAATCCGGGAGTGGCCTCGCCTGCGCGGCTGGCTTGAAGATAACCGCGAAGACTTGCGCTTTCACCGGCAGCTGACAGACGCAGCGCACGAATGGGACGCTCTCAACCGCGAGCCCGATATGCTCTTCAGGGGCGCACGTTTAACACAGACACGCGAGTGGGCGGTCACGCGTCATGCGGAAATGAACGAGCTTGAGCGTGAATTTCTCGACGCGTCGATTGTCTCGTCTGAACAGGAGGCTGCCGAACGGGAAGCGCAGCGACAACGCGAGCTGGAAGCGGCCCGCAAACTGGCCGAGTCTGAAACGCAGCGCGCCGAGGAACAAACCAGCTTTGCCCGGCAAATGAACAAACGTGCCCGTTATCTCACGGGTGCATTCGTGGTGGCGTTGCTCCTGCTGTTCACCGCTCTCTACTTTGGCTCCCAGGCGCGTCAAACTGCAGTTACTGCAGAAACCGAGCGTCGTCTTGCGACGGCGCGCGAGCTGGCACTGGCAGCGATCAACAACCTGGATGTGGATCCTGAGCGCAGCCTCTTGCTGGCTTTACAATCTGCCGCAACGACCAGCGAAGTGGACGGAACAATACTCCCTGAGTCGGTTGAAGCATTACATCATTCGATCATCGCCTCACCCATTCGTCTGACACTCCGAGGGCATAATGATTGGGTGGTATCCACCGCATTCAGTCCAGATGGAAAACAAATTGCTTCCATTGGAAAAGATGGGACCACCATTCTGTGGGATGCAAAGACCGGTGCTGAATTACGCCGCGTGCCAGGCAGCACGGCGCCGGGCGATGCCTTTGGCACGCAACGACTCGCGTTTAGCATGGATGGAGCGCAGCTTGCGATTGCTGATGGGAATTTGATTAAGATCTGGGATATTGTTTCTGGAGATTTGCTCTTTACATTGACCGGTCAAGAACACGATGTATGGGCCATCGCTTTCAGCCCCGATGGCAAACATCTAGCCAGCGGAGGATTTGGGGATGGTGCCGTACAAGTCTGGGATTTATCGACCAGTGAAACTATAACCCTGGAAGGACATACGAAAGCCATTGAAGGATTGGCGTTCCATCCAAATGGAGAATGGCTGGCAACGGCGAGTGATGATCTTACGATGAAGCTTTGGGATGCCACAACCGGCGAGCTTCTGTGGGAGATAACAGATTTTGCCGACGTAGTTGACAGCATCGCGTTTAGCCCTGATGGAACACGCCTCGCCGCGGCGAGCACGGGCTCTGAAATAAGGATATGGGATGCTACAGAGGTCGAGGGGAATGAAATCCTCAAAATCGAAGAGAACGTGAGCGCCGTGACCTTCAGTCCGGATGGAACACAAATCGCCGCGGCGACAGGAAGCAATGTAAAGATCTGGGATGCCGGCACTGGAGAGGAATTGCGTACATTGATCGGTCACGCTGGCTGGGTGCTGGATGTCGCGTTCAGCCCGGATGGAAAAAAGCTGGTATCGACCAGCTTTGATGAAACAACAAAGATATGGAGTGTTACACCCGGGCAAGAAGAAATTACCGTCTCAGGTCAGGGAATAGGGTTTGCACACGTGGCATTCAGCCCGGGCGGGGCGGAATTTGCAACGGATGGCGTGGATGGTTCGGCAACAATCTGGAATAGCACAACAGGCCAATCTAGACAAACATTCACAGGACATACCGGAAGAGTGGTTGGTATCGCATTTAATCCAGATGGCAGTCTCCTGGCTACAGCCAGCTTTGATGCAACTGCAAGGGTATGGAATACCAAGACCGGGCAAGAGTTGTACACAATCGCCGCACATCAAGATGGAGTGCGTGACGCGGCATTTAGCCCCAATGGAAGTATGCTCGCCACTGGCGGTTTCGACGGAACAGCAAAACTCTGGGATCCAAGGACCGGGGAAAAAATTATGGAACTGACCGGGCACGAAGGATCTGTACTCGGTGTGGCATTCAGTCCTGATGGGACGAAGCTGGCAACATCAGCGACAGACACCACTGCGATAATTTGGGATCTAAACACTGGCAAATCGCTGTTTATATTAGCTGGCCATAGCGATCCACTTCCGGATATTGCTTATAGCCCCGATGGTACGAAAGTGGCCACCGCAAGCCAGGATGGTACCGCGATCATCTGGGATACCGGGACTGGCTCAAAACTGATCACACTGACTGGGCATGGTTCTGAAATCCAGTCGGTAGCCTTTAGTCCTGATGGCAAATTGATCGCTACAGGCAGTGGAGATAATACTGCGAAATTATGGAATGTCGAAACAGGAGAAGACATGCTGACGTTGCCGGGTAGTTTAGGAGGCGTCACTGGCGTGGCTTTCAGCCCATCAGATGGTGGCGCTCACCTGGCTGTTGCTAGCGTGGATGGAATAGTTCGGATCTTTATCCTCCAGGTTGACAATCTATTGGCTTTGGCCAAATCGCGCATCACACGTCCACTTACTATGGAAGAGTGCAAGAAATATTTACATATGGAGCACTGTCCGTCAGACCCTTGAGGATCGAAATAGAGATAAAAAGAGCCTCGCGGAGAAATTTCCACGAGGCTTGATCTATTTGTGAGGGTTTATGAGACATAGGTCAATTCTGATCTGATATAGTCCGTCTAATCAAAAGATACCAGTGAACAACCCAACCAGCGCGACGAGCAAACTTACGGGCACCCATATTTTGGTCCTCACTTTCTGTTTCAACGAAAATCTTCCGTTATCCAGAAACTCATCCGGACGGTGGTAAGGAAGTTCACGCAGGATGTCGTCTTGCTTCGTTTGAACGAGCTTTTCAACATATAGGGGATTATTTGAGAACATGTCACATTCCTTTCTTTTATGAGCATCTGGCACGAAAACCGCAATGCTCGCAGGTTGAATACATGTCTGCATTTTTGCACAGGGGGATCTTTTTATCGTATTTGACGGATTAGAAAATCTCGAGACGCAAAAAAGACGTCAAAGTGTAATACTCAGAGGGTAAAAATGCTATACTGAAGCAATCCAGCCCGCGTCGATCTGAATTCTGCTTAAAGGTACCGAACGAAATATGCTGCAGATCCGCCTCCTTGGTCAATTTGATATCCGTCTGGATAAAAAACGCATCACCATCCCCTCCCGGGCCGGGCAATCCCTGTTCGCCTATCTTGCCCTGACCGCCGGAACTTCCCACCGCCGTGAAAAACTGGCCGGCACCTTCTGGCCGGACACAACCGATGAGAATGCGCGCAAAAATCTGCGCCAGGAACTGTGGCGCATCCGCAAGGCGCTTTCCACATCCCAAAGTGGCGGACCAGATCATCTGCTTGCAGACGAATTCACGATTGCCTTCAACCGAAGCTGTGACTACTGGCTCGATGTCGCCCAGCTGGAACGATCCGCATCCGACCTCGAATCTCTGACTAGCAATGTTTCTCTGTACCAGGGTGAGCTCCTGCCCGGCTTCTACGAAGATTGGGTGGTATTGGAGCGTGAGCGGATCCAGTCTGTTTTTGACGCGAGAATGGGCCAATTGCTCGAACTGCTGATCGCCTCAGAGCGTTGGACAGCCGTGCACGAACAGGCGGAACGCTGGTTGGCACGGGGTAATACGCCCGAGCCGGCATTTCGAGCTCTTATGCTTGCCTATGGCACCCGCGGCGACATGGCGAAGGTCAGCTCTATCTATCAGCGCTGCATTGCTGAGCTCGACGAACACTTTGGCATCGAACCCTCTGTGGAAACCCGCGCCTTATACGATGGCTTGCTGAAAGGCGCACGTGTGCCTGCACGCTCTACTCCTGCCCAGCAACCGGGCACCCTGACGTTCCTGTTCACAGACATTGAGGGATCCGCATCTCACTTTGACAGTCTGGGGAAAAACTACGCCTCTGTTCTTGAAAAGCGTAATGAGATCATCCGATCTGCAATCACAACCTGGAACGGACGGGAAGTAGCCACCCACGGCGACTCGTTTTTCATTACATTTGGGCGTGCCCTGGATGCCGTACAATGCGCTGCCGAGATCCAGCGTGCCCTTCAGCGCCATCGGTGGATGGATAACAAGCCACCTCGCGTGAGCATGGGATTGCACACCGGCGAACCTCTGGTCACTTCGACAGGCTACATTGGGGTTGATGTTCAGCGGGCCTCTCGGATTGGTAGTGTTGCCAACGGCGGACAGGTGCTCTTATCACAAACTACGCGAGAGCTGGTGATGCACGAGCTCCCGCCCAATCTCACGCTTCGCGATCTGGGCGAGCACCGCCTCAAGGATCTAAAATTTCCCACGTCTATTTACCAGTTGGTGATCGAAGGGATGCCTTCTGAGTTCCCGCCGCTCAGAACACAGTATCGACCAGGCGAAGCGCCCACACCGGGTGAACCTCCCTTCAAAGGTTTACAGTTTTTTGATGAACAGGACGCGAGCCTTTTCTTCGGGCGTGAGCTGCTCACGGCCAGGTTGGTGGATCGTTTGCGCAGCACGCAGTTCCTCTCAGTCATTGTTGGCGCATCTGGCAGCGGGAAGTCCTCGCTCGTTCGGGCGGGCTTAGTTCCGGCTTTACGAAGAGGCGCCCCGCTCAGCGATGGAACAACACCTCCAGACGGCAGCACAAATTGGCAGATCTACGTCATCACACCAACGGCCCACCCGCTTGAAGCGCTGGCAGCAGAGCTGACGCGGAATTCTGAATCGGTGACTGCTGCCGCGACCCTCCTGGATGATCTGACGCAGGAGCCTCGCAGCCTGGCTCTCTTCCTTTCCCGGCAGCATCCCGAAGACTTTACACTCCTGGTGGTAGACCAGTTTGAAGAGTTATTCACGCTTTGCCGCGATGAGTTTGAGCGCGAAGCGTTCATTGATAACCTCCTGACGGCTATGGACCCAAACGCCGGGTGTATGAGTTTGGTCGTCACGCTGCGTGCCGATTTTTATGCATACCTCTCGCAGTATCCTGAGCTGCGCGACCTGGTGGCCAAGCACCAGGAATACATCGGCCCCATGACCCCGGAGGAATTGCGGCGTGCGATTGAGGAGCCTGCCCGTCGCGGTCACTGGGAATTCGAGCCAGGGCTGGTGGATCTGATCTTGAGAGATGTCGGTGATGAGCCTGGTGCCCTTCCCCTGCTTTCCCATGCGCTGCTCGAGACGTGGAAACGCCGCGCCGGTCACACGCTGACGCTTAAGGGGTATGCGGATGCAGGCGGGGTGCACGGCGCGATCTCCTACTCCGCCGAAAGTGTCTACCAGAATCTTTCTGCTGAGGAACAGGGCATTGCCCGTGATATCTTCCTTCGGCTCACTGAACTGGGCGAAGGAACAGAAGACACACGTCGGCGTGCCTCGCTGGCAGAGTTGATGTCTACCGAAGCAGATGCCGAACCGGTCCGCGCTGTATTGAATCAATTGGCCGATGCGCGGCTGGTGACCCTGGCAGAGGAAACTGCTGAGGTAGCCCATGAAGCATTGATCCGCGAATGGCCCACCCTGCGTGAGTGGTTGAACCAGGACCGTGAGGGATTGCGTCTGCACCGTGACCTCACAGAAGCCGCGCACGAGTGGGAACTGCTCGAGCGGGATCCGGGCGCGCTGTATCGCGGCGCACGCCTGGCGCAAGCACGTGAGTGGGCAACATCGTATCCTAGGGAACTCAACGAAGCTGAACAAGCCTTCTTGCACGCCTCCGTGGACCACGAACAACATGAAGAATATGAACGTGAGGAGCGTCAAAGACGCGAGTTGGAAGCCGCTCAAAAACTAGCCGAAACCGAAAGAGCCCGAGCAGAGGAGCAGGCCCGTTCTGCAAATCGACTCCGGATGCGCAATCGCGTGATCACCATCATCGGGATCATGGCGATCATCCTGACGATCCTGGCAGGCAGGTTTGGCTTGCAGTCGAGTGAGAATGCAAGGCTGGCACAGGCTGCCGAAGCACAGGCGGAACAACAGCGTGACACAGCGATGAACGCGCAGGCCACCGCGCAGTCCGAGCAGCAGCGGGCAGAAAACGAAAAGCGTCTCGCCATCTCTCGCGAGCTTGCTATTGCTGCAGTCAATAACTTGTCGGTGGATCCGGAGCTGAGTACTCTGCTTGCTCTGCAGGCCGTATCCCAGAACAACACCCTGGAGGCTCAAAATGCTCTACACCGGGCCATACAGGCTTTGCGAGTGCAATTGACTGTTCATCATGGAAATGTTATTGAAGATGTTGTGTACAGCCCGGATGGAAAACATTTTGCTACGGCGGTGAATGCACGTTTCAGCGATGGTTCTGTAAAGATCTGGGATGCCGCAACGGGACGTGAGATCCTCAATTTAGATACGGGCCCCAGCGCCGCTGTCGCGTTTAGCCCGGATGGAACCCGTCTCGCAACAGCCGATTACGAGGCGCAAACGGCCACAGTCTGGGATGTATCGACCGGGAAAAAACTGCCTACTCTGGTTGGACACACCGACGCGATAAATCATGTGGCCTTTAGCCCGGATGGAGGGCTTCTTGCTACTGCTAGCAACGACCAGACCGCAAAGGTGTGGGATACGGCGACTGGGCAGGAATTGATCACGCTCTCCGGCCACACAGATATTGTCACCAGCGTCTCCTTCAGTCCGGATGGCACACGGCTGGTTACAGGCAGCTGGGATCGCACCCTGAAGGTATGGAACATCACCACCGGACGTGAAGAGCTAACCATCTCCGGTTTTACAGATCCGGCCGAGGGTGTCTTCAGCCCCGAGGGAACGCGTCTTGCCATCACAAGTGGTGATGAGGCTCAGATATGGGATTTCTTCGAAGAAGAAAAATTGTTGACCCTTACAGGCCATGCCAATGTGATCGACGGGATTAACTTTAGCGAGGATGGCTCGCGTCTCGCCACTGCCAGTTACGATGGTACGGCCAGGGTGTGGGACGCGGTAACAGGTGCAGAATTGCTGAGGCTTGCCGGCCATGCGGGGAGCCTGTTCAGTGTGGCTTTCAGCCCGGACGGACTTCATCTTGTAACAGGGAGTGATGATGGCACGGCGCGGATCTGGGATATTTCTCCCACCGGAAGCCGCGAATGGCTGACCATCGCACAGCATGCGGGCGAGGTTCGACGAGTGGTGTACAGCCCTGACGGAACACGCGTAGCCACAGCCAGCTATGATGGCACAGCCAAAGTATTCGATGCCATAAATGGCGCTGAATTGCTGACACTTTCTGGCCATACCGCACGAGTATATGCTGTTGCATTTAGCCTAGATGGAACTCGACTGGCCACTGCCAGCGAAGATAACACAGCAAAGATGTGGGATGCCGAGACGGGAAAAGAGCTCCTTACATTGGCCGGGCACGGCGAAGGCAATGTCGGCGGCAGTTATCCAGGTATACAGTCTGTGGCCTTCAGCCCAGACGGAAAAAAACTGGCTACAGCCGGCGCGGAGGGAAACGCTATTCTTTGGGATGCCATCACAGGAACGCAACTTAGAACAATATCCAATCATGGCATCGGCATTACCAATCTGGCTTTCAGCCCGGACGGACAGCAATTAATTTTGACAACGGATCAATCGGCAGCCGCGGGCGCAGGCGACAATGCCACAACACAATTGTGGGACCTGGCCACCGGACAAAGGGTCTTCACAAAAACACAGGCTGTTCGTATTTGGGGCCTAGCCCTCAGCCCTGATGGGCAACGCTTTGCCACCGCCGGTTTCGGAGGCATTGTTAAGATCAGGGATCTGGCAACCGGCGAGGAGCTGCTAGATTTATCTGGTCATACCACCACCGTCCCCGGTGTGGACTTTAGCCCGGATGACCGATATATCGCGACGGCGAGTGTCGAAGGCACGGCAAAAGTCTGGGATGCAGAGACCGGTGAAGAGTTGTTAACCCTCACCGGCCATACAGACTGGGTAACCAGCGTAAGCTTCAGCCCGGATGGGACGCGCCTGGCAACAGCCAGCCATGATGGAACAGTGCGCATCTATCTTCTCAAAATTGAGGAACTGGTCGAGCTTGCCAGGTCACGAGTCACGCGCTCGCTAACAGGCGAAGAATGTCAAAGGTATTTACATATGGATACCTGTCCTAGTGCCCGGTGAAAGATAAAAGCCTCGCCTGTGCACCACCCAGAAAGGAAAGTGCAACGTAACATGTGCCCCTAAAAGTTATATACTATATATGACGTATCCAACCTGTCGTTGCTGGGAGGTTAACAACATGGAAGCAGAGAAGCGTTGTGTCTCGTTGGAATTGGTCTTGATTGCAACATTAATTTTCGCTACCCGTGCAGGGGCCGCGGCTGGAACCCTTGACCCAACATTCGGCACAAATGGAGTCGTAGTCACAGACCTGGGCGGTCCCTCTGACATCGGGGGTAACATTGTGCTGCAACCGGATGGCAAAATCGTCATGGCAGGGTCTGCAGAACTGGACCTCAACTTTCCCGGTTACAGAACCCCCGTCATCGTGCGCTATAAGCCAGATGGCACGTTGGACAACACTTTTGGCACAAGTGGGAAAGTAACCGCTCCCATCCGTGGACTTGCCAGGATCGCGCTTCAAACAGATGGAAAGCTGGTTGGAGGGGGATCCTTGAATGGCGGCTTCGCACTTGCCCGGTATACCAGTACTGGTGCGTTAGACAATGCGTTCGGCACAAGTGGAGTTGCAATTGCCGGGCAGGATGGTAACTTCAACCTCTTGTTCGGCGATCTTGCTATTCAAGCGGATGGAAAAATTGTGGTTGTCGGCACTCAGGAAACAGGGGGCCATACCTACCCCGGTGCAATTGCCCGCTTCAATGAAAACGGGACACTGGACAGGGATTTCCGCCTTAAATTTTTCGATGATACGAATTTTCCCGACAGTCTGCAGCATTATCTCAGGGCGGTTGCTCTTCAGCCAGATGGTAAGATCATCATGGCAGGAGACATGATAGGGAAAGAGGGAGATAACTACATCACACTCGGCCGCATTACAACCGGACCCGATCCCTGGCTTGATCCCACCTTTGGCACGAATGGACAGGGAACAGTTGTCACTCCGCTTGCCCATTTTAAGCATGGTCAGGGCGCACTCGCCATTCAAGCTGACGGCAAAATCGTGATCGCGGGAACAATGACAGATACTTTCAATCCTCTTAATGAAAACTTGGTTTTAGCACGCTTCAACAGCGATGGTACATTGGATACCACGCTGGGTGGGAGTGGTATTGTTATCACCGAGCTCGATCAAAACGAAATGGGGAGCGACGTCGCGATCCAGACAGATGGCAAAATCGTTGTGGTCGGAACGAGGTACAACGCAACTACCTCCGACTTTTTGCTTGTCCGCTACAACAGCGATGGATCTCTCGATACAACCTTCGGCGATGGTGGAAAAGTAATCAGCGATCTTGGCAGCAGTGCTGATTCTGCCAGAGGTGTCGTGCTGCAGGCTGATGGCAAGATCCTCACGGTCGGCTCCAAAGACGAGGATGCTGCTCTTGCGCGATACAGCGTGAGCACAGTTCCCCTCCCCACGAAAACCGCCGTCTTTAAGTCAAGGGGGTCGCAGGATGGATGGATTCTTGAGTCTGGGGAAGATACCAGTGCAGGTGGTACCCTGAATAGAGCAGCCACTACGTTCAATGTTGGGGATGACAAAAGAGACAGGCAATATCGTGCGATCATCTCATTCAACACTGCCTCGCTGCCTGGTAATGCCACCATCACTTCGGCGCAGGTGAATGTCAAAAGACAGGGGCTGGTGGGGATCGATCCGTTCCTCACGCATGGAAAGCTGCTGCTGGAAATCCGAAATGGGCTCTTCGGTAACGATTTTGACTTGAAGCTGGGCGATTTTGCGGCCGACTCCTCCAGCGTCACCCAGGATACATTTGTCGGGCTAACCTACAGCTGGTACACGGCCAAGGTAGGCTATTCCAACCTTGCATTTGTCAATAAATTTGGCGTGACTCAATTTCGCCTGCGCTTTAACCTGGATGACAATGATGACCTTGGCGCAGATTATATAAAATTCTTCGCGGGCGATGCACAGGATTCATTCCAGCCGCAATTGAATATTACTTATACACTCCCATAATGAAGGATCAGGTAGAAAAGAAATAGGAACAGCAACTTCGCAAATCCCGCTTTAAAAAGAAACCTCACGGATCTTCATCCGTGAGGCTCAATTACCATTTACTACTTACTGACTAAGTTCCCTCTTCCCACGAGCTTAAATACTTCAATTGCTCATCGGTCAGTGTATCGATCGTCACGCCCATCGCTTCGAGCTTGATGCGAGCGATCTCCTTATCGATCTCTTCCGGAACGGAGTAAACCTTCTTCTCGAGCTTATCTGCGTTCTTGGCCATGTACTCGGCAGAGAGAGCCTGGTTGGCAAAAGACATGTCCATCACAGAGGCGGGATGACCTTCGGCAGAGGCGAGATTGATCAGGCGTCCCTCACCGAGGATGTTGATCTTGCGATCGTCTTTAGTCGTGTATTGATCCACAAACGGACGGACAAGGCTCGGGTCGCCAACGCTCATCTTGCGCAGAGCGGGGATATTGATCTCCACATTGAAGTGACCGGAGTTGGCAACGATGGCGCCATCTTTCATGACTTCGAAGTGATGGCCGTCGATCACATTGATATCGCCAGTGACTGTGCAGAAGAAATCGCCGATCTTGGCAGCCTGGGCCATCGACATCACCTGATAACCGTCCATTACGGCTTCGAGCGCCTTCAACGGATCCACTTCGGTGACGATCACCTGTGCGCCCATACCACGTGCGCGTGAGGCGAGACCGCGTCCGCACCAGCCATAGCCAGCGACCACGAAGTTCTTGCCGGCTAGCAGCACGTTCGTCGCGCGAATAATGCCATCGATTGTGGACTGACCCGTGCCATAGCGGTTGTCGAAGAAATGCTTGGTCTGCGCGTCGTTAACCGCGATGACCGGGAACTTCAGCACCTTGTCCGCTTCCATGGCCTTCAAGCGAATGACACCGGTGGTTGTCTCTTCGGTGCCACCGATGACGCCCTTGAGCAGTTCACTGCGCTCTTCGGCCGAAAGTCCACGCGCCCACGATGCCAGCGAAGGCTCCAGCTTCTCGAACCGGCCCATCTCGATAAAGAACAGGGAGGACACCAGGTCTGCGCCATC
>DATHTL010000226.1:0-39857 GCA_035463255.1 Anaerolineales bacterium | reverse complement strand
GCCGTCGCGACACGCGTCAAAGGCTCGCCGTGTGCGGTGATAAAACGAGTCCGGGTGTCATTGTTGTTCAGGAAGCGGAAGATCAAGGCATCGGGGTGATAGCCTTCCGGCTCGTTGGTCAAGGCGCCCTTCAACAATTCGAGCATTTGACCGGTGTCCACGTTATCTGCCTGATCGCTCCAGAACCGCCCCCACGCCCACTGGCCCAGATTCTCGGTCCAGTCGTAAGCGGCGTCGAAACCGTTGTCGAAGTTGTACGGGTCGCGGGCGCTGGCTTCAGCCAGCAACAAGAGATCTGGCTTGATGCGCTTGAGCTCGCGGCGCCACTCCGGCCAGAAATCCGGGCGGCGCTGCTGGACTCCCCAGCAGGCATCCACGCGGAAGCCATCCACATCGAACTCGCGCACCCAGTACAAAAAGGCCTCGAGCATCATGCGGCGGACTTCTGGATTGTCGTAGTTCAGGTTGGGCAGATGCGTCCAATCAAAGTAGTAGGTGTAGTTCCCGTTTTCGTCTCGATCATAGAAGTCCCAGTAAGGCGAGTCCTGTCCTTTTTCGACTGTGTCCCTGAAATACGGATGCTCGCTAGAAGTGTGGTTGGGAACGAAGTCCATCAGCACACGGATGCCGCTCTCATGCGCTGCCTGTATCATCGAACGGAACTCCTCTTTCGAGCCGAAGCTATCCCGTAGCTCGAAGTAATCGATCACCGAATATCCATAATCAGGCGTTACGTTGATGGGGGCAAGCCACATGGCATTGATGCCCAGGTCGGCCAGATCATCCAGCTTATCTTGGATCGCCACGGCTCCTGGCGACCCAAACAAGCGCGGGATGACGCCATAGACGATCGCTTTCTCTACCCAGGCCGGATTCTCGTGATCGTAATCAGGGATGCGTGGCGCGCCATTCTCCACGACGACGTATGTGGTACTGGTATCCTCGCGCCCCGCCTCATCAATCACGCGCAGGGAAAAGTAATATTCGCCATCGATCAGCGGAAGCTCCACCTCGATCCTTTGCCCGCGGGTCTCGCTCCTGAATTCCTCCTGTTCCTGGTTTGCGTCCGCCTGCACCTTAACAGACGCAGGATTATTTGAACGGGCGGACCAAACATAGTCACGGATCGGCTGGCTTTCCAGGCCATCTGGCAAACTGTCTTTGCCATCGAGAATAACGAGTCCATGTGCGAGCGATATGGAAATGATGGCTGTCGGTCGTTGCTGCAGGCGGCCGTTCATGGTGATTGCATCGGGCATTTTTTCCTCTTTGTCTGCATGCTGGCAGACGCCGGTCAATGTATTGGATCCCGGCCGGATCGGAACATCGGCGGAGAAAAAAGATTCCTGAAGGGTGGCTTTCACGCGTCCACCATCATGTTCAATCGAGACTTCCGGGCAGGCGGCGGGGTCACTCATGCTGCCGCGCACGCGCTTGGTGTGCGCCCAGACATCCGTGTTATCGCCAATCAGTTTTATACCGGCTTGTTTGGGTGGAGACATAATTCCTTTCGTGGCAGTGGGAAACACTTCAGGCTGTGCGTCCTGGCATGCTGCGATCAGCGTTCCGCCTGCCAGCACAATGCTCAGGCGCAGGAATTCCCGGCGATTGAGCGATTGGTTTTTCATCGATTATGCTAGGGGCTCTTTGCTTAAGACTCTGGCTGTCAGCGCCGGAACGGAAACGTGCATCCTGTTCCCGTCAGTTGCCGGCACGCTCTCTCGAGCGAGGAGATCATACAACGTGTCAGCGAGAGCGCCGAACTGTTCCGGTACAGCGAATTGGAATTCGGCAGGTTCCTCCGAGAAATTCAGCAGCACGATCACGGGGGGCGCGTTCGTTTCGGACTCTTCGCTGTAACGAACGTAGCTGAACACACTCTGAGGAATTGCATCAGGCTGTATGAGCTCCCAGAACGGCGAGTGCAGACTGGCAAGCTCTTTGCGTAGCTCAATCAGGCGTTTGTGATAATCGCGCAGGCCTGAAAATTGTTCCTTGAATTCAAGCAGCTCAAGCTGCTGGTATGGCTCGAACTCCAGCCCGTATTCATCCCCGGTATACAGGCAGGGTATGCCGGGAAGGGTGAGCAGCATGGCTGTCGCCACCCGTGTCACTCCCTCGCCGTGACGGGTGATAAAGCGTTTCCCGGTATCGTTGTTGTTGAGGAAACGGAAGATGACCGCATCCGGGTGATAGCCCTCAGGGCTATTGGTGAGCGCCTCCGTCAGGTTATAGGAGAGCAGCCTGTATTTATATGCATTCCAGACGATCTCCCAGGACCAGCCGCCTGGCCGGTAGGTCCAGTCATAGGCAACATCAAAACCGTTGTCGAAGTAGTAGGGTTCCCGAGCTGTGGCTTCCGCCAACAACATCAAATCGGGCTTGATGCGCTTCAGTGCGCGACGCCACTCGAGCCAGAAGTTCGGGCGGCGTTCCTTCACGCCCCAGACCACATCCACCCTGAAACCGTCCACATCGAACTCGCGAACCCAATACTCAAATGCTTCGGTGATCATCCGGCAGACTTCCGGGTTGTCGTAATTCAAATTAGGTAAGTGAGTCCATTCAAAGTAATACGTGTAGTTTCCCTGCTCATCTCTATCATAAAAATCCCAGTATGGTGATTCGGTGCCACGCTCCTGCGCGTCCAGGAAGTAGGGATGCGTGTTGGATGTGTGGTTCGGAACGAAATCCATGAGCACGCGGATGCCGCGTGTATGAGCCGTCTGCACGAGATTACGGAAGTCCTCTTCCGTCCCGTAAGCAGGGTCGAGTCCAAAATAATTTTCGACGGCGTAGCCGTAGTCATCGACGGGATGGGTGTTGATCGGACCAAGCCAGATGGCATTGATGCCAAGGTCGGCCAGTTCGTCCAACCGCTCGCCAATGGCCTGGAATGCCGGATTGCCAAACAGGAATGGGATTACGCCGTAGACCACAGCGGTCTCTAACCAGGCGGGATTCTCTGTGTCATAATCTGGAATGCGCGGCTGGCCGTTTTCAACAACGAAATAACTCGTGCCGATATCCTCGCGGCCCGCTTCGTCGACGACCCGTAGGCTCAGATAGTATTCGCCATCAGTCGTTGGAGGGAGGACAGAAAGCATCTCACCTCTGACATCGCCCGTAAGCTCGCCACCTCTCACCCGGAGAGCAGCCGGGTTGCCTTCGCGAACAGACCAAACATAATCGGCGATGGCTGCTTTTATTCCCTCCGCAGGTACGCTCTCGCTTCCATCTAGGACGATCTGCCCGTCTTCTATTGCGATTTGGATGATTGCTGTTGGGACCTGTCTGAACCGCCCCGTGTAAATGACCGGCTCCGATTGAACCTCTGCACCTCCAGGCTGCAGACAGGTTGCACTGACCTGGTTTTCTCCTTCGGCGAGTTGGACCTGTGCAACGAAAGAGTCCTCTTCCGGCCGGGCGGCAAACTCTTGTCCGTTAGCGTGCACGATCACACTCTCACACTCGCCTTCGGATACCCCAACCTTGACCTGCTTAACCCACGCCCAGGCATCCTGATCGCCACCTGCCACATCTATCTTTACTGCCGGTTCAAGAGCGAGAGATGCTGTGGCAGTAGGATTCACATTTTGTAGTCTTTGCTGGCAGGCAGCAACAACAGCACCGCCAGCGGTGACTGCACACAAACGCAAGAAACTTCGGCGGTCCAGAGATGCTTTTTCCACGCTCGCTACTTTTTTTGGCTGCATATCACAAAACCGCGCAAATAGTGATTACCTACTTCATTCCGGTCAGCGCGATACCGCGGATGAAATACTTCTGGAAGAATATGAATACCAGCAGGACTGGCAGAGTCGAGATCACCGAGCCGGCGAAGACGATATCCCAGACCGTCTTGTTTTTGATGATGAACAGCGCTAATCCCAGTTGCAGCGTGCGGAGCTCGGCGCTATCGATGACGATCAACGGCCAGAAGAAATCGTTCCAGACGAAGGTAAACGTGAAGATTGCCTGCGCCGCCAGGACGGGTCCGCATAGCGGCATGATGACCTTTGAGTAGATAGTGAACTCGGAAGCTCCATCCATGCGGGCTGCGTCGATTAGATCGTCGGGAATGCTCTTCATATACTGGCGCATGAAGAACACACTCCACACGCTGAAGGAGTATGGGACAATGATGCCCCAGAACGAGTCCAGCATGCCATTTCCGCCCATGCCAACAAGATTGTTGCCTCCGAACAACGGGGTGCGCAGCAGGATCAGATAATTGGGGATCAGGAAGAGTTGGCCAGGGATCATCAGAGTGCCGAGCATCAGGAGAAACAAAGCGTCTCTGCCCGGAAACTTGCGCTTGGCGAACGAATAAGCAGCCAGCGAATTAAAAAACATCTGAACGAGCAAAACAATAATCGCCAGAAAACCACTGTTCAATACCCAGCGGAAAAAACCTTCGGCTGTGAGAAATCTGGTGTAGTTTTGCAGCGTGAACGTATCCGGGACCCAGTTTGGCGGCCATTCAAAAATATCACGCAGCGGCTGGAAAGAAGCAGAGACCATCCAGGCCCAGGGTGCGATAAAGGTGATCGCGCCGATGGTGAGGAGCAGATAAACGACGGCTTTGCCGAGCACATTCTTCCATTTGATCGTCCGGACTGCCGGCCTGCCGATCGCTTCCGGCTTGGGAACACTTTTCTCAGTTCGTGTGATTGCCACTTTTTCGCTCCTCTCTAATACTCAACGTCGCCGCGAGTGTATTTCCACTGGACCAGGGTGAAAACGAAGATCATCGCGAACAACACAAAGGCCATGGCCGTTGCGTAACCCATATCCAGTTCTTTGAAGGCGTTGACGTAGAGATAATAGCCTATGGTCGTAGTCCGGTTTAGGGGTCCGCCGTTTGTCATGATGTAGACTTCCGTGAATATCTGGAACGCGCCAATGATGCCGGTGATGAAAAGGAAAAATGTGGTCGGCCGGAGCAGGGGAATGGTGATGTGGATCAGCCGTTGCCAGGAATTGGCACCATCCACCTTGGCTGCATCGTACATTTCTTCCGGAATCGATTGGAGTCCTGCCAGATAGATCACCATGGTGGCACCAGTCCCACCCCAGATGCCCATCAGAATCAGCGCCGGCAGGGCCAGATTCGGATCGGCGAGCCAGAAAATCTTCTCCTGGATGATGCCAAACTTCAACAGGTAGTAATTCAGCAGGCCATAATCCCCTTGATACACCCACTTCCAGATGATCGACGAGACCACCAGCGGCGTGACGACCGGGATGTAGAACATGGTGCGGAAGATCGCCTGCCCGCGCACTTTGGTATTGAGCAGCAGAGCGACGGCCAAACCCGAGACGAGGTTAAGCGGCACACCGACCATGAACGTAAATGTGTTGATGACCGCCCGGTGGAAACGCTTATCCGCCAGAAGACGCAGGTAGTTTTCCAGCCCTACATACGGTTTCTCAGGCTTGATGATATTCCACTCGTGGAAGCTTATGAAGAAAGCAAACCCCACGGCAAAGAGGGTGAAAATCATAAAATGGATCAGGCCCGGCGCAAGGAACAGGTACGCCGACCAGTTTTTACGCACCTGTCGGAGCGTCTCGCGCCACCGGCCTGGGCGCGGCTGGGGTTTTACAATATCAGTAACGGCCATGCTTGTCCTTTCTCGGTTTCTTGCCGTCTTGCTGCCATCTTCCCGTTTTCAACCCTCCCTCTCCAGACAGGGCTGAAAAGGGAGGGTTGGGCATTATGAGGGGAAAGGCGTTTATTCAGACTTTAACAAGGCTTCGGCTTCCTGGGCGGATTCGATGACGGCGGTCTTCCCATCGATTTCACCGTAGAAAGCCCGACCAAGGGCTTCACCCAAGATCTGCTGAGCCTCGTAATATCTCGGCTGATCGGCCTCAGGAATGTAGGCGCATTCCATGTTGTCCCTGAAGCCTTGCATGTAGGGCCGGGTCTCGTAGAGTGTGGGATCATCGAGCAGGGATTGGCGCGGAGGCAGCAGAGCACTGGGATAATCAGGTGTCCCCAGGTTGTACTCGATCATGGTCTCTGGGCGGGAGATGAACTCGATCCACTTCCAGGCGGCTTCCTTATTCTCGGAGTCTGCAAAGATCACCAGATGGTCGCCGGCAATCGTTGTGGCACAGCGGGCGTCAGTCGGCAAGGGCGCGACAGCCCATTTGCCGGTTGCGTCAGGGAACTGGGTCATAAGTTCGCCGACCAGCCATCCACCGGCCATTAACATGGCCACATCGCCGTTGGCGAACGGAATGCGAGCATCCCAGGCGGTGGCGTTCAGCAGGTCGGGCGGAGCATATTGAGCCAGATTTGTGTAGAAGTCAGCGGCTCTCTGGCCTTCCGGGCTGTCCCATACAACATCGGTCGGGTCATCGGGGTTGAGCTGATCTCCACCGGCTTGCCACAGCCATGGGTAGAAGTTGTAAGCAGCTTCATCCACGGGGGCGAACACGGCGAAACCGTATTTGTTCTCCGCCGTGTTGGTCAGCGCCTCGGCGGCTTGCTGGAACTCCTCCCAGGTCTTAGGCGGGTTGTCCGGGTCGAGCCCGGCTTCCTCAAAGCGGTCTATGCGGTAGAACAGGCCGGTTGTCTCACTGGTGTAGGGCAGTCCGTACTGCACGCCATCTACTTGGGAACTCTCCAGGAACGCCGGGACATAGTCACTCAGGTCAATCAGGTTGCTCTTGGCGACATATTCGTCCACGGGGGCCAGCCCGCCCTCCTGCGCGAACGCCCCGGTCATCCAGTCAGACACGTAGGCAGCATCCGGCGGATTGCCGGTCGCGATCTGGGCGAGCAGCTTATCGAACAGTTCTTCACCCGGAACCGTCTGGAACTCGACTGTGATATTCGGGTGGGTAGCCTCGAATTCTGCTCTCAGCGTTTGCCAGTCAGCCGTCTCAAGATCATTGAAGCTGGCAAACGTGATCGTCACCGGTTCATCCACCACGATGTCAGGGCTATAATCCTCGCCCACCGCGACTTCGGTCGCAGCTTCTGTGGCTGCTTCCGTCGCCGCTGGGGGCTCGGTTGCGTCCACCGGCGCCTCTGTCGGCTCTTGCGCCGGTGGTTGAGTGGGTTCTGCCGCTGGCGCAGGAGCACAGGAAGCCAGCACCAATGACACCACCACGAGCAGTCCTA
The DNA here is from genome assembly GCA_035463255.1 of Anaerolineales bacterium. Taxonomy (GTDB): domain Bacteria; phylum Chloroflexota; class Anaerolineae; order Anaerolineales; family Villigracilaceae; genus Defluviilinea. The sequence continues at coordinate 32,719 of DATHTL010000226.1, read as the reverse complement.
TGACTGCCCAAACCAAAGATCTTTCCTTTCGCATTTCTTCCTCCTCGGAATAGTGTGAGATACCCGGCATGACAATGGAGTTCCCGCTCAATTCGGCAAGTCATCAGCAACCGGGACTGCCGGGCTTAATCCAGGGGCTGATGCTGCCTCGAAGTGATCAAGGTCTTTTGTACTGCGCCGGACGATCAATTCCGGCGGGAGGACAAGCCGGCTGGGCGGACGGCTCTTTCGCAAGATCCGCTCGACGAGCAGGTTAACTGCCTGTGCACCGATCTCTTTTTTCGGTTGGGCGATGGTTGTCAATGGGGGATTCGTGAAGTGGGCAAGTTCAAGGTCGTCGTAACCGACCACAGCCAGCTCGCGGGGAATAGAACAGCCAGCCTCCGCGGCAGCTCGCAGGGCGCCAAGGGCCATCAGGTCATTCAGAGCAAAAATGGCGGTCGGACGCGGGTCCATCTTTAAGATCGAATGTGTAAGCTCCAGGCCAGACTGGGCGTGATAGTCGCCTCGCAGGATCAGGCTTTGATCGTAAGAAATTCCGGCCTCCTCCAATGCCCGTCGATATCCGATCAGGCGTTCGGCGCTGGGGGTAATGCTGGATGGACCGGCGATGCAGGCGATGCGCTTGTGACCGAGCTCGAGCAAGTGCCGGGTCGCAAGATAGCCCCCGAGCTGATTGTCGCTGAGGACTGCATCGACCTCGACGTTTGGCACGTCACGATCGATCATGACGACTGGCATATTTCGTTGAACTAAGAAATCAATAGAATCAGCCTGATCCCCCGCGGCCACAAAGATGATCCCATCCACCTGTTTCTTGCTGAGGACATCCACATAAAAGAGCTCACGCTGCGTGTCGAGCTCGGTATTGCAGAGAAAGACGCTGTAGCCCTTTTTGAAGGCCTCGTCTTCGATGCTGCGGCTGATCTCGGCGAAGAATGGGTTGGCGCTATCGGGGAGCACAAGTCCAAGCGTGTTCGTCTTGCCCTGACGCAGCGAGCGGGCGAGGGCATTTGGACGATAATTTAATACAGCCATTGCTTTAACAACACGCTCACGTGTTTCCTGGGAGACGAGTCGGGTATTGTTTATGACGTGCGAAACTGTGGCATATGAGACCCCCGCGTGTTCGGCCACTTCCCGGATTGTTGCCATTTATATGGATTTCCTTGGAAAAATCGGGTATACTGAGTTAGGTAAACGTTTACGCAAACGTTTTTATCATTATAGTCAAAGGTTTACCGAGAGTCAACCCCCATTTCATCAAAGGCTTTCAAGTTGGTCGCCGTACCCCAGGAGCGCTAGTTGAAAACAATTGCCGATGGAACACTGGAACATGTAGACAAACTGGCGGTTCACATTGGTAGCCGGCCGATCGGGTCGACTGCCAACCTTGCTGCAGCGGACTACATCCAGGATGTTTTCCAGCAGGCCGGTCTCGCTGTGGAGAAACAGGAAATTCCCTGCCCGGAGTGGATCCACGATCACACCTCGCTCCAACTGAATGGCGAAGCACTGGAAGCCTCCGCGAACACCTTTTCCCCATCCTGTAACATTTCAGCCGCCGCTGTGCCAGTCTGCACTCTGTCAGAACTGGAGGTCGCAGATATTTCTGGCCATATTCCTGTCTTCTACGGTGATCTGGCGCAGATTGAATTGGCGACCAAGGGCGGCATTTATATCTCTGAACGCGATGGACGAATTCTCCAACTGCTGGACGAGAGACGACCGGCAGGCATCATTACCATCAATCCTACCTTAAATCACCGCTGGCGTTTGATCGAGGATTTCGATCTCGATATCCCCTCTGTGACCGTCTCAGCACGGTCTGGTCTGAAACTTCTCAAGAACGCGGGCGCCACAGTCCAAATGAATATTTTGGTCCGCCGATCTCCGAGTCATACCGCAAACGTGGTCGGCAGACTGCCAGGCGAGCTCCCCGTGCGGATCGTGTTTTGTGCCCATTACGACTCCAAGATTGATACTCCCGGCGCCTATGACAACGCGGCGGGCGTTGGAGTGTTGCTAACGTTAGCAGAGCACTTATCGCAGAGAAAGCATCGCCACACTCTGGAATGGGTCGCTTTCACCGGAGAAGAAGGCGCCGGCCTGGGAGACATGGAATACGCGCGCAATGCGCATAGCACAAGCCACGGATTCGATCAGGTGACCGCGGCCATCAATATCGACGGCGTGGGTCCATTCACGGGGACGACGACCGTCACCTCATTTGTTGCCTCGCCAGCGCTGGAAACGCTCATTGATGATACGTTGAAGAGCTATCCCGCAGTGATAAAGGTCGAGCCCTGGCCGGCCAGTGACCATTACATTTTTTATTCCAACGGGGTACCGAGCATCGCGTTTACCAGCAAAGGTATCAGAGACATCTATCATACGCAGTCCGATACGCTGGAATGGATCAGCGGCGCGAAGCTGGCAGAAACAACAAAGTTTATTCTGGATCTTATGGAAGTATTGGATGGTAAGGATTTATCATGGAGTCGTCCAAAATCATGATCGTGCTGTCCGGCATTGCGTCGAGCGGAGGGTAATCCTGTTATGAATCGCTATATCGGCATCGACCTGGGTGGAACAAACCTGCGGGCTGCTATCGCAGATACGGATACAGGAGAGATATTCCACCAGCGTAAGTGCCCAACCCTGGCTGCTGATGGGCAGGATGCAGTGATCCAGCGGATCGTCCAGCTCATACGCGAGTTGACGGAGCTCGATGGGGAACCGGATTGTGAGATCAAGGGCGTCGGAATCGGTGTACCTGGAACCCCCGACATTGATACTGGCGTAATTCAGTTTCTGCCAAATCTGCCCGGGAAATGGTTAAATGTTCCTCTTCAGGCTATCGTTGAAGAGCAGGTGAAACTGCCAGTCGCACTGATCAATGATGTACGTGCGATCACCCTTGGGGAGTGGATGTTTGGCGCCGGTCGCGGCGCAGAGACACTGGTCTGCCTGGCGATCGGGACGGGCATCGGCGGCGGTGTAGTGGTCAATGGCCAATTCCACCTGGGCATCGGGGGAACGGCAGGCGAGTTCGGTCATCACGTTGTGGAAATAAATGGCCTTCCCTGCGGCTGTGGCGGTAAGGGCTGCCTGGAGCTTTATGCCTCTGGCCCGGCCATTGCTGCTATGGGTGTGAAAGAAGTGATGCACGGGCACACTACACGGATCGGCGAGCTGGTGGGACATGATCTGAATCGTATTGATGCGGGAACTATCGTCCAGGCTGCAATGGAAGGTGATCCGATTGCGAAGGGCATCCTGCAATACGCCGGCAAATATCTGGGCATCGCAGTGGGAAACATTCTGGGCGTGATCAGCCCGCAGAAGGTTATTTTTGGCGGGGGCGTGAGCCGCGCAGGCGATCTGCTGCTCAGTCCCATCATGCAAACCGTGAACGAGCGTGTCCATGTGATCCCGATCCAGAAAGTGGAATTTGTCCTCGCGGAATTGGGGATCAGCGGCGGACTGATTGGTGCGGCCCTCTGGGCCCGGCGCAGACGCGAGGGGGGATGAATTCCCTCAGACATATAGAAGGAGATTAGTCTTGTGAACAGTCAAGTACATTTGCAAAAGCAAATCGCAATTGGAAGCGATCATGTTGGTTATCCTTTAAAGGAAGAAATCAAGAAATATCTGGAGGAGCTGGGATACACGCCCCGGGATTTTGGCGCGTATTCTGTGGAACGCACGGACTATCCACTTTTCGCGCGAGACGTCACCTCAGCAATTGCCTCAAGCCAGACTGACCTGGGCATCCTGATCTGTGGCACGGGCGTGGGGATGTCGATCGCGGCCAATAAAGTTAGGGGCATCCGCGCCGTGGTCTGCAGCGAGCCGTATTCCGCCATGCTCTCGCGCCAGCACAACGACACCAATATCCTCTGCCTCGGCTCGCGCGTGATCGGCCCGGAACTGGCCCGGATGATCGTGAAGGCCTGGCTGGAGGCCGAGTATGAAGGAGGCCGGCATGCTTCCCGCGTGCAGATGATTGCACAGATTGAAGCAGAGCGATCGATAGAAATCCCAGCACAAAAAGATTCTATCCATACCGATCTGCTTTCACAAACACGACGCAAGATCGCCGAGACGGGCAAAATGGTCTTCGAGCGCCACTTGACAGATGCCGCGGGTGGGAACATCAGCGTCCGCCTTGGCGATACAGTCTGTATCACACCGCGCTACAGCGGGAGCAAGCGCCATTGGCACTTGCAGCCGAATCAAGTTCTGGTGAGTGATCTGGCCGGGAATAAGTTTGAAGGGGATGGAGACATTTCCCGAGAGGCAAAGGTACATTACAGACTTTATCAAGAATTTCCGGATGCCACCGCTGTTCTCCACTCACATCCCCGCCATGTTATGGTCTTTGTGGCTTCGGGTCAACCGATTGAGCCGATCTTTGAAGCCACCCTAAAGTTTGGGACCATTCCGGTAGCCAGGAAGTTTGCGCCCGCGCATTCCGAGAAGCTGGCAGATGTAATTGCCGAGGCAATGCAGGGAAAAGATGAAGCCATTCGTAAATATGCTACCGCGGTCATGGCGCCCTGGCATGGATTATTCGTCGTCGCCAAGGATCTCGACGCTGCCTTTGATCTGACCGAGCGAATCGATACGAATGCATATTCCATTTTGATGAGTCGTTTACTACCCGAAGGTGGACCGATGGATCCAGAAACCATGCAAGCGCGATTACGTGAGGCGATGCAAGCCTTTAATGATTCTAACGCTCACTCCTAACACTGGGATCGATCATACAGCCCAGGTATCACGCTTTGAATTAAACAGCACAATCCGTGCAATAGATTCGGCGTGGGGAATGGGCGGCAAAGCCACAGACGTCTCCTGGATTCTTGGTAAGCTTGAGGTCCCCACGCGGGCACTCGGTTTCGCAGCCGGGGCGAACGGGTTGCGGATGGAAAGTCTGCTCCGCGAGCGCGGGGCGGAGACGGATTTTGTCTGGGTGGATGGAGAGACGCGACTGAACACGGTCATCGTGGTTCCGGGGCAGGGGCAGTCCACGATCACTACATCGAGCCTGCGTGTTTCTGAACAGCATGTAGCGGAGTTCGCCTCCCGTTATCAAAACGCGTTGGACGATGCATCCTGTGTGGTGATGGGTGGCAGCCTGCCAAAGGGAGTGTCCCTCGAGTTCTACGCTGAAGCGATTGCGCAGGCCCATGCCATGCGCGTGCCGGTGATCTTCGACTCCAGCGGACCGGCACTGGCAGCGGGGCTGATGGGATTACCCGACCTTATCAAACCGAACCTGGCAGAGTTGGGCGACCTGCTCGGTCGCGTGCCCACCTCTCAGGAGGAAGCGCAAGAAGCGGCCCACAAATTGCACGATCAATATCAAACGAATGTCATTGTCACGCTGGGGGCGGAGGGCGCGATCGCCGTATTCGACGATGGCTCCTACTTCATTCATCCCATATCTGCACCGGTCGTGAGCTCCGCGGGCGCGGGGGATGGTGTGCTGGCCGGCATGGCGCTCGCCTATCTCCGCCGTGAGCACCTTCGTTACGGTTTGCAGCATGGTTTTGCTCTGGCGGGGGCAATACTAAGAACCCTGGCAACGGCAGACTTTTTGGTTGAGGACTATGAGGAATTGCTTCCTCAAGTCCGTATTACAGCTCTCTAGGAACGTTGTTGTTTTTTCTCAGATCCTGTTCTCAAGCAGCAGATCGAGCAGAGCGCGGTCAACGTGATAGCCGTGCAGGGGTTCATAGATAGCACCGGGTCGCTCATGCCCGATGATGCCAAACGGCCCCTCGAAATGCCACAGGGCATAGCCCCATCGAAATTCTTTATAAACATCCAGCAGATCCGCGAGCCAACGCATGGCGATATCATTCGGCGTGTGCTTGAAGCATCCGAATTCGCCGATGTGGATTTTTGTGCCGCGGCGTTCCACCTCGCGCCATGGACGATATGAATCCTTCAGTGCGGCGCGGTCCCAGGTACGGCCCTGCCAACGGAGTCCGGGATACTTTGGCGCCGGAGCGTTGACATGACCGGACCACCAGGCTGCCTGGTGATGACTGACCGGCATCGGATGATAGCCGCGCCCGCTGTGGACGACACCCAGGTCCGCCAGCTCCGGTATGGCGAAATATCCGCCGCCGAGCCCATCAATGACGATCTCACGACCCGGGTCGATCGCGCGGATCGCGGCCACCGTGCGCCGGATCAGCACGGCATGGTTCTTGCGCGTCATACCATAATCGCCGGGGTTCGGCGGCTCATTGATTAGATCAAAGCTGAGGAAATTGCTTGATACATCCTTGTAGCGGCGCGCAAAGGTTTCCCACAAAAACACAAACGCCTCCTGCGCGGGTTGATCAAGCCACAGATTATGCCGTTCCAGGTCATTGCGATTGGTACAGTATCCCGGTGCGCGATGCAGGTTCAAAGAGAGATGAATCCCGCGCGACCGGCACGCTTCCAGATAACCATCGATCCAGCAAAACATCAATTCATCGGGATGGAAGTAATCGAAGTCTCTCGTCCAAAAGCGATAATCGAGGGGGATCCGGGCGAAGTTGAGTCCAAATGCAGCCAGGAAATCCAATGCTTTCTCATCGGCCGGTGCAGGCTTTTGTCCCGGGCTCCAGGAGGTCATCCACTGAAAGTTGAATCCATAGTAGGTCATAAGTCAATCCGGGGATCATAACAAAGAAAGCCGAGTTTATGAAACCCGGCTTCAAATTCAATGAATCTATTCCTTATTAATTCAAGGACGATACACGACTCTCCAGAGCTGTATCTCCCCATCCAGGCTCCCGGTAGCAAGCAACCGGCCATCCGGTGAAAATGCCATCGTGGATATCTCGCCCGGAGCGGTGACTTCGAACCAGGGTTCATAATCGGATGTGGCAAACACGCGCAGCGTGCCGTCGCGTCCGGCCGCGATCAAGAACGAGCCATCCGGAGAAAATTCCACGCCCTGCACCGGGCTGGAAAAACCATTCAACTTCTTCTTGAGTCTGCCTGTGGCCAGGTCCCACAGCCACACAGATCCCTCTGTGCATTCCGTGTTGACTACGGCCGCGCAGGTTGCGGTTGCCGCGGTGGAGCTATCTGGCGAGATAGCCGCGTGGGTTACCTGGTGAGCATGGTTGAGGGTGAACAGCAGATCGTTCACACTGGTGCTCCAGGCCTGCACGTTGCGCGAGGTGCCTCCTCCAATCAGCGTACTGTTATCAGGAGAGTATGCCATGGCTCCAATGCTCAAGTACTCCGGGAATTTCTTCAACAGCTCCCAGGAATCCGTGGCAAAGATCCAGATGGATGCATGCTGGATCTGGCTCTGCATCTCATCGACGCCTCCAACAGCCAGCACCTCGCCATGGGGAGAAAAACTTACGTTCACAACCTCCCCGGGGAAATCGATCGACTTCAGTTGATCTCCCGTGTGCCAGTTCCAGATCCGCGCGGTCTTGTCGCTCGAGACGGACGCCAGCATTTGACCGTCGGGTGAGAACGCCACATCCCAGACAATGTGCGTGTGCCCTTCCAGCAGAGTGATCACATCCCCGCTTGCCACATCCCGGATACGGATGGCTGAATCTGCCGCGGAGGCAAGGAAGCTGCCATCGGGGGAAAGTGCCAGGCTGCGCACCAGTTCTCCCTCGTCAAAGGTCTTGTACACCTCGAGCCAGGAGACCAGGTCGATGGAAATTGTGATGAGTGTGGGCGTTGGGGAGGGCAGGATGGGCGTTCGCGGGATCCCTGTCTGAGCTGGGGCAACGGATGGGGCCGTCGCTGAGGAAGCCGCCGGTGGCAACACCTGGACCGAAAAGCTGCAGGCATCAAGTAACAGCGTGCTCAACACGAAACCAATGATCAACTGAGAACATTTCCATTGTTTCATGCGGTCTTCTACCTTTCTGCTTTCGTAGTCAAGGCAGGATCGAAGGAGGAGGTCTTTGGACGCCCGGTGCGTGATGGAGAATCAGGGCAGCACGATCTCCGTTGCCAGCAACGGGAGCATTATACGTCCTTTAGCCTGCCGGTGCCACGCGTCCCCGATACATTTGAAATGTGATTGCCCTATGGATTTATTGAAATTTCAGTGCAAAGGGTGTAAGATTTAGCTAAGAGCCTGTAATTTCGCAAGCATCATCGCTCGGGAGAAAATCGCGTGGATATTTCTGGCAAGTTTTGCCCCGTCTGCAAAAACAAGAACGACATGGAAGCCATGGTCTGCATACACTGCGGCGCCTCGCTGGAGAATTTTTTCACGGATGCGGCTATTGCAACGAGGAACACCGAGATGCAGACGCCATCCTTCGATCAGATCGCAGAATTGGCCGTCGATGAAACAATGATCCCTGTCAACGGGATTGCCATCTATGTGGAGGGGGTAGCCAAACCTGTTTTCTTATATTCCAGCGATGAGTTTGTGATGGGCCGCAGAGTTGGAGAAACAGCCGGGATCCTTCTCGATCTATCCCCGCTGGGTGGGTATCACATGGGGTTATCGAGGCGGCACGCGCTGATCCAGCGAACGGAACGCGGATACGAGATCACGGATCTGGGTAGCTCCAATGGCACGTGGGTAAATAACCAGCGGCTCGAGCCTCACAAGCCATACACGCTGGCGAGCGGCTCTCAGTTACGCCTTGCTCGCATGCGGTTTCTGGTTCTCTACCGCACGGTTCAGGAAACCAAACAGAAGGCCTAGGCAGTCGCCTGCAGTCGAATCACACTTATGAACACCTATGCTCCCTACAGTTCACCCAGGCGATCCGCCTCACGCAGAAAAAGACAGGAAGCGATCCTGACCGTCCTGCTGGGCGCGCTGCTGTCCTGTGTCTGTGTCAGCATGGCGGGGTTTGGGCTGTATCTCAGTGGCTATAATCCCCTCATTTTTCCATTCCAGCGTACTGCCACTGCCGTCGCTGCGCAGAATGCCAGCTGTCAGATATTGATCGACCGGGCGATTGCGGCCTCGGGCAGTGCCTGCGGCCGAACCGGCTCGAACAATGTCTGTTACGGCAACTCCACCATCCAGGCCGAGCTGGCACCAAACGCCACGCGACGGTTCTCTGAGCGCGGCGATATTGTTGCGCTCAATGAGCTACGCCGCCTTTCTGCTGCGCCGCTGGATGTGGAGAGTGATGAATGGGGTATCGCAGTCTTCAAAGTGATTGCAAATCTGCCGCGTTCTCTACCGGGGGAAACCGTGACCATGATCGTGTTTGGCAATACCACGCTCGACAACCCGGGCGGAAGTCTGGAATCATTTTATTTTTATAGTGAGCTCGGGCAGATCGAGTGTGAAGCCGTCCCATTTGATGGATTGATCATCACTTCTCCCGATGGCAGCGGCATCCGGATCAACGTCAATGGAGCCGAGCTGACCCTGATGGGCAGTGCCAGCCTGAAAGCGGTTAAGAACGGGGATATGGAAGTCAGTCTCTTGCGCGGCTCCGGCAGGATTGTTGCGAACGGTCAGGAGCAGTTTGTGGGGGCGGGGCAGAAAGTGCGGGTTGGCCTGGGCGGTGAGAATGGCACGCAGGCAGTCGGCGGCCCATCTGCACCTGAGCCGCTCACGCAGGATGAGCTGAGCACAGCCTGCTCGGTGACCGGACAATATTGCTCGCCGGGTGAGATCGTCCCGGTGACCTCCGGGGAGGCCCAGCAGCAATTCCAGAGTCAGATAACATTCACGCCCACCCCGATCCTTTCCGAGACGCCCTCGCGGACTCCCACGGCCACTATCACGTCGACCAACACGGTCGTCGTGTTGCCGTCCTGGACACCCTCCGCAACCATAACCCTGACCCCTCGGCCGACCACTGTTGTCATTCGTACTGCGACGCGGACACCTACTCGGACTCCGACAAGGACACCGACTCGCACACCGACGCGCACGAACACACCCATCATCATCAATACACCTACGTCCACACCAACTGCCACGAGCACCGGCACCATCACAGCGACACCAACACCAACGGGAACTTCAGCTGCGACACCGACAAATACCGCCACATCCACGCCAACCGCGACTCCGACTTCAACTCCAACGCCGACGTTCACGAGCACTCCAACCGCTACGCAGACTCCCACATTCACACCGACTGCCACACCGACAGCAACGCCTCAAGGCCCCAGCGAGGTATCCTGTACATCAGTGACAACCTCGCCTCTACTGGAAACCGCGCCCAACGAACTGACAATGTTCATTACGAACAGTACCGGTGCGCCTGTGACCATTTCCCGCTTCTTTGCTTTCTGGGAAGAATCATCGCCCGTGCAGAAGCTCAGCACGATTTCCCTGAACGGCGATGTGATCTGGAATGCATCAGACCCCGACTCGCCGACCGATATTCCGAAAGAAAATCCATTTGTGGGCAGTGCAAACCGCGCGGTCCCCGCGGGTCTGGGAATTCTTGCCTTGCAATTTCAGGATCCATTGGCACCGAACGGCTACGAGGCGCATGTTGTCTTTGACATCAATTGTCAGGTGGTGGCAACGAAATAATCTGCCACCTCCATCGTAGCCATGCTCACCGCCGTTCCCACGCCATCGTCTTCGTTAAGCACGCTGATCCCGGGCGGGTCATTCCGTCACTATCAATTGCTTGAACAGATTGGGGTAGGAGGCCAGGCAGTAGTGTGGTCGGCATTGGACGAGAGGCGCGATTGCATTTGCGCGATCAAGTTCAATAAGATCCTGGATGCCGATGAGGATAGAGGGGAAGAGCTCGGCATCGAGCATAAGCTGGAAAGATTGCTCAAGCTGGAACATCCTCATATTCTGCCGCTTTACGAGTATGGCTCCGAAGAGCGAGTCCGCTTTATGATCACCCCATACATCCTGGGCGGCACACTCACTTCACGGATCAAGACCGCGCCGCTTTCGTTCGATGAGGTCTTAAAGTCGGGAGCTGAGATCGCCTCCGCGCTGGATTATCTCCACAGCCAGGGCGTTATTCATCGTGACCTCAAGTCCTCAAACATTCTGCTGGATCTCAGCCACCACACATACCTTGCCGATTTTGGCCTGGCGCGTTTGCTCTCCACGTCTACCCTCGCCTTTCACACCGGACACGGAACACCTCCGTATTCCCCGCCGGAACAGATCCGATCCAAAGAGATCACACCAAAGTCCGATATCTTCAGTTTTGGCATCCTGCTCTTCGAAATGTTCACCGGTCAGCTGCCCTGGAACGGTCAACGGCAGCTGGGTGTGGAGCAGCTTCATTCCAAGCAGGAACTTCCCGACCCCTGTGAGTATGTGCCCGGTTTGCCATCGCTGATCAAGGATGTTCTGCGCCGGGTCACTTCTGCCGACCCGGAACTGCGTCCACGCTCCGCGGGCGAGGTCATGCGGATGATCTATTATGTGTTCAACGTTCCGGCTGATTCGATTCGAGGAGAGCTGCGGTACGATGAGAGAGCCGCGCGCCAGAAGGATGCGGAGCAACTCCTCGCCCATGCCCTGACCCAATGGGAAACCACAAAGGGCCGCTACAATCTGGGACTCACCAAGTTCGCGTTGATCGATTTGCAGTGTAAGGATCTGGAAACAGAGACTTTTCGGCGGTTCATGCTGGCGCAGGCGCTGACCTATGGTCATCACGATGATCAGTGGTGGGCGGCGATCAACAATCCTCGCGAGCGGCTGCTGGTCGCTGCGAGTTTGCTTGGCAAAGAGAATGAAGTGATCGCGGCGCGCATCCTCAGGCATCTGACGCGCGATCCGGAAGTGCTTTCCTTATCGAAAGGGGTGCCCAAGGGGTTTGCGGAAGCTTTGCTGGCCATTGGAACCAGAACGCACGATGCAAACCTCCGCCGGCAGATCCTTGGCGGCATCCGAGTTCTGATGCGGCCGGGCAATGCATGGAACGACTCCCAGCTTCAACCAGATCAGAGCACGCGCCTTGGAGAGCTAGCGCTCGAAGATTCCAGGTCGGGTGATGCAGCAGCAGAATTGATCGGGCATCTTCGTTCGGCTGCTGCCGTGCAATTCATCCTGAACCACGTCGATGACGCCCGGAAAATCGATGTTCTGCTGTTGATCCAACGGGTGGCAGGCAGCCTGCCCTCTTTTGTGCCGCGCAGTGTCCGCTCACGGCTTATGCTGGAGTGGATCCTGCAGCGGCTGACTCAGCAGCCAGTATCACTGATTGGTGCGTACGTGCTCGCCTTCCTGGGCGCGGCGCTGGGGATCGGGCTCCAGGTCTATCTCACCTACAACCTTCCAAATTTCTTCGACACTGCCCGGCTGGCAACCTCTCTCGAGCAGGGGTTGATCATTGGATCTGTCTTCGGCTTCGGCATTTTTTTGACGCGGGTGATCGTCGAGCGCTTTCACACATCTAATGCCCTGCTGCGAGTCTGTCTAGGGACGATCGCGGGTACCATGGTGATGAACATGGCCCTGCTGATCTTTCATATGCTTTTCTTGAACACGCCGCCCGCGGGTTTTCTAATCACGCTGGGATGCTTGCTGATCACCCTTACATTTGCACTGGGGGGGCTGATACGCTCACGCCTGATGAGAATGTCTCTGTCAGCGTTATCGGTCTTTCTGGCAATTATAGGGACGTGGCTGATCCATTCGAACTTCGCAGCTTCCTCTCTCGAGCTCACCCCTCTGTTCCGATACCGTTATATCTGGCCCCTAGCACAAGTAGTATTTACGGCGTTGGTGGTCACGCTGCCGATCGCAGTGTTCGCGAACCTGATCGATCTTTCCTTACATGAGGAGGATCTCTAAAGGTTGAGCACGTTGCCATACTGCATGGGACTCTATCGAGCTCGTCGTTCCCATTAGAGAATTTCATTCAGCCAGGACAACGTATCGGCGGGGGAATGGAAGAAGAAATCGGCTGTTGTGTCTTTGCCAATCTGCGAGGGCTGTACCACTTTCACCGCCAGACCCTGGTGTGCCTGAATGATCGGAAAGGCCTCCTCATCTTTATCATCATCGCCAATATACAGCAGACGCGCATCAGGCCATGCATAGCGACTGAGGAGATACTCCACTGTTTCTTTTTTGCTTGCAAGTCGCGGGGCCACTTCCAAGAATTTATGTCCACCCAGAATACGGAAGCGATTGGAAGGCAGGTTGAGAGTGGCAAACTCCAATGCCTGTCCTATGATTTGCGCGGACTCCTCATCATTGGCAAAGCGGGCATGCAGTGCAAGCGCCCATTCCTTGTCTTCGAGGAAGAAGCCTTGCCGCTCATGGATCAATTGAGCCCAGTGAGGCTTGATCTCCTCAAGAGCCGGCCGGATATCTTCATACTCAACCCTGTAGGTCATCTCGCCTGTTTCTTCCAGCAGCTCAATCCCATATGTGCCGGACAAAATAATCCCTGACACAGGGAGTAACTGGCGGATGTGTCCCAGCCTGCGACCACTAAGAACGGTCACGTGCGTGTTAGGTCTGCGTGCAAGTCGCTCCAGGAGGGTGATGATTTCCGGGTTTGGCTGGATATCGTCGGGCGTGAGGGCAAAGTCTGATAATGTGCCATCATAATCCAGGAACAACCATAATTGTTGTGACTCTCGGGCCCACCGAGTCAGCTCTTCCCTACTCACGATTTCCAAACCAGGTTCCCTTCCACGAGCGGCAAAATCTCGTGCTGGAAAATGCTGCGCCAGGTGAGGCTTTGCCGCACGCGCCGCCGCAAATTGAAGACGGGGCTGTTCTCGGTCCATTTGAGAATCAGTCCCGCAACTTCATTTGCGTCTGCGTCGGGCGAGAATCGAATCACATCCGGGTCGCCGATCTCGTTGGCAGCCGGCACACGGTCCGAGCAAAAAATCGGGATGCCTGCCAGACCCGCCTCGAGAACGGGCATGCCAAAGCCCTCGCGATGACTCGGCATGAACAGCGCGTCACTGACGCGGAAAAGCTCTGCGACAACGGACATATCCAGGATCAAGGGTTCTCCATGCCTGGGGTTCGACTCGTAAACAAAACGCAACTCAGAGACCACGTCCAGATCCTCGCGCAAATTCATCAGGCTTTGAAAGTATTTTATGTTCTGCGGGTCATGAGGATCGGGAGGTCCTGTCACCACGAGCTTCGTGCGGAGATCTTCTTCTTTAAGCACAGCGACCATGCGCATGGCAAGCTCGATATTCTTGGCCTGCGTGACGCGCACGGGCATCAACAGATTGAGGTCGCTCTCCCAGAGATTCAGCCGGTCGATCAGAACCAGTCCTTCCTCAGAAAGAGCGAGTAGCTCCCTCGGGTCGACGCCGTTATAAATGATCTGAATCTGCTCCGGGGCGACTTCGAACAACGTTGCTAATTCGCTCTGTCGTTCCTGCGATATGGTTACATACTCTACATCAGAGCGGTATGTGCGCAGCAAATCCCAGGGGTAACCCTCATGGACCTTCGAGCGTGAGTTTGGGCTGGTCCAGGTGATGTCGTGACACCACGCGATGCAGTGACGAATTGTGCCCTGTTCGAGTAAACGGAATAGTGCGGCAGTCAATGGAAGGTTGAAATGTTTTGTGCATACGTTATGAACAATAAGGATAGGGATGGATTCAAGGATGGGAGCGAGGCTTTCGACGAATCGATTGACCATCTCATCGAAGCCTGCAGGTACGTGTCCCTGTTCCAATTCACGGCTGAGCTCCACGATCTGCGGATGCTGGCTGTCCAGCTCGGTGATCTGGATGAATTCCGCGCCGGGAGGCAGAGCCGCCTGCTCGCCCCGTCCGGCCAGGATAGTGATCTGGTGACCGGTTTCCGTGAACAGACGGGTATGTGTCAACATCACGCTTTCCACGCCGCCGATCACGGGTGGCGCGGAATAATGCAAGATGCCAACCCTCTTCGCTTTTTCCGCTCTCATAGTTTTAATTTGATAATCGCGCTCAGCTGTTGGTTGAGCCAATCCACAATATCATGATCCTGCACCAGCGAACGCAGACGGTTCCCACGTTCACGACGTTCATCGATCGGCATGGTCAGGGCCTGGTGCATGGCCTCCGCGGTGCCATACACATCGAGCGGCGAAATGACCAGCACGCCCGGCTCGAGCTGCTGGTAGGCTCCCGTGCGCTCCGAGAGGACCAACACCCCATCGCGGCGGTTGACAATGGGACCTTCCTTTGCGACCAAGTTCATGCCATCGGCAATCGAGTTGACGAGCAGCACATCGTAGATCTGCAGCCCCGCTACGGCGCGCGGATAATTTTCCTCCACCAGCACGCGCACCGGCTCCCAGTCGTTCCCACCATATTTGGCATTGACCCGGCCGGCGATGCCCATGACCTCGTCTAGATAATTGCCATACTCGTTCACGTCCATGCGGGACGGCACCAGCAGAGCGAGAAACTTGACCTTGCCGCGATGCTCGGGATGAAGCTCGAGCAGCTCATCGAAGGCCTGGAAACCGCGCACAATGTTCTTGCTGGGCTCGATGCGATCGATGCGCAGCAGGATCTGCCAGTCGCCATGGTCCTGGAGCAGCTGGCTGCGATAGGAGACCACATCATCCGTTTCTGCCAACTGTTTTAGACCATCAACATCGATCGAGATCGGAAAGTCGCGGATATACGTGGCATGGTTGCGGAACCAGACTTTCCCGTCTCTGTAGTTGACGCGGCATCCGGGTAAATGCGATTCGCAGGTCCGGATGAAGTTCAGCCCATCCTCGCGGGTCTGAAAGCCGAGCAGGTCTACGGCGCAAAGTCCTTCAATGATGGCTCGTCGCATTTTCGTGGGCAGGAAGGCCCAGTCTTCCGCGCCTGGCCATGGAATATGCACGAAATGAGAGAGGGTATATTTTCCCTTTGGTCGGTAAGTATAGCGGATGAATTCCGGCGCGAGATACAGGTGGTAGTCCTGCAGCATCACCAGCGAGGGCTCGGCACTCTCTGTAATTTGCCGGGCAACAGATTCTGCAAAGAGCTTGTTGACCCGCACATAGCCTTCCTCCCAGTGTCGCCAGATCGTCTGGTCAATGGTTGGCTCGCGGAAGATGTTCCACATCGAGTGCTGGAGGAACCACAACAGCGGGTTGGAAATCACGCCATAGTAGCCCTCATACGCTTCATCAGAAGGGGAAACGAACTGCATCCAGACCTTCTCCTCGCTCTCTCCCAGCGGCACCTCACCCTGTCCCCAGTCTCTGTCCTCCTGCGTCTGCGCACAGGCTATCCATTTGGCGTCGGCATGCTGGAGTACACCGATCAACGCGGTGACCAGCCCGCCCGTGCCGCGCTGGAATTCCATGTCCCCATTCTCACGCTGGCGAAGTGTGACCGGCCCCCGATTAGAGGCGATGATCAGGGTACGTTGTGTCAGGAGTTTATGGATGGAAGAGTCAGAATCTACGGTATGGTTGCCCACGGAAAGTCCCATTCACTCTGATAAACGTCTTTCGCTGGTAGCTGTTACTTCGAGACAAATGACGCGGTGGAGTTTTGAGCCTCTAAGGAGCATCTCGTGTAAGTCAGGCTTGCAGCCTGACGATAATTGGAGTTACAAATTCAAGCGGGTTGCCAACCCGCTCTACGGATTACTGCGTTGCTTGTAATGGACCTCAGGCAATCCACGCAACCGTTCTGCGGCGGTCTCAGGAGTGATGTCGCGCTGGGGCATGGCGAGCATTTCATAGCCTACCATAAATTTGCGCACTGTGGCCGAGCGTAACAGGGGCGGGTAAAAATGCGCATGCAAAATCCAGTCGGGGTGATCCTGCCCATCAAACGGAGCCTGGTGAAAACCCATCGAGTAAGGGAAGGAGATCTCGAACAAGTTGTCGTAGCGGGTGGTGATTTCCTTCAAGATCTCTGCCAGCGCAGTCACCTCAGCAGAGGTCATTTCTGTCAGGCGGGTGAGCCCGGGCCGGTGCGCGCTGAGCAGCACCTCAAATGGCCAAATCGCCCAGAAGGGGACGAGCGCGGTGAAGTGGTCGTTGGCGGCAAGGATACCATCTTTTCGCTTATGCTCCTCAGTGATGTAATCCACTAATAATGGATGATCACTCTTTTTGTAGTAGCTTGCCTGGGCAGCGAGCTCCTTGCCCGGTTCGTTCGGGATGTGTCCGCTAGCCCAGACCTGGCTGTGCGGGTGCGGGTTCGAAGCACCCATCACCGCGCCCTTGTTCTCGAACACCTGCACGTACTTGATAAAGTCATGGCTTCCGAGGTCTGCAGATTGTTCTGCCCACGTGGCGATCACATCCTCGAGAGTGGTCAGATCGAATTCAGGCAGGGAGAGATCATGGCGTGGCGAGAAGCAGATTACGCGGCAAATGCCCTGCTCCGCCTCCGAGACCAGCAGCGAAGAATCGCTCTCATGATTCTCTGCGGACGCCTCAGGCAGGAGCGCGGAAAAATCATTGTCGAAGACGAATGTCCCTGTGTACTCCGGGTTGCGGACGCCTCCGGCGCGCTCGTTGCCAGGGCATAGATAACAGGTTGGGTCATATTCCGGCAGCGATTCGACCGGAGTTTTTTCCACCTGTCCCAACCAGGGACGTTTGGCGCGGTGCGGCGAGACCAGAATCCATTCCCCGGTCAGGAGATTGAGGCGGCGATGAGGTGTATCGAACATAACGATCATTCCTTTTGTGATTAGATATCCTGTAGCGTATCTACCTGGCTATGATACACGATAAGCGATTCTTTTCCATGGGGGACATCCCATTATCCTTTCAGCTGCACTAGATGCAAAGACATGACATTTATTTGCGATTCTGTTATTGGATGGAAACAGAACAACAGTTAAAATGGATTTCGTAAACGAGATAAGGATATACCAAAGATTTAGTATGCGCACGCACTACCAGAACCCTGTATTTGATCAGTATATGGCCGATCCGTTCGTTTTACAGCATGGGGGCAACTACTATGCTTATGGGACCGGTTCCCTTTCCCCGGAGGGATGGGCGTTTCCGGTTCTGCATTCGTCAGATCTTGTGAACTGGCAGCAGCACGGCTGGTCTCTTATCCCACCCGGGGGCGATGAATTCTGGGCGCCCGAAGTGGCTTATCAGGAAGGCGTGTTTTACATGTATTATTCCGCGCACGGGATCGATGGGAACGATCACCAGCTACGGGTGGCAACTTCCACAGATCCACTCGGGCCCTTCCGCGATGCGGGACGAGTATTGGTCCCGGACCAGCCATTCACGATCGACGCCCATCCTTTTCGGGATCAAGATGGACAATGGTATCTGTTCTATTCGCAAGATTTTCTAACCCTCGATGATCCATACAGGGTGGGGACCGGCATTGTCGTGGATCGCCTGCTGGATATGTTCAGCCTGGCCGGCCAGCCGCGGGTTGTCATCCGCCCCCATGCCGATTGGCAGCTTTTTAAACTTCAACGTCCGATGTATGGCGCGGTGTATGACTGGTATACCATTGAAGGCGCGGCAGTACGTTTTCACAATAACCGCTACTATTGTTTTTTCAGCGGCGGCGCATGGGAACACGATAATTATGGCATTTCCTATGTGATTGCCGATCATGTCCTGGGTCCCTATTACTATCCACCTGGAGACCAGCAGGTGCTGGTACGCTCGGTGCCGGGACGAGTGATCGGGCCGGGGCACAACTCTTTTACAAGGTCACCGGATGGTAAGCAGGAGTACATTGTCTATCACGCCTGGGATCCCGACATGACGGCGCGCAGGATGTGTATCGATCCGTTGCACTGGGTCAATGGGAAGCCCGTGATCCATGGCCCCACCTGGACGCCGCAACCGCTAGCAATACCCAACCCATAATCAAAATCCAGTATTCATCAAAGACCACGGAGCACTTCGAAGCCCATGAACACCGACATAAGCTCTCTCCACGAACTCCCCATCGATCCACAGCCGACACTCATGACGGCCCCTTTGGATGCCGCTCTTATGCCATCCATGCCGGCGATCAAGCCCCTGGAGCTTTGGGCGTTCCTCGAAAATTCAGATTTTGTTCGATACAAAGGAGATGCTCTTTACCGCCAGGATGAGGTGCATCTCATTCGACATGATGACTTCCTCGAAGCGGATTACCAGCTCCTGGTGGATGCGGGCTGCGTAGGTGTGCGCGATGCGGCCTGGTGGTATGTCTCGCATCCAGCACCCGGCACATTCCGCTGGACATGGCTCGATCGGGTAGTGGCAGCCGCCGAAAAGTACCACCTGAAGCTATATCTCGATCTCTGGCATTATGGCTATCCGGACTGGCTGGATATTCTTTCCCCGGATGCCCCGCAGCATTTTGCAGACTTTGCCCACCGGATCGCACAGCGCTATCCATCCCTGGAGTGCTATTGTGTTTGTAATGAGCCCAGCCTGCTTGTCGAAATGGGCGGAAGGCAGGGCGAGTGGAGCCCGTTCCTGCGCGAAGACAGGCCATCGAGCTTTCGCCGCCAGGTCAGTCAGATGATCATCGAGGCGTCCAAAGCGATTCTGGCGGTCAAGCCGGATGCCGTGCTGATCATCCCCGAACCCTGGCACGCCACGGACAGAATTTCGGAAAACGACCAGGCCGCGGTTCTTGATACCGTGCTCGGATTACGCGACCCCGAGCTGGGCGGCTGTTCCGACCTGGTGACCATCATCGGGCTTAATCACTACCGCGACTCGACCTTGCCTCCATTCCACCGGCTGCTGATCAACGCGCAGAAGCGCTGGCCCACGAAGCAGCTGTGGGTGACAGAGACATCCGGCCCGCCAACCGGCTGGCAGCAGGCCGAATGGTTCTGGTGGATGCTGGCGGAAACGCGTCTCGCCGCCATGAGCGGAGTCAATGTTCCGGTCTTTACCTGGGCCCCGGTCATCTCCATGTATGACTGGGTCGATGAGACGCTGCAACTGCACAACGGGATCTGGATCATCGACGAAGACGGCAGGCGTCTCCCCAATGGCAAGATCTTGCAGGCGATCGAGCTGGCTCGCCAATACGGATATATCTTCTAGCTGGAAATCCAATTTACATAAAACATTGCCCGGCCTGATTCACAGGCCGGGCAATGTTGGAATCAGGAATCAGAAGCTACTGCCTATCTTTCAGGGATGGATTCTGCTTGTAGAATTTCTCGGAACACGGCGGCATAGTCCTCATTGAGCACGCGTCGCAACGCACCCTGCTCGTCGGGGATGAGGTCCCACAATCCGCTGTTGTGCCAGTGATCGAGATTATCCCAGTCGGGTCTGTCGATGATCGGATAGATGGTGATGCCTTCCACAGGCACACCATTTCTGATCGCAACCTGGACGTCGTCATAGATTTCCCTGAGCCAAGGCCCTCGTCCAACCCCAAAATGGCTGGTTTCCCCGATAAAAAGTTGACGCCGGTAACGGTTGTACACTTCCGCCAGCAATTGATGCAACGGAACCCAGCGGTCGTCGCGTGGCTTCTGTTCCCAACGCAGGCGCACATCGGGGTGCTCCCATTGGTTGGAATGATAATAATTGAGTCCCATAATATCCAGATACTTTGGCTGGCCACCTAATCCAGGCTCCATCTGCCCGGAGATCATGTCCCACGCTTCGAATTGACCGGCCCGCTGCGCCGCGGCGCGCTCGACCAGATCAGGGCGCCCGCGCGGCGCCATCACATGGATCACAGGCTCCACTTGCACGATGCGCGCCCGAGGGTTCACCTGCCAGATGGCCTCGATCCCGGCAATTGCCGCCCGGATCAACTGCCGCTTTAATTCATGCCCTCGTCCAATTCCAAAGGGATGGATATAACCTACATCGCCCGCAGCCCAGGCAAGAAAGGAGATCTCATTGATCGGTGTATAAAAGGGGGTCCGATCCGTATGGTCATCGATGTAACGCGCCAGGGCTGTGCAGTATTTCGCAAAACGATCCACAAAAGATGGGGCAAAGATTTCCACACCATCGGGGCAGCCATAATGGAGAACGTTCCAGATCACTTGCATGCCATGTCGATTGGCAGCCTCCACCATGGGAGACAGGGAGGAAAAATCAAACGTGCCGGCTCGTTCGATCAGCGGCCAGCATGTGCCGTCGCGGACGGTACGAATGTTGAAGTCTCGCAGCAGCTCGTAATCGCTGGACACCTGGTGGTCATGTTGGGTGAACTGCAGCATGTTGAGACGCACTCCTGCCCTGTTGATGTGACAGGCAGACTCAAATCCTGCCAGGAAAAACGAATCAAATAAGCTCAAGACTCTCTCCGTAACAAGAAATCTTTGATTTCCGGATTTTTCAAGGGATAATTATAAGAGGGGGAACTATGCCGAACGAATCATTAATGTTTCTTTCATCTATGGTGAAACTGTTGCGGGCATTACCTTATTTTGCTGCCATTCCCTCGTGTCGCGACAGCCATGCGCCGATCACTTCCACAATATATTGCCGTTCTTCTGCTGTGAGTGCTCTTCCCTTCGGAATTTGATGCCACTTCTGTAAACATCCCCGGCAGCAGGTAGCGGTCGCGTGCTGGGCGACGAATACAGGATGATTCCGCCATGGTGTTTGTTTCCCATCATTCGCGGGAAAGGCCGGTGCCAGCCTCTGCCCAATGAACTCCGCAGCATGTTTCAGCACCTCGCTCATTCCTTTTCTTCGAAGATAGTCAGATTCTTTTTCACTTAACTGAATCTGGCTCCGAAACGATGACTGGCTGAGTCTAGATAAAACGTCTTGCACATCTCTCATGAGTCACTTGTAATCTTTTGACTGTCTGGAGAAACGAGCCCGCTCCTCAAGCCGGGATTGATGCCCACGGGCATCAATCCCGGCTGATACATCAAGAGCGAGCAGAGTAACTACTCAATTGTTGTCAGGCTCCCAGGGACGAAGACCCTTTCTGCCTGGTTTCTGGCATTTTCACGGGAACGTAGTGCAGCGTATATTCGCTGGAGGCCTTGGTCCGTTCCAGTCCCTCGATCTTGCTGTAGAGCGTTAGTGCCTGCGCCACGACCTGGTCCATGTTGTAGTACTTGTATGTCGCCAGACGGCCGGCAAAATAAACTCCTCGCTTCTGCGCCGCGAGCGCTTGATAGCGTGCGTACAGCTGTGCATTTTCAGGCCTTGGGATGGGGTAGTACGGATCTCCATCCTTGGTGGGATATTCATAGACCAGTGTAGTCTTCGAATGACTCTGTCCGGTCAGGTGTTTGAACTCCGTAACGCGCGTGTACGGATACTCATTGGGGTAATTGATCACCGCGACCGGCTGGTGCTGTTCTTCATTCAGGGTCTGCAACTGGAACTGGAGTGAGCGATAAGGCAGCTTTCCATAAATGAAGTCGAAATATTCATCCACTGGACCTGTAAAGATCAGCTCGCGGTACGAAATCATATTCACGATTTCCTGATAGTCGGTGTTGAGCATGATCTTGATGTTTGGATGGTCCAGCATTTGCTCGAATAAGCGCGTGTATCCCTGTTGCGGCATCACCTGGTAGATGTCGCTAAAGTAGCGGTCATCGCGGTTGTAGCGGATCGGCACACGTGAGGTGACCGAGGCATCCAGCTCGGAGGGGTCCAGGTCCCACTGCTTGCGGGTGTAATTGCGGAAGAACTTTTCATAGATTTCCCGTCCAACCTTGCTGACGACCACATCCTCAGAGGTCACAATTTTCTCGCGCGGTTCGGCAACTTTTTGGAAGAAGTCCTTCAGCTCAAAGGCATTCAGGTTGAGCCCATACATCCGGTTGATCGTATCCAGGTTGATCGGCAGGGGCAGGAGCTGCCCATCCACGCTGGCCAAGACGCGATGTTCATACGGGCGCCATTCCGTGAATCTCGAGAGGTACTCGAACACTTCATAGGAATTGGTGTGGAAAATGTGCGGCCCATATTTGTGGACCAGGATGCCTTCTGCATTGTGATAATCATAGGCGTTCCCGCCAATATGCGGGCGCCGGTCGATGATCAGGACTTTTTTCCCGGAACCTGCTGCGAGCCGCTCGGCCAGCACGCTGCCGGCAAAGCCAGCCCCGACAATGAGGTAATCGAATGGCTGGACGATCCCGGATCTACCGTTTCCATTGCTTCCTGGTTTTTCCACGTCCAGATAGACGGCAATACTGGGGATGCTGGCCTCCGGCTGTTTAGCGACTTTTTCATCCTTCTTATTCTCCTCCTCCTTGGCTGCCATGCTGGATTCGATCAAAGTCATCATCCGTTTCCAGGTGTAGTCCCAGGAATTTTGAGAGAGCTGCTGATCTACATTCTTCAACCATGTAGCAGTCTCTTCCTTTTTCATTTGCAAAATCTTTTCGATCGCTTTTACGAACTCGCCGGCGTTTGCAGCAACCGAGACCAGCTTTTGTTTTCCGTAGGGGTTGACGACATCGCGAATGGGTGTGGAAACCACGGGCTTCCCACCAGCCAGGTATTCCGGGATTTTGGTTGGGCTGATAAAGCGGGTGGAATCATTCAAGGCAAAAGGCAGCAAGGCCACATCCCAGTTGGCCAGGTATTTTGGGAGTTGATCATATGTTTTCATCCCGAGATAATGAATATTGGGCAGCTGTGGCAAACTTTCCTGATCGATCTTTACCACCGGGCCGAGCATGACCAGATGCCAGTCGGGCTTTGCTTGAGCCAGTTCTCCCAGGAGTTCAAGATCCATTCGTTCGTCAAGCACACCAAAGAATCCCAGGCGCGGGTGCGGGATATCCGCCTGATCGGCGGGGTCGGCCTGCTTCTTGCGGGCCTGCTCAAAATGCTTGGCGTCGATGCTGCTCGGGAACAAGTACACATTGTCGTGACCGGTGCGCTTGCCTTCATAAAGAGTCTGTCCACCGGTAAAGATCAAATCTGCGCGGCTGATCAGCTCCTGTTCCAGTTCCTGCAGTTTGGCCGGCGCGCCCTTAAACAAAGACAGTTCGTCCATGCAGTCATAAACGGTCAGCGCCGGTTCGAGATGACGGGAAAAATTGAGCGCCATCGGGGTGTAATACCAGAGGATGAACTCCTCGATTTCTTCGGCGAAAAACTGATCCACCAGTTTTTGCATCGCCGTACTGGTTTCTTCTTCATTCAGCCCGAATGGAAGATAAGGCTTGACGACAATAACGCCAGATGGATCTTTTTCCATCTCCAGATGAGCCGGAGTCTCACAGCCCTCGGGCTCCTCGATAAAAAATACTCTTCTCTCACGCGCACAGCGGCTCATCAGATGTTGAGGACGCTGGTATACAAAGTTCCAGCGCAGATGAGAAAAGCAGACAAGATCCAGCGTCCCTTGCTTTGGATCCTGCAAATCTGTGTTTAAAGGTTTGTTTGTCATGTCTCTATCCTACTTCTGTTATAAAATTTTTTTCGGCGCTTCTCTATAGTGCTTCACGACAGGATCTTGCTTGGACCGCAATCCCGTCATGCTGTTGACTTACCACCCCGATGATAGCTGCAAATAATAGCCGTTACTTTGGCTTAACCCCAAATACCCGGTCAGCGTCTATGTCGATCGGTTTGATGATTAGGTTTTCTGGACTTCGCTCCTCAAAAGGACTGGAAACCCGAGTGAGCCAAGTCACGCAAGATCAGTGTTAGTCATAAAGGAATCGTCAGCGACCCACTTTCGCGTAATTGGTGCCCCTGCAACAAATCATAAGAGCATCGCCTTTTCACAACAATGGGGGAGTTGCTGCGGGGTGTAGGTGAATCCCTAATACCCCGAAATAACGATTCTTACGTGCAGCAAACCAACTCACCTGGTCAGGAAGAGCCTACTGCCTCGTCTTCGTTTCACTTTTCTTTTCCGTAAGGATGACCCCCAAAATCAGGGAACTTTATAGTTTTGAAAGGAGTTTTATGGCCGGATTAGTGTAACATGTAGCCCGATTAATCCGTCTTGAAAGCAAGCAAATTACTCGTAAGAAAGTACGCGAATCATAGTACGTAGGAGATTTCAATGTTATCCATCGATGGGGTCGCCAGAACCCTGCCTTTCATGATGACCGATTCCGCCCGGAACGGAATGGGACCATACGCCGAAGCAAGCACTGAAGCGGGGGATCAATGAACACATCTTCCCGCTGGTCAACCGAAAAAGCAAATGAATGGTACGCACGCCAGCCCTGGCTGGTAGGCTGCAATTTTATCCCCAGCAACGCCATCAACCAGCTCGAGATGTGGCAGGCTGAGACCTTTGACCCTGCTACTATTGACCGTGAGCTGAGCTGGGCGGCAGATATCGGCTTCAACACCGTCCGCACGTTCTTACACGACCTGGCCTGGGAGGCCGATCCAGAAGGGTTCAAGCAGAGGATCGACCAATTCCTGGATATTGCCTCCCGGCACGGCATCCGCCCGATGCTGGTGATTTTCGACGACTGCTGGAATGCCGATGCCAAAATCGGTCCGCAGCCTGCGCCCAGGCCGGGGATCCACAACTCGGGATGGCTACAAAGCCCGGGCGTTGCCGTTGTCAATCAGGGGCCAGCAGCCTGGGCCCGCCTGGAAGCTTATGTGAAGGATATCATCAGCTCATTTACCAACGACGAGCGTATCCTGTTCTGGGATCTGTACAACGAACCCGGTAACAGCAGCAATGGGGAAAAATCCCTGCCGCTCGTCAAGGCTGTTTTTGAGTGGGCATGGGCGGTGAACCCATCCCAGCCACTGAGCGTGGGACTCTGGTCGAATTTCCCTAAACTTAATAAGTTTCAGCTTGCAGCTTCGGACATCATCACCTTCCACCATTACTGGGAGACAGAAAAGCTGGAGTGCGAGATCACCAAACTCAAGGACTACGGACGCCCCGTGATCTGTACGGAATGGATGGCGCGCACGACGGGCAGCCTGGTCAAAACCCACTTGCCCATCTTTTCCCGCGAAAATGTAGGTTGTCTCAACTGGGGCCTGGTGGCTGGGAAAACCAACACCATCTACCAATGGAAAGAGTTGAACGCGGTCAACGATTCGATTGATCTGGAGGTTGGGCCGCAGGTCTGGTTCCATGACCTGCTCTGTGCGGACGGGAGACCTTACGATCAGACGGAAGTCGAAGTCTTCAAAAAATTAACCGGAGTTCGCCGGATCTCCTCTTCCGGCGTAGGTTTTGCGCAACCTGCACTCAGCTAATTCTGGTGTGAACCACGTCCACTCATACTCAGTCACAGCATAACAAAAGAAACCCTAAGCATGCTCAGGGTTTCTTTTGTTAACCAGAACTCGCAGGCATTTCCACGGTGACCTGCTTCGGCGCCGTCACCAACTTCATCAGCTCTGCAAACAAATACATGGCGAGGGGATTCGTGTCCAGATTTTTGGACAACCGGAATGTTGACACCAGGACCTCGCCCTGGCCCGCCCGCCTGCGGGCAATGGTGGGCACCGGTTTATGCAGCCATCCCACGAACAGGCCGGCATATACGTTGAAAGCGAAATCGCGTGGAGAAAAACTACCGATAATGTACTCCGGAGTAAGACCGGCAAACGCAAAATTGACGACGCCACCGGTCGGCAATTTGTCGAAGCGGTGCCATCCGAACGTGTTCGCCCAGTCGCCTTGCCAGGGGGTCTCTTCCCGCTCTTTGATTTTCAAGCCAGGGATGTACATTTGAAGGGCGTCTTCGTCTTCGGCGAGGAACAGGACGCGCCCGCCGCGCAGGATGAACTCCCGCAGGCTATCATCCAGCACCGTCACAACGGCCACCTTCGTCTGAGATAAATCATCCGTCACGTGATATCCCAGCTTCTCCAGCGGTGCTCGGAGATGCGGAGAATAAACGGGGAGTCCCCCAACCGTTTGCGCGATCTCCGGCAACACATAGATTTCCTGATCGGTGGAAGCAAGCAAACGATCGTCGTTGAGCAGCTGCAGTTTGAGTTGCAACTGGCCTGGCTGTTCAACCTGTAGGGTTTGAAAGCTCAGCGTGCCCAATTCCGTCACCCCGAATGGTGAGCACTTGCCAACGGGTATTTGTCCACTGCTGACCTCGCTTCCAGCATGTGTCACCTGCCATTGAAGCACCGCCTCATCGATTTCAGGGGAGGAGTAATGCGAAAACGATATCCTCATCGCGCAGGTCTCGCCTGCTGAATATGCCAGTCGTTCCCAGCGTGGGATGAGCACATCATCCGCGTTGAGCCTGCTCAGTTGTGAATAGAAGATTTTTGGATTGCGGTACATATCCAGCAACCCATTGCTTTCCCAGTGAACGTCTGTCAGCTCAGTGATCACATAGCCCTGCAGGCTGGCATGCGAGCGCATATCCTCGATCTGGAACTTTAGCGCATCAAACTGAAGCCGCTGGCTGGCTTCGGCCAACGCGGACAGCGATGGAAAGACGCGGTTCAGGTGATACTCCCGAAAACGCTGCTCAATGCCGCGCGGGTAAACAACCCCGTGACTCCAGTCGAGCCCGGTATCGAACCACCATGGCGCAGTGCCACCATTCCCTTCATAAAGCTTATTTACATCCGGCAGACCCCAGCTGCCAAACTCCGAGACCAGCAGCGGCTCATCGCCTTTTGGCTGCACATCGGCAGCGCGCGGTCTTTCGCTTAAGTACCACGGATCGAGCATGAACTCTTTCCATAGCGCATGCTCTGTGTACTCATGGGCGAACAGCCACCATGGACGGCGCGCATACGTTGCGGTCCATGTCCGCCATTTTTCGAGGTTGTCGGGCATGTTGTAGTAGATGTGGAAATCGGCGATGTCGGTGATCACATGGAAGTTACTCCAGCATGCTGAGTTGCCAACGACGAGTCGCGTCGGGTCCAGTTCTTTGAACCAGAGATAAGTTTCCGTGAGCCAGGCGCGCTGGGCGGAGTCGGTCAGGTCGATGCCCCAGCTTTCGTTGGTGATGGTCCAGATTCCGATGCTGGGATGGTTGCCATCGCGCTCCAGCATGCCGGCCAGGGTTTCGCGAGCGCGGCGTCTGGCATCCTCGCTCAACAGGATGTGGTTTGGAAGCTCCGTCCAGATCAGCAGGCCTACTTTGTCGGCGGCTGCATAATAACGCGGGTCAGCAACCTTGATGTGGACACGCAGGCAATTCAGCCCCATCTCTTTCGCTTTGCGAAACTGGTCTTCGATGTACTCCTGCGATGGGGGCGTGGAGATCAGCTCCGGGTAGTAATCCTGGTCGAGAGCGCCACGCACATAGAACGCGCGGCCATTCAGTAGAATACGCCCATCACGCGCTTCAATCGTCCGGAGACCAAACGTTTCGGTCAACTCATCGTTGCGGGTAGCCACTTTCAGCGTGTACAGGTTCGGTTCGTCCGGCGACCAGGTTTTGGGATCGGCAATTGGTAAGCTTGTCCTGAGCCCGGTCGAATTGTGGTAAGTGAGGGATGATGTTTCGACAGCCGCAACCGTAACGCCTGCCGGGTCGAGAACTTCAATGTGTAGAACTTGGTCCTCGTGAAGGGTACCATTAAGAGTGACTGCGATCTCCACGCTATCCAGAGAGGGGGTTACTTTAACACGTTGAATAAACGTCGCTGCCCGAGACTCCACCCAGACCGATTGCCAGATGCCGGAGAGCATGCCATACCACGATTGCTTGCCATGTGGAATTTCGGGAAAAGTTTCCAATGGGTCCTGCACGCGAACCGTGAGAGTATTCACCCCGGGTCGCGCGGCGTCCGTGATATTGAGCTCAAAAGGCAGGTACCCGCCCTCATGTTCGCCGATCCTCATGCCGTTCAACCAGACTTCGGCATAATAATCCACTGCGCCAAAGCCCAGTGTGAGAACGCAATCGGGCGCAAGCCATTCCGCGGGAACCTGAAATTCGCGCTGGTACCATGCCTCGCCGAGGTGGTCTCGGAAGCGTGGGTCTGCCTGCCAGGGGGAAGGAACAGCGATCAGTGAGGAGTTGTCAGTGTTCTGTATTTCCGTCGGGGAGAAGTACCATTGGCCGTCAAGGGAGCGGCGGGTACGAGGCGATGGGGCAGGGCTCTTGAATGAGGGGCTCGAGACTGGCGGCATCGGTTTGGCCATATGCTCCTGAAAGTGATTCACGAGTGGAGTCACTTGCCGCCGCAAAGTGCCGTCGGCATCGAACGCGGAGTCATACAATCCCAGATGGACCAGGTATTTATCGAGGGAGAGCCGGCCCTTTCTGTACGCCCAATCTACCATGGTGAACAGGGGGAACCAGGTGTACCCAATGATCGGGATTCCTTCCGAGCGGAGAGAACGGACGGTATCGAGCGTCTCATCCATCCACTTTGCGCGGGCCTTGACATCTCCGTTGGAGGATGTCTCCGTGACTATGACCGGCATGTGGTAGCGTTCCCAGGCTGCGCGGAGAATGAGTTCGATCTTGCGCCCGGAGGCTCGCCTGACAACGGTATGGGGCTTTCCCATTGGATCTTGTCTCATTTCCGCGTAGGACCAGGGATAGTAATTTGCGCCAAAGATATCGAAGGTCGCGCAGTTTCTGAGGAACCAATCGAGCTGAGCCTCGGTGGCGCCGTGTGCACGAACATATTCTGCAAGCTCGTGATTCCCGTCCAAACAGCCGGTGGCGAGATCGAAGCAGAGGAACTGGCGGGCATTGGACAACGCCGCGCGTGTTTTCAGCGACTCGTCACGTGTGAATGTATGCCATAGAGCTTCCACCTGCACGGTGACGGCATCGGGCTGTTCAGCTTTAATGGCACGCGTAGTGAGTACCATGCCCTTGGCGATTGCCAGCGCCAGCTTTACATAACCATCATCCCCGCTCAAATACGGCGGCCATTCGGCCTTGTAACCCGACATACTGGCATTGACCATGGGTTCGTTGAGCGGTGTGTAATAACGCACGAGAGACTTGTAGCGGGCGACGACCGCGGCAGCGTATTCCGCCACGCGCTGAGGATAGCTGGAGTTGATAAAACTGTTGTCCAGCCACATCGGTGTGCCATAGTGCATCAGGTCGAGGATCGGGGTAATGCCCTTCACGGTAACGAGATGCTCGAGGGCACGATCCGTCCACTCCCAGTCCCATCGGTTCGGTTCGGGCTGAACGATATGCCAGGGAATGCCCCAGCGTACGGCCTGTACGCCCGTCTCGGCGACGAGATCGATATCGCTTTTCCACAGCTTGTAGTGCTGGGTCAGCTCATATTCATCAAGGGCACGCAGGCGAGGACGCGCGTGCTGAATAAAGGTATCTTCGATACCCGTAGCCCATGTAAAGGGCGCAGCGAGGAGATTGTGTGTCATTCGATGTTAAGGCAATAATTGAGGGGTAAACGTTGGTCCGTTGGTGACAGGTTTGTCACCTTCAAATGTGACTAAATCGATGTGCAGGCTGCGGTCTCCAATGTCATTGCCGATGTTTGCACCGGTCCAGGCATGGTACGCCATCCACAGGTTGCCTTCGGTGTCTGTGAAGAATGTCTGGCCGCCGGGGCCCATCACCGAGCCTTCGTAATCTACCCAGGGCTTATCCAGGGGCTTTTCGCAGGGTCCGGTGATCGTCTCGCAGACAGCATAGCTGATGGCATACTGATGGGATTCCCACCAGTTACCTGAATAAAAAAGATAATACTGATCATTGTGCTCGACCATGGCCGGGTTTTCTATCAAGGGCCGTTCCCAGGGTTGATCTCTTTTGACTAACTGCACTGGCTCACCGAGCAGGGACATCCCATCTGCGCTTAATTCCTGCACCCACAGCCAGACGTCCAGGCCACAGCAATTTCCATCGTTCTTCCAGAACAGGTAGAGCTTGCCATCGTCATCCTGGTAGGGATAGGCATCAATCGAGCCGCCCAGCTCTCCCTGGCAGATAAATGGTTTATCGTTAGGATCTGCAAAAGGACCAGCAGGATCATCGCTTACACCCACTCCAATGCACTGTCGATCAACTTCTTTGTCTCGCGCCACGTAATACATCAAAAACTTGTCTTCGATCTGGATGACGCCGGGGGCCCAGGTCGAGCCCAAATTAAGCTTTGCCCACTCGGGCAGGCCAGGCAAGGCATCGCCGAGGTGTTCCCATTGAATCAAATCCGCGGAGCTCATCACCTGGATGTTGCTGGTACTGCCGGGCGGTGGAGTGCCATATGCATAATATGTCTCCCCGACCCGGATGATATGCGGGTCGGGAAAATCTTTTTTGTAGACCGGATTGGTAAACGAGGGCTCGGAAAGTCCCGTAGGGGTCGGTGCTACCGCCTGTGGCGGACTGTCATCAGTATGGGTAGGGCTTGTGGTCTGCGTTGGAACTCGCTGGGCGGCCGGAGTTACCGGGGCGCAGGCGCTGAGCAGTAACAGGATAATTCCCCAGATTGTGCGTAAATCGAAAAGAAATCGTTTCAGGTTCAGTAATGTCATCGTTGGTTTACCATAGTCAACATCAAGTGTTTCACCGTGCAGTCGGCGTCCTTCAACACCGGCCGCATCGTTGGATACCACCGGTGGAAATTTATCCCGTCGAGCAAAAGTCTGGCTCACAGTGGCTGGGTCACTGATTGCATGAAAGGCGTATTTTATACCAGATTTGTCTAGCCCTTAATGCCTGTCATGGAAATGGAACGGATAATGTAACGCTGGAAGATCGCATACAGGATCAACACGGGAATCGTCAATATCAGGGCGCCTGCCATCAGCTTGCCATAGTCAAAGTTGTACTGACCCTGAAGGGTAGCCAGACCCACCGGCAGAGTCAGGGCTTCACGGTTCCCACCCAGGATCAGAAGAGGCCATAAGAAATCGTTCCACGACGTGAGAAATGTGATGATTCCCAGGGTAACCAGCGGCCCTTTGGAGAGCGGTAATATGACAGAAACGAAGGTGCGCCACACGCTGGCGCCGTCAATGTAAGCCGCTTCCTCCAGTTCCCGGGGAAGACCCTGAAAAAACTGGCGCATGAAGAACACACCAAATACACCCGACAACCCGGGTGCGATCACCCCCTGGATTTTGCCGATCCAATCGAGCCGGGCCACCGTAAGGTAATTGGGAATCAAAAACATGATTCCCGGCATCACCAGCGTTGCCAGCATCAGTCCGAACAGCAGATTTTTACCGGGGAATTCCAGTCGGGCATAGGCGTAACCGGCAAGTGAATCGATGATCAGGATAGCCGCTGTGAACAGCGAGGCAATGAGGAAACTATTGAAGAACCAGTTCAGGACCGGCAGCGTCTTGTCATTAAAGATGGACGTGAAATTCTCCAGCGTCGGGTTCATCGGGATCCAGTTGGGAGTGAGCCACTCTTCGAACGGCTTAAAGGCGGTCACGACCATCCAGAGCAGCGGCAGCAGGAAGAACAGTGCAAACAGGATCAGGACTACGTAAAAGCCAGCCTTGCTTACTTTTGATTCACCGATCTCGACGTCGGTTTCTTGTATCTCGCGGGTGGTTGGTAACGTCGTCATAACAGCTCTCCTACGATTCCTCAGTTTGCCCGAAAAATTTAAAATTGAGATAAGTCAGGACAAGTAACATCAGCGCGACCAAAATAGACATGGCTGCGGCTCTACCCATCTGGCTGCGGAGAATGCCCTCAAAAAAAATGCGATGGATTACTGTCTGCGTGCCGTCCGCCGGACCTCCCCCGGTCATTAAGTAGGGCTGGCCAAAAAGGTTGGCGGAGGCGATCAGGGTGATCGTCAGCACAAACACCAGCACGGACCGCAGCATGGGGATGGTGATCAGGAAGAACTGCTGCCGCGCGCTGGCCCCGTCCAAAGAAGCGGCTTCGTACAGAGGCTTGGGGATCTCCTGCAGGGCAGTCAGAAAAATGACAGTGTTAAACCCAATCGTCCACCAAATGGTCGCAATTGTGATCGCGAGCCAGGCACCGGGCATGTCACCCAGCCAGTTAACGGAT
>DATHTL010000225.1:0-13197 GCA_035463255.1 Anaerolineales bacterium | reverse complement strand
GCGCTGGCGCGGCAGTTATCCCTGGTCGGCATTCCCACGCTGGATGTGCTCGCTGCTGCCCAGCCTTCGTCCAGGCTGCCGTTGGTGGTGGCCATTCAGGCGGGTCGCGGCCGCTTTGCTGCCGGCTGGTATAAAAGCTCAAAACATGGCTGGCAGGCTAAGGGTTCCGCGCGCGTGCTCACGCTCGAGGCGTTGATCGACGAAGTGCGGAGTTCCGTGATTCTGTGCGGTGAGTTTACATCCGAACATCGCCAGAAATTGGCGAACAAGTCCGAGATCCGTTTGATCTCGCCAGCCCAATCTGTGCGGCGTCCGGCTATCCTTGCCGAGCTAGCATGGGCGCGCTGGCAATCCGGCCAGGTGGATAACGAGGCGACTCTCACACCGATCTATTTACATGTAGCTGGCTCGATACCTGCATGAACTTGATTATTCGCAAGATGACGCTGGACGATATTCCGGCCGTCATTGACCTGGATCAAAAGTCATTTAGCCTGCCCTGGCCGGAACGGTCTTTCCGCTTCGAACTGACGGATAATCCCGCTTCGCGCTGCTGGGTGGCCGAGCTCGATGGAAAAGCTATCGGGATGATCGTGGTCTGGCTGATCGTCAGTGAAGCACATGTTGCAACAATTGCAACTCATCCAGATTTTCGCAGGCAAGGCATCGCAAAGAGATTGTTGTCGCATGCATTGCGACATCTGATCGAGGAAGGGGCGGTCAGTTCGTTTTTGGAAGTGCGGGAAAGCAACGTGGCTGCGCAGGCTATGTATCGCAAGTTCGGGTATGAGGAAACAGGCCGCAGGCGGCGTTATTACCGGGATAACGATGAAGATGCGATCCTGATGAACCTGGATCCGCTGAAAGCGGAGCAGCTCGTCATCGATGAGGAACACTCGATGGTGGACACGGAGGAACAAAATGAGCGATGAACAGGAGCTGGAGACGCTTGCCAAGCAAATTGTGGTCTGTACAAAGTGCGAGCTCCATCGCTCACGCAAGAAAGCCGTTCCCGGGGAAGGCCCCACCCATGCCGAGATCATGTTTATTGGCGAAGGGCCTGGTTTTCACGAGAACGAGCAGGGACGCCCATTTGTCGGCGCGGCGGGAAAGTTCCTCGATCAGCTGCTCGAGCAGGCCGGTGTCACGCGCGCGGACGTGTGGATCACTAATGTGGTCAAATGCCGTCCGCCCGGCAACCGCGACCCGTTACCGGATGAGATCGAGACATGCACCAGTAATTATCTCCAGCATCAGATCAGGATCGTCAACCCCAGTATCATCGTCACGCTGGGCCGATTTTCCATGGGCTTGTTCTTCAAGGGCGCAAAGATCACACAGATCCATGGACAAATGCGGAAAGTAGGCGACCATTTTGTGATCGCCATGTATCACCCGGCCGCGGCGTTGCACCAGATGGCGCTTAAGCCGGCTATCCTGGCCGATTTTGCCAAACTGCCCGAGCTGCTTGCACAGGCACGCGCCGAGCTGGGCAGGTCCAAGGGGAAGCAGGCTAAAAAAGAAGAAGAAAGCCCGAAACAGATGAATTTATTTTAAGTCACCTCACACTTCAAATAGCTCAGGTGACCAGAAGGAACAGACATGTCAATCAAAGAAACACTCGTCGATCATCTTAAAACAAAAAAGGCCCGTATCGGAATACTGGGGCTCGGATATGTGGGTCTGCCACTGGCAGTTGTGTTTGCCGAAGCAGGTTTCCAGGTTATGGGCGTTGATCCGGACCATCGCAAAGTGGATTGCCTCAATCAAGGTGTCTCTTACATACCCGATGTAAAAACTGCTACCCTTGAAAAACTTGTTGAAACAGGCCATCTACAAGCGACCACGGACTTCTCTGTCCTGCAGGAAATGGACGCTGTCAGCATTTGTGTGCCCACCCCGCTGCGCAAAACAGGCGACCCGGATATGTCATTTATACTATCGGCCACCGATGAGCTGGCGAAATACATGCACAAGGGCATGGTCGTGGTACTTGAGTCAACCACGTATCCCGGCACGACCCGCGAGCTTCTGTTACCGAAGCTCGGCACCGATCGCGGGCTCACCGTGGGAGAAGACTGGTTCCTGGCGTTTTCTCCCGAACGTGTGGATCCGGGGCGTGAGGATTTTACGACCATCAACACACCGAAGGTCATGGGCGGGATCACCGAAGCGTGCAGTGAGGTCGCCACGGTCTGGTATGAGGGCGCTATCCAAAGCGTTCATCGCGTCAGCTCGGCAGAAGCGGCGGAAATGGCTAAATTACTTGAGAATACCTTCCGCATGATCAACATTGGTTTGGTCAATGAACTGGCGATCATGTGCGAACGCCTGGGCGTGGACGTGTGGGAGGTGATCGATGCCGCGGCTACAAAGCCCTTCGGGTTTATGAAGTTCACCCCCGGACCGGGATTGGGCGGACACTG
Source organism: Anaerolineales bacterium (assembly GCA_035463255.1). Taxonomy (GTDB): domain Bacteria; phylum Chloroflexota; class Anaerolineae; order Anaerolineales; family Villigracilaceae; genus Defluviilinea. The sequence goes on along the minus strand of DATHTL010000225.1, from coordinate 10,771 downwards.
CATCCCGATCGATCCGCTGTATCTTTCGTGGAAGATGAAGGCATTCCGTTACAACGCGCGCTTCATCGAGCTTGCTTCTGAAATCAACACGAACATGCCGCGTTACGTAGTCAGCCGGGTGATGGAAGGACTGAACGATCGCGGCAAGGCGCTCAAAGGCTCAAAGGTGCTGGTGTTAGGAGCGGCATACAAGCCTGACATCGATGATGTGCGTGAATCGCCTGCGCTGGATGTGATCGGTCTTTTACAGCAAAAGGGCGCCCTGGTGGAATACCATGACCCGTATATCTCCCACATCCATCACGAAACGGATGGCTGGCAGATGGAGAGCGTACAGGATGTGATGAACGCCGTGGCAAAAGCAGACGCCGTGGTCATCATTACCAATCATAAAGTCTATGATTACCAAGCGATCGTGGAGTCGGCCGCATTCGTCTTTGACAGCCGTAACGCAACGCGCAACATACCGTCAAGTAATGGTAATGTTGTAAGATTGTAAATCGCTCAAAGGAGAGGACGACTATGGCACATTATCTCGTTACCGGCGCGGCAGGCTTCATCGGTGCGCGTACATCTGAGCTGCTCATCAAGGATGGGCACACGGTAGTTGGCATCGACAATATGAACGATGCCTATGATCCACGCATGAAGGAGTACCGCCTGCGTAAGCTGCAGGCGATGCCCGAGTTCCGGTTCCACCAGCTGGATATTTCCCAGAAATCCGTAATTGAGCCGTTCAAAGGCGAAACATTCGATGGGGTGATCAATCTGGCGGCGCGCGCAGGTGTGCGCTTCAGCGTGGAGGACCCGTGGGTCTTTGTGGAGAGCAATGTGCTTGGCACGCTGAATATGCTGGAGATCTGTCGCCAGACCGGGACGCAGAAATTTGTGGTCGCCTCCACATCTTCCATTTATGGGGCCGAGCCGCCCTACCCGACGCCGGAATCCGCTTCGAGCAGCGAGCCGCTTCAGCCCTACGCGGCCAGCAAGAAGGGCGCCGAGGCGATGTGCCATGCCTATCACCACCTGTACGATATCGACATCAGCGTTGTGCGCTACTTTACCGTGTATGGTCCCGCGGGCCGGCCGGATCTGGCTTTATTCCGCTTCGTGCAATGGATCAGCGAAGGACTACCCGTACGTGTGAATGGCGATGGAGAGCAATCGCGCGGCTTCACCTACATTGACGATATCGCCCGGGGCACGATCCTTGCGCTAAAGCCAGTTGGCTATGAGGTCATCAATCTCGGTGGACATGAAGTCATCACCATCAATAACTTGATTAAGCTGATCGAAGAGGTGATTGGCAAAAAAGCCGTTGTGCAACATGGCCCGCCGAACCCGGCCGATATGTTCACCAACTGGGCAGACGTCAACAAGGCGGGTAGCCTGCTTGGTTGGGAGCCGCAGTACAACATGCGCATGGGCGTGGAAAAGCTTGTAGAATGGTATAACGCCGAACGGGAATGGGCAAGCCAGATCCTGACCCCCTAGGCAAGGCACGACGCAATGCAGAGAGTTTCCGTTCTGATAAAAAGAATCGCTTCCATACCCTGGCTTCCTCTTGTTTTGACGGTAGCTGGCTTTGCTACGTACATTGTTCAGGCTATCGACACTGCGCGGACGAAGACATCCTTTTTAGATGAAGGCTTGTATGTATACAAGGGCTGGTTATTCGCCACCGGCCAGTATGTCCCGTTCCAGGACTATGGCCTGTGGACCAATCATGCTGTTTTATCCTTTCTGATCCCCGGATACATTCAAAAATGGTTCGGACCGGGCCTGGATGTAGCACGGTACTTCATGATCGTTCTGGCGGTGCTGACCCTGCTTAGCATGTGGGTCTTTGCCAGGCGCTGGGGCGGGCAATGGTGGGCAGCCGCGTCTGTATGGGTCATTGCCCTGAATCCGGCCGAAGTAAAGGTGTATACGCTGGCGCTTTCGGAGGGCTTGATCGCCATCATGCTGGCCTGGATGCTGGTGTTTACGGTGGGCATAAAACGCCCGCTCTGGCAAATCCTGCTGGGCTCCGGGCTGGCGGGACTGATGATCCTGACCCGCGAAAATATGATCTTCGTGCTGCCGCTGCTCTTCCTCTATTTGCTCTGGCAGTATGGGTGGAAGATCGGGTTTCTCGGCCTCGCCAGTGGACTGTTCGTTTTTGCGATTGGCACACTCTGGTACTGGCCGGAAGTCTTGTATCTCTGGTCAGTGCGGCTGCCAACTCCTGCCGCGCAGGTGATTAGTGAGCATGCGCCCCCTCCAACGGCTTATGGAGAACGGGTCATAGAAATAGAGGTTGCCAACCTGTATCGCACATTTCTGTATTTCTGGCTCACCTTCCGGTTGCACTTTGTAACGTTAGTCAGTGCGGTCGCGGTCTGGCTATTGTGGCCTCTGCCGACTCGACTGCGGCTGACCGGACGGGTGAAGGCATCTATCTTCCTCTCGGTTTTGCTTCTGGTCTTGCTAGGTGCGCATATGCAAGCATCCCTCTTTGGGAATTTTTGTGTATCCTGCATCTTGCTCTATGTGGGTTATTTTGACTTCGTTGGGTTTCTGCTGCTGGTAGTCGCCTACCGGTTTCTGGTCAAGGATCTGTCCGCGTTCCGGCGAACAGTGATTCTGATCCTCATCGCCATCTCGATTATTTCCATTGGCTCCACCACACATGAGGACTTGAGCTCTGCCTTTGCCCGAACCATAATCGAGCGGCTGGACCGGGTGTATGTCTGGAATGCCATGCTCAACCTCACCGGGCTGCCGCATCTGATGTTATTCCGAGTCAGCTTTGTGCTGTTCGTTAGTTTCCTGGTCGTTGGGCTCTTCGCCTTCGGACTGCTATGGACGCGGCGCTTCTTTGCCGATCGCAGGGAATGGTCACGGAGGGTGGGGCTGATCGCTCTGAACACAGTGCTCATCCTTGGCCTGATTCTGTCGCCCACAAAAGTTCTGGGCAAAGGGAATGATTTCTTTGATTGCGATGGCTCGAATGTGCTTGCCTCTTATGAGCGCGCCGGTGAGCATCTGCGCAGCCTCATCCCGCCCGGGTCCCAAGTCTACTGGGATGGACGGATCAACGCCATTTTCCTGTATCTGCCGGATGTAAAGGTCTATCCCCCACAATTGAATCACCTGCACTCCTACTTTGTTGGTGGGGACACAGATACGCTATTACGCACGGGTCTTTGGAATGACGTTCTCGCGAAGCAGTGGCTGGCAGAAGCCGATTATGTTTTGATAGAGTCCGGGCTCAAACAGGATTGGGTGATCGAAATCCTGGAAAACGGCAATTACGAAAAGCTAAAGTCCGCGCCCAAGGCAGAGCGGTGCCGCTGGGAGTCTGCCATCATGGTCTACAAGCGTGCGGGCCCATCGGATTGAGGGGCCGGCCCAGAGCAAAGCATGACCTCCATTTTTCAAAAAATCTATTCCGGTCTGCGCGAAGACCTTCTATTCCGGCGCGTGGTGCGGAACAGCAGTTACCTTTTTAGCAGCAACACGCTCTCTGCCGGGCTGGGGGTGCTGCAGAGTATTTTTGTTATTAGGTTACTGGGTGATTCCGGATATGGCTTGCTTGTCATCGTCATGGATTTTGCCTCCAACGTGAATCGCCTGCTCTCCTTCCGTATGAGCGAAGTGGTGGTCAAATATATGGGGGAGGCATTGGCGCAGAACGATCGAGAGCGTGCCGCTGCGCTTGTCAAAGGGATCGGGCTCGCGGAAGCTGGAACGTCGCTTCTTGCTTACGCTGTTTTGCTTATCCTTTCTTTATGGGGAGCCCGGGTGTTTGCTGAGGATGTCTCCGTTGTCTCTCTGTTTCGCTTTTATGGTCTGTTCCTGTTAGCGAATCTCGTGTATGAAACATCTGTCGGCGTGCTTCAAACCTTTGATCAGTTTAAACAAGTTGCGCAAGCCAATTTTTATCAGAGCCTTGCAACGACTCTTTTGATCATTACAGCCTTTGTAATAAACCTTGGGATTGCGGGAATTCTGATCTCCTATCTGGTTGGCAAAACCATCGCCTCTGTTCTCATCTTTGTTTTTGCTCTTCGCGAGTTAAAAAACAAACTCGGAAGTGAATGGACTCATGCGCGCCTCAACCTGATCCAAGACTGGAAATCCATTCTGCGCTTTGCCTTGAGTACAAATCTGAATGGAACGGTCAATCTGTTCGCACGCGATAACATTCGCCTGTATCTGGCACTCTTTCTTTCCAATGCCCAGGTAGCATACTTCCGGCTGGCCGCGAGCCTGGTGAATCTAGTGATGCTGCCTGTTGAGCCATTCCTCTGGCCCACCTACGCCGAGATCACCCGCACCATGGCGCAGCGCCAGTGGCAGGCCACGCGAAAATTGTTGAAACAGGTCAGCGGCCTGGCGGGCGCGTGGACTCTGCTGGCAGGCGGCGGCTTGATCGCCCTCGGCTGGTGGATCATCCCATTGCTATACGGCAACGAAATGGCTCCTGCTTATCCAGGTCTTGTTATTCTCTTAATCGGCTATGCCTTTGCCAATATCATGAACTGGAATCGCCCGTTGCTATTGGCGTTAGGACAGCCCAATTATCCGCTCATGGTGGCGGCGATTACCGGGGCGGTTGAAATCGCTCTGATTTTCCTGCTGCTGCCTGGGAGGAGCTACCTTGTAGGCGCTGCGATTTTCTCTGCATATCTCGCCATTTCCGTTAGCTGGAATGTGTTACGCGGTCTATCTATCCTTAGGCGTCAAGAAGCCACATCATGAACATCGTTGCCATTGCCGGTTCCACTATCCCCTCAGACACCGCGAATAGCCTGCAAGTGATGAAAGCCTGCCAGGCGCTTGTGCAGCTTGGTCATCAGGTGACGCTGCTGGTTCCCGGTCGAAAAAATCCATCCATCGATCTCCAGGCACATTATGGGCTGCAAACCGACCTTCCCATTGAGTGGCTCACCTCCTCCAGCCGCCGCAAGTTCACATGGGACGCGGTCCGCCGTGCTCGCGCCCTCAAAGCGGGTTTGATCTATTCCTGGTTCCCTCAATCGGCAGTCTTCGGACTGTTGAACAAATTGCCCGTCGTTTTTGAAATACATATCCAACCCACCGGACTGTTTGGTCCTGCCTGGCATCGGACATTGGCGGCCCTGCCCGGACGCAAGCGCCTCGCCTCGATCACGCGCGCGCTCGTGAATATTCTGGAGCGCGACTTTCACATGCATTTTTCTCCAGACGAAGTGGTCATCGCTCCGAATGGCGTGGATCTGGAGCGCTTCAACTCGTTACCAGACCCGGTGACGGCACGCCGCCAGACTGGCCTGCGCGAAGCTCCAACCGTGATGTGCACCGGCCACTTGTATGCGGGCCGCGGTGCAGAGCTGTTTCTCGCGCTGGCGAAATTAGTTCCACAGGTGCACTTCGTCTGGGTGGGCGGACGGCCTGAGGACATATCTCACTGGAAACAACGCGCAGAGTCAGATAACATCACGTTCACCGGGTTTATTCCCAACCGCGACCTGCCACTCTACCAGGCTGCAGCGGATATCCTGCTCATGCCCTACAGCCGCTCCATCATGGGCTCGAGCGGGACCGCGGATTCGGCCAGCGTGGCCAGCCCGATGAAGATGTTCGAATACATGGCAGCCGGGCGCGCCATTGTCTCGTCAGACCTGCCGGTGATCCGCGAGGTGTTGAATGATCAGACGGCGGTGCTCTGTGAGCCGGATGATGTATCGGCGTGGAAAATTGCACTGGATAACCTGCTAAAAGATGAGAACCAGCGCATCACGCTGGGCACACAGGCAAAACAGGCGGTTCAAGGCTATACTTGGCTGGCCCGCGCCGCGCGGATCTTGAACGGATTTGTATGAAAGCAAACTACTTCACTGCAAACGATTTTTACACTATTGTTCCTGCTTCACTGGCCCTGGGTGCATTGCTCGCATCCATTCAGGACGGGAATTGGCTCACTGGTTTCCTCTCTTTTTCCTTCCTCTTTCTTCTTTCTTTGACCCTGCTGCAGCTTGCCTTCCGCTGGGCAAACGCCGGGCGCATGCTGGGAATTATCATTGCCCTGACGTTCTTGCTGCGTCTGGGGGTGGGGATGACTTTGCACTTTGCTCTCCCTCTCTACGGGCATGATGACGAAGATGACCGCGCCGGTTATGTCTTCACGGATGCACATCGCCGCGACGAAAAGGCCTGGGAGCTGGCAAACTCAGAACATCCAGTGATCGACGCGTTCAGTGCCAGATATGGTTCTGACCAGTACGGCGGACTACTGGCATTCAATACTTCTGTGTATCGTTACTTTTCTCCCGACGCGCACCGCCCGCTGATGCTGGTGCTGTTCGCAGCCTTCTTTGCCGCGCTGGGGGTTCCATTCCTATGGAAGGCCGTGAATCAGGTCTTTGGTGAAAAGGTTGCCTGGGCGTCCGCATGGATCTTTGCCTTATTTCCTGATAGCGTGTTGCTGGGTGCATCGGCGATGCGGGAACCATATTTGCTGACGTTCACCGCGTTCGCTTTTTGGGGGTTTGTCCATCGGTTCGATTTGACGGAAGGGGCTCCAACCCTCGACCGGAGTGGCAGCCTCCTCCATCGGGTGAAGGACCGCAGTGGATGGTTATGGATCGCAGCCGGGCTGTTTGGCATGTTACTGGTCTCGCCGGCGGTTGCACTTATTACGATCGTCATTTTTGCAGGCTGGATCTTCTTCACGAACGAGCGCCGCGAACTTTCCTGGCGAGGACTTGCAGCCATCGCGATCCTGTTTGCCATCGGACTTCTGTTCCTGTCTTCCTCATTGAATCGTTCCGGAGAATTCAGTGCGAGATCTCCCTTGCACGTGATCAATGACTGGTTCCAGGCGGCGGTCAAATGGGATGCGTATCAGCTGGAACGCGATTCAGGCTGGGTGCAAAAGATATTCGACGAAGCGCCGCGGTGGATCCGGTTGCCCTTTGTCGCCATCTATGGCATCTTCCAACCCGTCTTGCCGGCTACGATCGTTCGTCCAACACTATGGATCTGGAAGTTGGTTATTCTTCCGCGCGCGCTTATCTGGTATGCTTTGCTCCCCATGCTGACCTTCTCATTCGTTGCTGCAGCCGGGCAGAATTCAAGAAAGATTCGCAATTTGATCCTATGGCTTTCGTTAATCGTGTGGCTCTGGATCCTGCTAGCCGCCTTGCGAGGTGGGGCAGACCTCTGGGACAATCCGCGTTACCGTACGATTCTGTTCGTGTGGCAGTCGATCGTCGCCGGGTACGTATGGGTCTGGTGGAGAGAAACACACAGCGCATGGTTCACCCGTGTTCTCCTGATGGAGATCGTCTTTTTATTGTTTTTTACACAGTGGTATGCCAGCCGGTATTACCACCTGGGAGGGCAACTGCCGTTTGGAGTGATGGTTGCCATCATTATGGGATTGTGGGGCATTATCCTGGCTACCGGTCTGTGGCGGGATAAGCGAAGCAGCTTCCCAGAAGAGCAAGCCGGTCCTGTGGACGAGCAAAGCAGTCCCACGGACAAAAGCCGCGCTTGACAGCCATCCGTGTAAGTTTATAATTCAGTCGTTGAATTTTGAAAAGGAGATTTAATGCCCACTGCTCTCATCACTGGCATCACCGGACAGGATGGATCCTATCTGGCCGAACTACTACTTTCAAAGGGATATCGTGTGGTCGGCGTGGCGCGTCGTTCTAGCACTGTCACCTATGAGCGGATTGAGCATTTGTTGGATGATATTACAGTTTGCCAGGGGGATTTGCACGATCAGGGTTCCCTCCTTGCCTTGCTTGAGGAATATGAACCGACCGAGGTATATAACCTCGCCGCACAATCGTTTGTCCCCACGTCCTGGAATCAACCGGCGCTAACAGGTGACATCACCGCTCTGGGGGTGACGCGTATGTTGGAAGCGATCCGCTTTGTCAACCCCAAGATCCGTTTTTATCAGGCCTCCTCCAGTGAGATGTTTGGCAAGGTTGTGGAAGTGCCGCAATGCGAAACCACCGCGTTCTACCCGCGCAGCCCTTACGGCGTAGCAAAGGTCTATGGACACTGGATCACGGTGAACTACCGCGAATCGTTCAACATGTTTGCCTCGTCGGGCATTTTGTTCAACCACGAGAGTCCGCGCCGCGGGTTGGAGTTTGTCACGCGCAAGATCTCGGACGGTGTGGCGCGCATCAAGCTGGGACGTGCCAAAGAGCTGCGCCTGGGCAACCTTGAAGCGCAACGGGACTGGGGTTTTGCCGGCGATTATGTGGAAGCCATGTGGCGCATGCTGCAGCACGATACACCGGAAACGTTTGTTGTGGGCATGGGAGAAACACATTCGGTGCGGGAATTCTGTGAGATCGCGTTTGGGCGCGTCGGCCTGGATTACAATGACTATGTTGTGCAGGATGAAAAGTTCTACCGTCCTGCCGAAGTAGACCTTTTGATCTCCGATCCATCGAAAGCGCGGGTGGTCCTCGGCTGGGAGCCGTCGGTCACCTTCATGGAGCTTGTAAGCATGATGGTGGATGCAGACCTTGAGAGATTAAGTCAGAAGAAACAGTAATGCATAATTTGTCTCTGATCATCCCTGTATACAATGAAGCTGAAAACCTGCCGATCCTGTACGATTGTATTCAGCAAACATTGAAACCCCTCCAAAGCATATGGGAGGTCATCTTTATAGATGATGGCAGCCGTGACCATAGCTTTGAGGTTCTAAAATCCCTTGTCGAAAAAGACCCGGAACACGTGCGTGTGGTGTCGTTTCGCCGCAACTTCGGTCAGACTGCCGCGATCACCGCGGGGATCGACAATGCGCAGGGCGAGATCATCGTCCTGCTCGATGCCGACCTGCAGAATGACCCGGCCGATATCCCTATGCTGCTCGCCAAACTGGACGAAGGTTATGACCTTGTCAGCGGCTGGCGCAAAGATCGCAAGGATAACCGCCTGACGCGTACTATCCCGTCCAATATTGCCAACGGGTTGATCTCCTGGGTCACTGGCGTTCATCTGCACGATTATGGCTGCACGTTGAAGGCCTATCGCCGCGAGGTGCTGGAAGGTTTCCGGCTTTACGGAGAGATGCACCGTTTCATTCCGGTGTTCGCCAGTTCTGTGGGTGCGCGCATCACCGAAATGCCTGTCCGGCATCACGAGCGCAAGTTTGGCAAAGCCAATTACGGCCTGGATCGGACTCTCAAGATCATCCTGGATCTCTTCACGGTCAAGTTCTTGCTGAATTATTCGCACAAGCCCATGCGTCTCTTTGGAGGCGCAGGGATGCTGCTGATCACCGGTGGCGGGGTTCTGCTTGCCTATTTGTGGCTTCGTCGGACCTTCGAAGGTGTCCCCGTCCTCGGCTCCCCGCTGTTTCAACTGGGGGTAATGTTCCTGATCCTGGGCTTTCAATCCATTTTGATGGGCTTGATTGCAGAAATACTGGCGCGCACTTATCACGAATCACAGAAGAAACCCACCTATACGGTTCGCACGGTGCTTGGAAAAAAATAATGTCCTCCTGGTGGTCACGAAATCGTCAACTCATTTTGCAGGCAATAGGAACGTTTCTAGCGCTCCTGCTGTTGCTTTGGATTCTCAGAAAGGAAGATGGAACTGGAATTCTGGTTGCCATGCGGCAAATCAAACTGGGAGACTTGCTTTGGGTTGCAATTTTGTTTTCCATTTCTCGGATTGCGGTCGCGTGGCGATGGCAGGTTCTTTTGCTGTCTGGCGGAATCAATATTCGTTTTAAAGATAGTCTGGCACTGACCTTTATGGGTCTGTTTGCAACGAATTTTCTGCCGACAACGATAGGTGGCGACGTTGTGCGCCTGGTGGGAGTCATGCAGATGGGATTTGACCGCGCAGTGTGCCTTGCGTCCATTGCTGCCGATCGATTGATCGGCATGGCAGGCATGGCCATGACGGTTCCATTTGGAGTGGCATACTCATGGAATGTTTTGCAGAACGTCCCTTTCACCATCTCTTTTTTTTCCAGATTTCATAAACCGGTGGCGTTTTTCAAACGAACACTTTCTATATTTTCCATTTGGCTCAGAAAACCGGCTTCCTTGCTTGCAGCATTGGCCTTCACCTGGATTCACATGCTCTGTCTTTTTGGATCGATTTATATTTTTGTCGATGATCTCGGTACTCATGCCTCGTTCTGGATGATTGCAGGACTGTGGAGCCTCACTTATTTCATAACGCTCATTCCAATCTCGATCAATGGTTATGGAGTCCAAGAACTAGTCTTTACTTTCCTTCTCTCCAATATCGTCGGGTTTGTTCCATCAGTAGCTGCTACCATAGCCTTGCTCATCCGAGCCTATTTTCTGCTCTCGAGTCTGCCCGGCGCATTGTTTTTGCCCTCCATTCTTTCAGCACTGACGAGGCAAAAAACGGCGGCGCCCCCCTCCCCTGAACCTCTCCCTTAGCGCGGATAGCGATGCCTCGAACACTGCAGTTCTCTCGTTCGTTCTGGCTGACGATCCTTGCCTTGACGTTTATCGTCAATGTGATGGCGATGCGTGCATCCCTGGTTCACTGGAACGAAGTAGGGGTGGACTTGACCCGTTCCGTATGGGGGATTCTGATGGCGGCCTATCTGGTCATAATGGCTGCCTGTGTGCTGTTGATTGCTTTCCTTCTTCGTTCGAGCGAAGTACCCTTCGATATTTCCACCCGTTTCCAGTTTCTAGAGTCAGATCATGCCCTTATGCGTGGCCTGGGCTGGGCAATCTTCTTGCTGGTGCTGATCCTCATCCCGTATGTCAAGTTCACG
>DATHTL010000224.1:0-7966 GCA_035463255.1 Anaerolineales bacterium | reverse complement strand
ACCTTTGGTACGCTGGATGACCTCAAGAAGCTGATCGAAGCTGCCCACAACCGGAACCTGCGGATCATCATGGACCTTGTGCTAAATCACACCTCTGATCAACATCCCTGGTTCCAGGCTTCGTGCTCCGACCGTAATTCTCCGTATCGAGACTACTACGTCTGGAGCGACGACAAGCAGAAATACAAAGATGCGCGTATCATTTTCATAGACACCGAATCCTCCAACTGGACATGGGATGAGCAGGCCGGCCAATACTTCTGGCATCGCTTCTATGCCAGCCAACCCGATTTGAACTATGACAATCCTAAAGTTCAGGAGGAAATGATCAAGGTTGCCGGCTTCTGGTTGGAGCTAGGAATCGATGGCTTCCGCGCGGACGCGGTCCCGTATCTTTTCGAGCGCGAGGGAACCACTTGTGAGAACCTGCCCGAGACGCATATTTATTTAAAGAAACTGCGCGCCTTCATGGAATCAAACTATCCCGGCCGCATTCTGCTCTGCGAGGCAAACCAATGGCCCGAGGATGTCCGACCCTACTTTGGCGATGGCGATGAGTTCCACATGGGGTTCCACTTTCCGATCATGCCGCGCATTTACATGGCGATCAAAAAAGGACGTGCGGAAGACATGATCGAGATCCTCCGAAGGACGCCACCTATCCCTGAGAACTGCCAGTGGTGCACCTTTCTGCGTAACCATGACGAGCTCACGCTCGAAATGGTGACTGAGGAAGAGCGCCAGTGGATGTGGGAACAATATGCGCCCGAGCCGCGCATGCGTCTCAACCTGGGTATCCGCCGCCGACTGGCTCCCCTGCTCGATAACGATGCGCGCAAGATCAGGCTGGCGCATTCTCTGTTGTTCACGCTGCCTGGCTCACCTATCCTGTATTACGGGGATGAGATCGGCATGGGTGATAATATCTGGCTGGGCGACCGCAACGGCGTCCGCACGCCGATGCAATGGGAACTGGGGCCCACTGCAGGCTTTTCTGAGGCACCCCCGGAATCATTGTATGCACCCTTGATCAGCGATGAAATACATGGCCCTGCTCGAGTCAATGTTGCCGTGCAGCGAGAGGATCCCCACTCCCTACTGAATGTCATCCGGCAGATGGTCGCGGCAAAGAAGCAGCACCGGGTATTCGGCTGGGGAGACTTTGTATGGATCGATTTCGAAAATCAAGCCATCGCGGCGTTCGAGCGACACTACCAGGGTGAAACCATTTTTGCTATCCACAACCTGAGCGATGCAAGACAAAAGATTTCATACCCAATAAAAAAGCCGGTTACTTCTGTGACCGACCTTCTCACACAACAGGAATTCGTCCCTGTGCAGGAACATCTCGATATTGAGCTGATGCCATATCAGTATCTCTGGCTGCGATAATTAACGTGATGGCGAGTGGTGCACAATCCCACTCGCCTTTTTTTATTGTTCACCGACTGTATGCAGCAAGGCCATATTGGGTGGGCGCACCGCACCCACAGGGAAACCACAGACCAGCACGACCTGGTCCCCTGACTCGACAACCTGCGAGCGCATGAGCTCTGTATCCACGTGGTAGATCATTTCTTCGAGCGAGTTGACAAATGGGACCAGTTGTGGACTTACTCCCCAAAGAAACGCAAGACGACGCACAGTGCTAGGCTCGGGCGTGAATGCCATAATCGGCACGCGCGGCCGGATCTTGGACATCAGCCAGGCGGTCTGCCCTCGCATTGTGAAGCAGGCAACGGCCGTGACATTCCTGTCATTGGCCAGCACCTGTGAGGCGCGCGCCATCGACGCTGCATCACTTTGCTCAAAGCCGCTGACGTGTTGCTCCATTCCCCACTCGAGAAAATGTGTCTCTGCTTCGCGCACGATACGGTCCATCATCTGAACCGCCTCCACCGGATAATTTCCTGCAGCCGTTTCTGCCGAAAGCATCACGGCGTCGGTGCCGTCGAAGATTGCGTTCGCCACATCAGAAGCCTCCGCGCGGGTGGGCAGCGGGTTTGTGATCATCGATTCAAGCATCTGCGTGGCGGTGATGACGATTTTGGCATGCCGATTGGCCATACGGATGATACGTTTCTGTTCGACCGGCACCCGCTCGGGTGGGAGTTCCACGCCGAGGTCGCCGCGTGCCACCATCACACCGTCCACGACCTCGAGGATCGCATCAAGGTTATCAAGCGCTTCGGGTTTCTCAAGTTTCGCGATGAGCAGCGGCAGGCGCTTGCCAGCACAGAATTTTTCCATGGCGCCGTGGACTTTCCTGATCTCATCGGCTGTGCGCACGAACGAGACTGCCACCGCGTCCACATTTTGTGAAATTCCAAAGGCCAGGTCTTCTTCATCCTTTTCTGTGAAACCAGCAATCCTCAATCGTACACCGGGCAGGTTGATCCCCTTATGCGAAGAGAGTGGTCCGCCGACAATCACCTTTGCCAACAGGGCATTTTGCTCCTGGACCGAAGTGACCTCCAGAGCAAGCCGGCCGTCGTCCAGGAGCAGCCGATCGGAGGGCTGAACTGAGTCGAATAGCTCCCGAAAATCGACAGGTATCTTTAGTGCGGCATGGTCGGGTGGCGTTGTCCCGGTGACATATAGTGTGACGTCCTCTCCTTCTGCAAGCTGCACCGGCTCCGATAGTTCGCCCACGCGGATCTTGGGACCTTGCAGATCCTGCAAAACTCCTACACAAATGCCCAGCTTTTTGGAGACTCTGCGGATACGGGCGATGCGCTCAGCATGTTCTTTATGCGTGCCGTGCGAGAAATTCATGCGGGCCACATTCATTCCGGCCAGGATAAGCTTTTCGAGCATTTCCTCACTCTGACTGGCAGGCCCGATAGTGGCAACAATTTTTGCTTTTCGTGTCATCAATCGATCCATTATAGATTTCAAGTTTAGGTATTTATATAGTACTCCATAAAACGAAACCTGACGAGTGCATCTCGTCAGGTTTTCATTCAATCTTTGTAATCAGCTTCAGCGCGTATCGCCGAGCGAGCGCAAACCATAGCTTAAGAATACCCAATGAGATAAAACACCGAGTCCCAGTATCAGGTAAGCACCCAAATAAGCAACATCGGTAATCGTGCTTAGTAAATTCGCCTGGTTGATCCCCCATGAATACACACCCGAAATTTCAGTCCAGGCATACAGAAAATCGGCAAAGGCAAATGCCAGTAAACCCAACCAGGGGCGAGAAAATGCGCCGCCCGTAAAATTACGGGCCAGCCAGAGGGCGATCAGTACCAGCAGAAGATCGGCTGCAGGATAAAATGAATTGACGGCTGCATCCAATTTACTTTCAGACTCCGCGGCGGAGGTGAGCACAGCATAGATAATGACATAGATCACACTCATCAGCAAGAGCGCGATCAGTGTGCGGCTCACTAGCTGCTGTTTAGTCGGTCTGGCTACAATCCTGTACTGGTAAACCAACGCATGCATAAGAAAGAAGTAAGAAACGGCCCAAAATACATCCGCCAGCCCGATAGGAACCTCACCCTGCATTACATTCAAGTAGCCCCAGGTCAATTCGCCTGCGGCCCATAACCACAAACCAATGGCAAAAGAGCCCCACACCCGGCGAGGGCTATCCGTTGGGTCATAACCTGACCAAATCATTGTCGCAAACGCCGCAGTCAATGACGACGCAATCACCAGAAACATATTTGTCGAGATAATGTTCCAGAGCGCGGAGAACGGTTCAAACCAATAGATCAGTGTATACACTGCAACCAATACGAGAGCCGCAACTTTTGCTCCCCACCTTACTCGTACCGAAGCATCATTAGCACTCCAACCAAATCGCATACTAAATTACCTCCACACCACGCCACTTATGCTGCCCACGCCAAATTGACTATAGAGATACTGGGTGAGGAGTTCACGGCGATACGGGTCAAGTTTGTTTAGAATTTCGCGTGAGATGGTATCCACCATACGTGAGCCAATCGCCGGGCTCGCTTCTTCGCGAAAACGGCGAAGAAGATCCAGATAAACTCCTATCGCACTCTCAAGCGAGTCAAAATAGTGACGATTTACGGCACCATTGCTGGTAATGGAAATATTCCATCCCTCTTCGCGCGTCCACAGCGATAATTGCACACACAAACGTTCAGTAAGCACACGGCCTGCCAATTCACTAAAGCGGTTGAGAAGCATGCGCATCAGCGGACCGAAAGCAAGCCGAAGCTCATATTCGCGCCAAACCTCGTGTTCGCAATTGCTTATGTAGCGGGCAACTTGATACCTGCCGTTTGGCAGGCTCTGGGGGAATGTGGCATCGCTAATCGAAAAATTCGGACGCCCGTTTGCCATCGAGAGCTCCTCGATGATCGGGGTGGTATGTCCTGCGATCAGGTAATACCTGTCCCAAGGGTCACACTGCAAATGGACAATCCCCGGCTCCGCTTCGACAGACCATCGTCCGGCACACTCCATCAATTCTTCGCGCGAATACGTTGACTGTTCCATATGAATGACAGGCGCCTCATACGCAACGCGTGTGAATCGCATGGCTTCTACTGGAAGACTCAAGAAGCCCACAGAGGCATCGGGATGGTCCAGCGCATAAAACCAGGTATGCCGGGGTAGTACCTCCATCGTATTGTCCGAACAGCGATAGAGCTTCTGTTGTATCCCCTCGAGGAATGTAAAGACAAGATGCTCTCCCCCTGGATACCGAAGGCGCATCAAGCCTGTAAATAGCTCCTCGCGTCGCGCCTGAATCAACGTCTCCACATAACCTGAGGAAATGTTTTGATGTGTTTCAGGGACGAAAGCTGAGAAGTCTGGCATTGATGCGCCTGTGATTGAATCAATGATAAGCAGACCACACACAATCGTCAACTCACAGTAATGTTAAGTGACTTACCCTTACAGGTAGTGCAGTTCCTTTGCCTGTTTTTGAAGGTCCGGGCGGAAATCGGGGTGTGCAATATTGATCAGTTGCTGGGCACGCTGCCGGATGGTCTTGCCATACAGATCGGCAACACCATATTCCGTGACCACGTAGCGCACGTGATTGCGGCTGGTGACCACGCCCGCGCCAAGCTTGAGCATGGCGGCGATGCGCGTGACCGGGGTGCCATCCCGCAGGGTAGTGGTGCTTGGCAGGGCAATGATCGGAACACCACCTTTGGAGCGCGAGGCGCCATAGATGAAATCCAGCTGGCCGCCTACACCGCTATATAGCTTGGGCCCAATACTATCTGCACAGACCTGTCCGGTAAGATCTACCTCGATGGCGGAATTGATGGCTACCATGCGCTCGTTTTGCGCGATCACAAACGGATCGTTGACATACTCCGTGCGGTGGAACTCGATCAGCGGGTTGTCGTCTGCCCAGTTGTAGAGGTTTCGGGTCCCCAACATAAAGCCGGCGATGATCTTTCCGGGGTGCAGCGACTTGCGAGCGTTGGTCAAGACACCTTCATTGACCAGATCGATCACGCCATCGGAAAACAGCTCGCTGTGCACGCCCAGGTCCTTCTTGTTGCGCAGGTATTTCAACACCGCATCCGGGATCGCGCCGATGCCCAGTTGCATGGTCGCGCCGTCGGGAATCAAATCCGCGATGAAGCCCGCGATCTTCTCGACAACCTCCGAGTTACCCTCCTCGGACATCGCCATTTCGGGGATCGGGTAATTGACCGGAATGATATGGTTCAAACGGCTGACGTGAATGAACGAATCGCCAAGTGTGCGCGGCATCTGCTGGTTGACCTCGGCAATGATGATCTTCGCGGACTCAGCGGGTGACTTGGTGAGTCCAACCTCCACGCCCAGGCTGCAGAATCCGTGTTCATCGGGCGGAGAGACGTGAATGATGGCAACATCCACCGGGAGCACGCCGCGCTTGAACAACAATGGGAATTCAGAGAGCAGCACGGGTGTGAAATCGGCACGACCCTCCTGAACCGCCTTGCGCACGTTGTGGCTGATGAAGAGCGTGTTCACACGCAGGTGCCCTTCCATGCCCGGGTTTACATAATCGGCAGAACCGATTGTCAGTGCCTGGCAGATCTCCACGTCTCTAACATTCGGAGCGTATTCCACCAGGGCAGCGAGGGCCTGTTGGGGCACCGAGACGTTGCCGGTGAGAAAGATGCGCATCCCAGACTGGATGATCTTTACAGCTTCCTGTGGGGTCGTAATCCGAGATTTGTAAATGCTAGTCCAGTCCATCGTCGCCTCCGGTGGAGAGAAGCGTCAGATGGACCAACTTCCCGGCATGCGTATTGACTGCCTTCTCGATCGCTGGATTCTGCTTGATGGCTTCTTCCGGGCCCAAATTCGCAATTTGCACAAGATAAGGCATGGCTGCATTCACGAATGAATGTGTAGCCGTGCGCGCCACTACACCGGGCATGTTGGGGACACAATAATGGATCACGCCTTCTTCTACATACGTCGGCTGATCGTGTGTGGTGGGACGCGAGGTTTCCGCGCAACCGCCCTGGTCGATGCTGACATCGATAAACACAGAACGAGGCTTCATGACGCGCATCATCTCGCGCGTGATCAGGATCGGGGTCCTCTCTCCCGAGATCAGCACTGCACCGACAACCACATCTGCAAACGCCGTAGCTCTCTCGATATTGCGCTTGGTGGAAATCATCGTAACCACATTCGGGAAGCGGCTGTACACTTGCTGCAACACGTTCATATTGCTATCGAGAACTGTGACATGTGCGCCCAATCCCAGAAATGCCTGCGTAGCGCACATACCCACCACACCGCCTCCCAGGATCACAACCTCGGCAGGGGGAACGCCGGGAATGCCGCCTAGCAGCATCCCTCTCCCTCCCCAGTTGTTCTGCAACAGACGCGCCGCAACCGAGGCCGACATCTTACCGCCGATCTGGCTGAACGGTCGCAATACCGGCAAGGAGCCATCTGCCAGCTCAATTTGCTCGTACGCGATAGAGGTGATTTTCTTTTCGAGCAGGATCTGGGTCTTATCCTCACGCGCAGATGCGAGATGCAGCAAGCCCGCGATGGCTGTGTTGGGACGCAGCCAATCCAGCTCTTCCTTGGTGGGACGCGCTACTTTGAGCATCAGGTCGGCGCGCACGAAGACCTCCTCGGGAGAATAGACGAGACGTGCCCCGGCCGTCTCGAACTCCCGGTCGTCAAACCCGGCCCCTACGCCCGCCTCATGCTCAACGTAGATCTGGTGCCCGTGCTGAGTCAGGATCTCGACCCCGGCGGGGGAAAGACCCACGCGTGACTCAAACGGACGTCTCTCTTTTGGAATGCCAATGTTCATGGGACCTCCACGACCTATCCCCTAGCCCTTGTCCCCGGGAGCAATGTCCCCTTGAAAAAGGGATAGGGGATAAGGGATTTATTGCATGTTCAACACGTCACGAATGGACGGCAGCGCCCAGTCGATCGTTTCCTTATCGATGACCAGCGGCGGTGCAAAACGGATCACGTTATCGTGGGTCTCTTTGGCGAGGATCCCCTTTTCCTGCATTGCCTCGCAGAAGCGACGCGCGCCCTTCGCCTCCGGCTTTAACTCGACGCCGATCAGGAGACCTTTACCCCGCACTTCCTTCACATGCGGGCTGGGAATCTCAGCTAGCTGCTCCATAAAATATTCACCCAGCTCACGCGAACGCTCCGCCAGATTTTCCTCACGGATCACGCGCAAAGCGGCGCGTGCCACCGCAGCGGCGAGGGGATTCCCGCCGAAGGTAGAGCCATGCTCGCCAGGCATGAACAACCCGAGGATGGCTTTATCTGCCAGTACAGCCGAGACGGGATAAAAGCCGCCAGCCAGCGCCTTCCCGATGATCGTCACATCCGGGCGCACGTCATCATGCTGCGCGGCGAAGAGCTTTCCGGTCCGCGCCAGGCCCGTCTGGATCTCGTCTGCCATCAGCAACACATTGTGCTTCTTGCAGATCTCAGCCACTTGCTTGAGATAGCCCGCGGGTGGGATGATCACGCCGCC
>DATHTL010000223.1:0-5763 GCA_035463255.1 Anaerolineales bacterium | reverse complement strand
GCGTTGTAAATCGACGCGCCCGCCGCGCCGCGGATCGTATTATGGGATAGCACCACAAATTTCAAATCCAGGATGGGATCGCGCCGTACGCGTCCGACAACGGTCGTCATGCCTTTACCGCTTAACCGGTCGAGTCTTGGCTGAGGGCGATCCGCTTCGTCGCGGACTTCGATCACGGGCCGCGGGGATGAGGGTAGATTTCTGACAGCGGGATGCGCGCGGAAGTCTCGCAACACTTGAACCGCGGCTTCTGGTTCCACCGTTTCCTCCAACTGCACGCTCGCACAAACCGTATGACCATCGATCACCGCCACGCGATTCGTGTGGACGCTGAAGGTGATATCCGCCAGATCAATTCTGTTTTCATTGAACGTTCCAAGCATTTTACGCGGCTCCCATTCCACTTTTTCTTCTTCGCCGCCATTGGCCACGTTGGGAATGATGTTATCCATGATATCTAGTGACGGAACGCCGGGGTAGCCCGCCCCGGAAAGCGCCTGCAAGGAAACGGCAAAAACTTTCGTGACGCCGAAAGCATTATCCAGGGCCTTGAGCGCGATCGTGAGCCCCGTGCTCGTACAATTCGGATTGGTAACAATGCAGCCGCTCCATCCTTTATTCTTGCGTTGATACTTGACCAGTTGAATATGATCCGCGTTGATCTCCGGGAGCAGTAACGGCACATCCGCGCCGCGCCGGTATGACGAGGCATTGGAGCATACGGCTGCGCCAGCTTTTGCAAACTGCGGCTCTACCTCATTCGCAATTTCTGTGTGTAATGCAGAGAAAACGATTTTCGCATCGATGCAATCCGTGGAGGCAGGCACGACGACCACATCCCGCGCATATTCAGGCATGGGATCATCGAGCACCCAGCGCGCAGCTTTGGAATATTTTTGTCCCACCGACCGGTCAGAGGCAGCCAACGCGACCACCTTGAACCAGGGATGGTTATGCAGTAATGAGATAAAGCGCTGACCGACCGAGCCGGTCGCACCGAGCACTGCTACAGGAATTTGAGGGGACATGATCATTTCTCCTTTGAATGTGTCCTGTTGTAGGGGTCGGCAGTTGCTGACCCCTACAACAGGATTATTGGACAATCAACTCATGCAACGCCTTGACCGCTGGCTCTGTATCTTTGGTGTCCACCACCATACTGATCGATACATCCGAGGAGCCATGGGCAATTGCCAGCACGTTAATATCCTTGTCACCAAGCTTGCTGAAAATCTTCCCGGCGATTCCGGGTGTGTTGCGCGTGCCCGAACCGACCGCCGTGATGATAGCCACCTCCTCCGTCGCCCAGACACGATCTATATCGCGCTCTGAGATCTCCATCGCAAAGTTCCTCTGCAGGGCATGCAGTACCTGGTCGGCTGCTTCGGATGGAATCGCAAAACAAATGGACTGTTCCGAGGATGCCTGGGTGATCAGTGGCACACTGGTTCCCGTGGAGGCTACGGCACCAAATGCCCGCGCGGCTACACCTGGCACACCGATCATCCCGCGCCCCTCGATGGTAACCAGCTTTTGCTTGCGAATGGCAGTGACTGCCTTGATCACCTGATCTCCCTTCACCACGTTTCCATTGGAGTGTCCGTTAGCGATCAGGCGCGTCCCCGCGTGCGCGGGATTGAACGTATTGCAGATTCGGAGTCCAATGCCTGCCTCCACAAGCGGACGGATTGTTTTGGGGTGCAGCACTTTTGCACCGTAGTAGGCAAGCTCGGCAATTTCACTGTAGTTGATCGCCGGCAGTGTTTTCGCAGATGGTACCAAACGCGGATCGGCTGTCATCACGCCATCTACATCGGTCCAGATCCAGACGTCACTCGCAGGTAAGACCGAGCCGATGATTCCCGCGGAATAGTCGCTGCCGCCGCGTCCCAGTGTGGTGATCACGCCTTCGGGCGTCGCGCCGATAAAGCCTGTGGTGATCACTACAAACCCATCGTCCAAAAGCGGGTTCAGGCATTCGCGCGTTTTTTTGGTTGTCACTGCAAAATCGGGATTGGCATTTTGAAAGTGTGAGTTTGTAACGATGAACTCACTCGATTCAATGACCTTTGCTCTGACCCCCGCACTTTTTGCCACTGCCCCCAACAAGCGGACGCTCATTCTTTCTCCCAGGGAAGCCACCGCGTCCAACGCACGTGGACTCGCTTCGCCAAGCACAGCAATGGCTCTGCATAGATCCACCAGGTAGACAATGTGCGCGTCGATCTGCGCCTTGGTTTCTTCACACAGTTTTTCATCCGAAATCAAGGCGTCTGCGGCCGCGAAGTGCTTTTGCCTCAAAATTGATTCGGCTTCTGAAAGGAAGTCCACGTTTCCCTGCGCGGCGAGCGTGGCACTTTTCAGCAAGAGATCGGTCATGCCAGACATCGCCGAAGTGATGACGACCACGCGTGAGTACTTTTCGCGCCCATCCTTGATGATCTGGGTCGCTTGAGTCAGCGCTTCCACTGAACCGACCGAGGTGCCCCCAAATTTCATGACGAGTGTTTGTTGTGAGTCTGGCATAATCGTTCTCCTTTTGATAAAGACCTGACAGGTCTATGATGGTGAAAACAAAAACGCCCCACGTTCCCGTGAGGCGTCCTGTGTTTTGAGGTAACCTTTTGACTCGGTTACTTCACTCCAAGCACCAATTCCTCACGGGGATCCGAGAGGGAGTGGTAGTCATGGTCATGCTGAATTGAGCCGAAATCATATTGGGCGGAATTCTATGCCAGGGATGGAAATCGGTCAAGAGGGAAAATCGACTTGTTCCCAAATCGTTCGGAATATTCCATCCAGCAATTCAAACGGTGCAAGGTTGCTTTGGAATGGCTTTGTCTCACATTCCAATCTCTGTATTTCTGCTGCGGCGAATTGATTCACGATTTCCGACTGTGCGATGCGGTCTGCCTCGCTGCCCAAGGCCTTCAGAATCATAAGACGATTGATTTCATCTTTCAGTACAGGGTCAAGATCAACCTTTTCCAGGAGCATTGAAAACGCAGTTGGAGCAACGCCGAGTCCCTGCTCGATCCATTTTATGGCGAGGAGTGGACGCAGGAGATAAAAATATTTCTTAAGCCTGACGTCTTTACCTGACACCCGCTCCCTATACTTTCCCTGCGCCATATGGAGGTAGTGATAAATGCAGGAGGTCGGCGAGTAGTATTCTTTTGAAAGATCTCGCAGCCGGTTGGCGAAATTCCCTTTTTCCTGATACACGATCGGCGAACCAAGCCATTCCAACAGCGGGGGATTGGATTTGCGAAACAACCCGAGCGCTTTCCGAATATCCCAGCCGCTGAAATCAAGATTGTCCTCTATGGGAAATTGAAGTACGTCAGGTTTATCTTGAATGGTGAGATACCACTCCATTGGATGGACGTAGATGAAGCGGATGTCATAATCGCTGTCTGCGGAAGGAAATCCCCAGGCTCTACTTCCCGACTCACAGGCATAGAGAATTACGACCCTGTGCTCAACCTCAATTTGATGAAGACGCTCAATAATATGAGTGCGCATTGATAGCTCCCTGATGATGTTCGACCATGTTTTGCAAACAGTATAGCATTCTTAAAGGATAGGTCGGTGAGAATGTTCACTTTGTGGCCTGCTGGAAACCTACATTTGCCCCTTGACTTATTTCCGTTTCTGCCTATAATCGGGCGAAATACCTTAAGCCAAAATGAGTTCAATCTTCGGTCTCTCTCTTATTGTCATCGTTATTGTGGTCCTTATTATTAAGGACCTAGTTTCGGTTAGGATGGCACCGGTGAGAGTGAAGAAATAGCACACACCTAAAGCAAGTGCAAAGAGCCGCCTAACCAAGGGCGGCTTTTTTTGTTACTTGGACTCCAAAGTCTCCATACTTTGGAAGCCGACTCCAAAATCAGGAGATTTTGGAGTCCAGCATAACAAAGGAGCTGTATGCGATCAGACACCGTCAAAAAAGGATACGAAAAAGCGCCGCACCGGGCCTTGCTGCGTGCCACGGGGCTGAAGGATGAAGACTTCAATAAGCCTTTTATTGCCATCGTCAATTCCTATGTGGATGTTGTGCCCGGGCATGTGCATTTGCAGGAGTTCGGCAGGCTGGTGAAAGAGGCGGTCCGGGCGGCGGGCGGAGTTCCGTTCGAGTTCAATACGATCGGTGTGGATGACGGGATCGCAATGGGGCACATGGGAATGAAGTACTCCCTGCCTTCACGTGAGCTGATCGCCGACTGTGTGGAGACGATGATCGAAGCTCACCGGTTCGACGCGATGGTCTGTATTCCGAACTGTGACAAGATTGTGCCGGGCATGCTGCTGGCTGCGATGAGGGTAAATATCCCGACCATCTTTGTCTCTGGCGGTGCCATGAAGGCCGGACTTACTCCTGAGGGGGAAACGATCGATTTGATATCCGTATTTGAAGGCGTGGGGGCGTATTCAGCAGGAAAGATCGATGAACGACGGTTGACGACATTGGAAAAATTTGCCTGTCCATCCTGCGGATCGTGTTCCGGGATGTTCACGGCGAACTCGATGAACTGCCTGATGGAAGTACTTGGCCTGGCGCTGCCGTTCAATGGCTCTGCGTTGGCGAAGACTCCGGAACGGGAAGCGTTGGCTAAGAAGGCCGCGACGCAGATCCTGACTCTGCTCGAGCGCGACATCAAGCCGCGCGACATCGTCACGCCCGAAGCCATCGACGACGCGTTCGCTCTCGATATGGCCATGGGCGGCTCGACAAATACCGTGTTGCACACGCTGGCACTGGCAAACGAAGCCGGCGTGAATTATCCGCTGGAGCGGATCAATTCTGTCGCAGATAAAGTTCCTCATATCTGCAAAGTGAGCCCGGCCGGCAAATGGCACATGGAAGATGTGCATCGCGCAGGTGGGATCCCTGCGATATTGAATGAGATCCAATGGGGAACAGGTATGCTGCATTTTGATCGCTTGACGGTCACGGGCACGACACTGGGGGAATCAATTCAGGGTTGTGATATCCAAGATGAAGATGTCATTCGGCGTTACGACAATGCCCATTCGAAGCGGGGTGGCCTATCGATTTTATTTGGCAATCTCGCGCCGAAAGGTGCTGTGGTCAAAGTGGGCGGCGTGAGTGAAGCGATGATGGAGTTCGAAGGCCCCGCGGTTATCTTTGAATCGCAGGAAGAAGCCATGGCAGGCATCCTGGGCGGAAAAGTTAAAGCCGGGGACTGTGTGGTCGTCCGTTACGAGGGTCCAAAAGGCGGGCCCGGGATGCAGGAGATGCTCTCGCCCACATCCGCCATCATGGGCATGGGACTCGGCGACAAGGTCGCGCTGATCACCGATGGCCGCTTCAGCGGTGGGACGCGCGGCGCGTGCATCGGTCATGTTTCGCCCGAGGCTGCGGCAGGCGGACCGATCGCCGCACTCCAGCCTGGAGATGTAATCGTGATCGATTTAACGGCGCGCAAGCTCGAGGTCCGCTTGAGCGATGAGGAGATCCAGAACCGGCTGGCGGACTTGCCTCCGTTCCAATCTAAAACAACTTCCAAGTGGTTGAAGAGATATTCGTATTTTGTCACCAGCGCCGATACGGGAGCTGTCTTGCAATCGTAGGTCACGCTTTTCGCAGATCCCGCGTCAGCGGGGTAGCGTGACATATTTTGGTGAACCAGTCACGTCACAGACGTGACCTACATGAGGAGCAACGATGAAACTAAAAGGTGCAGAAATTGTCTGGGAATGTCTGGTGCGTGAAGGGGTGGATGTGGTGTTTGGGTA
>DATHTL010000222.1:0-12809 GCA_035463255.1 Anaerolineales bacterium | reverse complement strand
TCGTGATGGGGACCGCTCAATGCTATAATAACAAAAGCAGGTTCTATCCTTTCTGGTGGTGATGAAAAACAAAAACCAGTCCCCACGAACTTCTGACCCACAACGCTCACAACGAAAAAAGAAATCAGTCAATTCACCTCCTGACCGGGAAACTGGATTGACCATTGTTGGCATTGGTGCCTCCGCGGGCGGCTTGAAGGCGTTGCGAAGCTTTTTTGAAGCCCTACCGGATACCACTGGGATGGCTTTTGTTGTTATTACCCACCTGCACCCCGAACACGAAAGTCATCTGGCAGACATTTTGCAGGGTGACACGAAGATGCAAGTGAGCCAGGTTACCAGTAAAGTTGACGTGGAACCCGATCACGTCTACGTAATCCCGCCCAACCGCAGTATCCTTATGGCTGACCATAAATTAGATGTGCAGGAGTTTGATAAGCCGCGCGGCTTGCGCACCCCGGTAGATCATTTCTTCCGCAGCTTAGCAAAAGCACATCATGAAATCGTGGGCATCATCCTTTCCGGCGGCGGAACGGATGGATCTGTTGGCATCAAAGCAATCAAGGAAGAGGGTGGACTACTCATGGCCCAGTCGCCTGAGGAAGCTGAGTATGATGGCATGCCCCGCGCGGCCAGTGACACCGGGATCATCGATGCGGTCCTGCCCGTCAGTGAAATGGCAGCCACGCTGATCAAATATGCACGGCACCCAAGCGTACTCCCGCACGATCCGGAAGATCTGAGTGCACATCAACAGGAGACCATGCAGGGCATCCTTGCAAACGTAAATGCACGCACGGGACACGACTTCCGCCAATACAAACGCGGCACCATTCTGCGGCGAATACAAAGGCGCATGCAGTTAAGTGGACATGAATCGCTTGAAGAATATCAAAACTACATGCGCCAAAATAGTAACGAAGCGACTGCCATGTTCAATGACATCCTTATTGGCGTTACGAACTTCTTCCGTGACGCCAAATCATGGGATCTATTGGCCAAAACAGTCATCCCTGCGCTATTTGCAGACAAACATGAAGGAGATTCGATCCGGGTCTGGACGATTGGTTGCTCCACTGGCGAGGAGGCGTATACGCTTGGCATCTTGCTCCAGGAACATGCCGCGACCCTCAGCGAGAGAATTCCCATCCAGGTTTTTGCCTCCGACCTGGATGATCGTGCTCTGGCACAGGCCCGGGAGGGAATTTATCCCTCCGCCATCGAAGCAGACGTCAGCCCAGCGCGATTAGAAAAGTTCTTTACCCCGCATGATAGTCATTACCAGGTAAAACGCGAACTGCGAGATATCGTGCTTTTCACCAAGCATAGCGTCTTGCGCGATCCGCCATTCTCCAAACTGGATTTGATCTCCTGTCGCAACCTCCTCATCTACCTACAACGTGATGTGCATGAAATGGTGCTTGATACGTTCCATTACTCTCTTATTCCGGAAGGCTATCTCTTTTTGGGGAGTTCTGAGTCAGCCGAATCGGTAAAAGAACTATTCCATGCGGTGGATAAGTCGCACCGCATATATAAAGCCAAGCCCTGGGCTGGTAAACATCCTCATGTGCCGACCCTGCCATTGAAAGGGATGCCCGCACCCAGCGCTGACGTCGTCATTCCTCCGAGGGGGAAGCAGAAGAGGTTTGTAAGCGGTATGCCCGCTATCGAAGATCACTTAAAGGCTCTCGAATCGTTTGGACCAGCCAGCATTTGGGTGGATGAGGACTATTTGATCCTGAACATCTCGGAATCAGCCGGGCGTTACTTGTTGTACCCTGGAGGTCCTGTTACCAATGACCTACTTAAGGTAGTGAGACCGGAACTGCAAATGGAATTGCGAACTGCACTCTTTCAGGCGTTTGAAAAAGGGAAATCAATCGTCTCAACTCCTTTGAGCGTGGATTCCAACGGAAAGATCGAGCGGGTTGTTATCTCCGTCCAACCAGACCCGCGAAATGAAGAGCCGAAAGGGGAGCACAGCCGGAAGGCACTGGTGAATTTCATGAAGGATGAAAGCCGGTCTGGTGAAGAATTGCAAGCATCGACCAAAGAGAACCCTGTACGGCAAGGCGATGAAATGATGCAACAACTGGAAGGTGAAGTGCATCATCTGCGCGGCAGATTGCAAGCCACTCAGGAAGAATTCAACAGCTCCAACGAGGAGATGAAGGCTGCCAATGAAGAATTGCAGTCCATTAATGAAGAGTATCGTTCTACAATGGAGGAGCTGGAGACCAGTAAAGAGGAACTTCAGTCCGTTAACGAGGAATTGCAGACCGTCAACAATGAGTTAAGAAACAGCGTTGAAGAGATATCCCGCGCACACAGCGATCTGGAAAACCTTATGGATGCAACACAAATCGCTACCCTCTTTCTGGATCGGGAGCTCAAGATCAAGCGCTATTCCCCCGATGTAGAGCAATTGTTCAACATCCGTTCCACAGATCGGGGACGGCCCATCTCGGACTTCACTCACAAAATCGGTTACCAGGATTTGGTGGACGACGCCAGAACTGTGTTGGAGACATTGACCGTCCTTGAACGGGAGTCAACCAGTACCGACAACGGCTCGATGCTAATTCGCCTGCTCCCGTATCGCACGCTGGATAAACGGGTCGACGGGGTGGTGATCTCCTTTGTCGATATTACCGATGTCAAGAACGCGGAGCATATCCGGCAGACTTACGAGTCGTTCTATACGCTCTTCCATGGTAGCCCTGTTCCCACGATGCTGACCCGGCGGGATGATAACCGTATCATGGATGTCAATGTGGCTTTTCTCAATTATCTAGTGCTTGGGCGTGAGGCGGTTATCGAGCATCAAGTCGATGAGTTCAACCTGGGCTTGGACATAGAATCGAACGAAAGCGATTTCGCTGACAAAACTATGCAGAATTTTGAAACGGAATGGGTGCTTCCTTCTGGAGAACGTAGAACAATACTAACCTTCCTGCAACCCCTCCGTCTTCAAGAAACAGAGGCAATTCTCTATACCTTTGTTGATATCACCGAACGTGTGAAGGCTGAATTGGAGATACATAGGCTCAACCTCGAACGAAAGACAATAGAACAGCAAGAGCGTCAGCGAATCGCGCAAATTCTGCATGACGATTTACAGCAGCGTCTATTTGCGATCAAAATCCATCTGCAGGAGGTTTTGCAAGATGAGAGAGGTCAATCCGCCAACATGGATCTGGCAAAACCAGTGGAATGGCTTGTCGAAGCGATAACGATGACCCGCCAGCTTGGTGCAGACCTGAGCCCATTGAGTTTGCGCGAAGGCAATCTTGAAGAGGGTATTCTCTCGCTATCTTCCCAGATGAAGGATCAATACGGCCTGGATGTTGAATTGATAGACAAAGATTTCAAGCATCAATTCGATGAAGCATTGCAAATCACCTTGCTTCAGATCGTCCGTGAGCTACTTTTTAATATCGTCAAGCATTCCGGCACCTTGAAGGCGACAGTCACCTTGGAACGGATCAATACGAATTGGATTCACATTACGGTGGGTGATGAGGGAAAGGGCTTCGATGTCCAAGCAATTCTAACTAAAAAAAATCGCGGCGTTGGACTACGAAGCCTGCAACAAGATTTGAAATTGTTTGGAGGTCATCTTGACATAGAATCCAAAGAGAATCGCGGGACGCGTATGATCATCAGGATCCCAATACGGAATTCAGAACCTAGATCATGACTAATCTATTGTTGGTTGAAGATCATCCAATTTTTGCCGGAGTACTTGTACAAGCATTGGAACAGAGAGAGGATCTGAACGTAGTCATGGTGGTGGATACTGCTGAGAAAGCCCTGGCTCTGATACCGGATCTTAATCTTGATCTTATTCTCGTCGATGTCTCGTTACCAAAAATGAATGGTATCGATCTTGTCGGTAAACTCACTCAAGTGGATCCCGATGTACTCTGTCTTGTGATTTCGGGCCATCTGTCGGATCTCTATCTTAGGCGCTCCTTGGCGGCTGGCGCGCGGGGCTACGCCATCAAGGATAGTGCTCAAGACATCATCGAAGGGGTATATCAGGTAATGAGAGGGGAAATTTACATATGCAAAGAATTGCGCACACCCTGAAAGTAAGTTTTGAGTCAAAAATAAACTAATCCGAAGATATGCCTAGGTGGGACTCGATTTTTTTCAATTCTGTCTTGGTGATCGGAGATGTGCTGGCTTTGCACTACTTGTTCTTCCCGAATTGCTTTTAGCTCTCCCATAACTTCACCCATCTTTCCATAAAACTCGTCTTTTGTCGGAAGATTGCCGATACCATCTTTTGTAACCAACTGCTTTTTTTCAATAGCTTCCTCTAGATGATTTTCATCAATGTATTACATTCACGAAGTAAAAACATCGGTGTGACAGCGCGGCATGTCTTAGGATAAGAAAGAACTTTCAGCTTCAAATGATGCTGCCGACTCGCAGAGCGGGCCTCCAATGGCCCCCACACGGTTCTATATAAGAGCTAACACCTTGATTTTGGGGCATTGGGACAATACTTCGTTTATAGTCGAACTGACCGCAAGGTTTGGTTTGGCGGCGCTAGCACTATTACACTATAAACAAAAAGCCATACATTTTTCAGTAGATGTGGGATACCTAAACTATCTCGCCAAAGCCTAAAATCCCAATTCTTGAGCGTTCGGCCAATTTCTGTTTTTATGGGAGCCCTAATTTCTATTTCAAAAAAAGACTAATTGTGTCATAATGGAGCACCACGAAGGGAGGCGATTATGACCTCCGAACCTACCGGCACAGTTACATTTCTCTTCACGGATATAGAAAACAGCACTAGGTTGGCGCACGAGCATCCCGAATTTTGGGAATCTGCTCGTACCCGCCATCACGCCATTTTGCGCGAAGCGATTGAATCCAACAATGGATTTATATTCCAAGTGATCGGCGATGCATTCTGTGCTGCCTTCCATCGAGCCGGGGATGCGCTCAAAGCTGCAATCAAGGCACAGCGGGATCTGCAAAACGAGCCCTGGGGTGATGTCACAATTCATGTACGCATGGGAATTCATACGGGGGAAGCAGAATTCGTTGGAAATGACTATCGCGGTTATACAACACTCAGCTTTGTTCAACGGTTAATGTCTGCGGGGCATGGGGGTCAAATTCTGGTTTCCACCGCAACTGAGGCCTTATTGAGGGAACAATCGACGGGAGGACTTAGTCTACGCAATATGGGTGCACGAGAATTCGCGGGGGTCCCTTCGGCGGTGCACATCTTTCAAGTGGTCGCGCCAGATTTACCGACAGAGTTTCCACCCCTTCGCACATTGGATCATCTTCCCAATAATCTGCCAGCTCAATTAACAAGTTTTGTCGGACGCGAAAAAGAACTCGCAGATGTAAGAAGACTTCTCAATAACACGCATTTGCTCACGTTGATTGGTCCGGGCGGGACGGGTAAGACACGACTTTCTGTTCAGGCTGCGAGTGAGGCACTAGAACAGTATCCTGACGGTGTTTGGTTTGTGGAGCTGGCTCCTATTCTCGACCCGCTCCTCGTCCCAAGGACGACGGCAATGGTGATTGGCTTAAGGGATGAACCTCAACGCCCTGTCATTGATATGCTGTGCGATTACCTCCATAAAAAGAAAACGCTCATTATTCTGGATAATTGTGAGCATCTCGTGGATGCCTGTGCGCGGATGGCAGACCGTATCTTGCGCGCCGCTCCTGGTACGCGCATACTTGCGAGTAGTCGTGAAGCGTTGGGGATTGGGGGTGAAGTAACGTATCGCGTTCCTTCATTAGGCTTACCAGATCTCTCCCATCTTCCGCAAGTCGAATCCCTGAACCAATACGAAGCCGTCAAACTGTTCATTGACCGCGCCATGGCCGCTGCTCCATCTTTCAAAGTCACAAACGATAACGCTCCAGCACTTGCTCAGATCTGTCACCATCTTGACGGCATCCCTTTAGCCATTGAACTCGCTGCAGCGAAAGTCCACGTGTTGAGTGTCGAACAAATCGCCAGGCGTCTTGCAGACCGCTTTCGACTCCTCACAGGTGGAAGCCGTACAGCGCTGGAACGACATCAAACCTTGAAGGCCGCCATTGACTGGAGTTACAACTTACTCTCATCTGATGAGCAGATTCTGTTTCAAAGACTGTCCGTCTTCGTTGGTGGGTGGGTGCTCGAAGCAGCAGAGGCAGTTTGCAGCAATGGATTGGTCGAGAGAGAAGAGGTTCTAAATCTGCTGGAGCAGTTAATCAATAAATCACTTGTCATTTCGCAAGAAGCGGGACATGAAACGCGCTACCACATGCTGGAAACAATACGGCAATATGCAAATGAGAAGTTGATCGAGTCGGGTGAGGACAATGCACTGCGTGACCGGCATTTGGAATACTTTGTGAAGCTCGCAAAAACCGCTGAGCCGCATTTGATTAGGCCAGAGCAAATAGAATGGCTGCCTTTGCTCGATGCTGATTACGAGAACCTGCGCTATGCCTTTGAGCGGGCCTTGACTAAAGAGTCGGCTGGGGCATCGCTAAGCTTATGTTGGGCTTTAGAGTGGTTCTGGGAAATTCGAGGCTATTGGCTAGAAGGACTGAATTGGTTCGCCAGAGCATTCGCCAGACCTTTTCAAAATGAGAGCAGGGACGAAAGAGTCGTTCGTGCCAGAACCTTGTATAAACGTGCTCAACTGGAAGGTCGGGCAGGGAATTGGAATCAGATGCTACCTCCCGCACGAGAAAGCTTGGCACTGGCAACTGAATTTTCAGATCAAAGGGACATTGCCATCGCAAGGTATTCTATTGGATCTGCTTTGTTTACAATGCTGGAGAATATTGATGAAGCTCATTCCTTGATGCAACAAAGCCTTGCCGACTTTCAAGCGTTAGATGAACCATTTTGGGAGACGCAATGCTTCGCAAGCCTTGGTTTTCTTCTTGCACAAGAGGGTAAACTAAAATTTGGCGAGCTGTACGTGAAATGGCTTGAACTCACCCGTAAGGCTGGAGAACGCTTAATGCTAGCAGACGCCTTATCAAGTTATGCTGACTGGTTGTTTCGAATGGGCCGAGAACAGGAAGCAAGGGAACGAGCACAAGAATCGGATCGGCTTTATAAAGAGATTGGATCAGAAAAAAACAATTCAAATGCCTATTTGTTTGCAGAAATTGCCTGGGCGAATGGGGACTATCCGAAAGCTAGAATGCTCTATTCGCAACTATCGGAACACTTTGCTCTCTTAGGAGACAAATCCTGGCCATCTTTTCTGAAGTCGAAGCTAGGTAACTTAGCCATCGAGGAAGGTGATCTGCGTCGGGCAGAAGTAAATCTTAAAGAATCACTCGCTCTTGCCCGAGAACTGCAAGATCCGCCTCTCCTAGCCAATCGCCTGGTCGAGTTGAGCAAAGTCTCTTATCTCCAACGAGATACTGAATTGTTCCAGTACTATGTTAGGGAAACCTTCGCCCTGAAAGATGATTTCGCAAAATTTCAAAAGAGCTATCTTTTGTTATGCTTACTTGACTCGCTTTATTTTCAAAAGCCAGAAAATTCAGCACGGTTACTAGGTGCTTACGAGTATGCTGAAAGAGAATATGACTATTCACCTCGAGCAGTAGACAAGCAACATTACATACGCGCTGAGACGCATGCCCGAAAGATGCTCGGCGATGAGACATTTGAGCTTTTATTCGCTCAGGGTCAGAAGATGTCTATGGACGAAGCGCTTGACCTAGCACACAAGACGGTAGAGGAACTCACTGAAATTAGACTTCCATCGGATTGAGAGCTTGGTGTTGGAATTGTGTTCACACTATAGACAAAAAGCCATACATTTTTCTCTTGATATTTCCTCAAAAATTTAGTCTTCATCAAACGAACAGACGAGAATCACTATTGAACTAACGGCCATATTTGTTCTGGCGGTAAATTTATTGCTCGTTAGCAAGCTTTTAAAGCCAAGGATATGCACCTCATCGCATTAGAGCCGAAGCGGGCAAAGTGCGCTCGTGTAATCTGGAAATGACGGGATATCGGGATCCGATTGACAATCTGAACAACTTTCTTGCTATACTATTAGAATATTCGGGAGCTAGGGTAAACTCATGGCTCTGGATAGTTACCTTCCTCAAGACAGACTTCGAGCATTAGCAAATAATCGTACGTTATCTGACCGTACAAATGGAGCCGCACAGTTTGCGGATATCTCTGGCTTCACAGCCTGGACCGAAGCCTTGCGTAATACACTCGGACCCCGGCGCGGCGCAGAAGAATTGGACCAACAGATGGAGTCTGTGTATTCGTTGTTAATCGGCCAGGTTGAATGCCATGTTGGCAGTGTAAAATCTGCGGGACAACTTTGAGAAAAATAGTAGCTACAGAAATTAAGAAGACCGAAATCACCATCCGCAACGTTTTCGAGGCGGGTTGTACGGCATGGAACCGCGGCGATCTGGATGGTTACCTGGCAAGCTATTGGGATTCCGATAAGACCATCTGGGTCTCGAGTGGCTCTCTGACACGCGGCAACAAGGCTATTGTGGCAACCTACAAGGCCCGTTTTTCCACGCCTTCACAAATGGGCCAGGTTACTTTATTGGAGTTGGAAATCGATGTACTGACCACCGAGGATGCTATCGCTTTCGGTCGTTGGATGCTGGTTATTGACAATGAGTCATCCAAAGGCTTTTTCACTGTTCAATTGAGAAAGATAGAAGGCGCTTGGTTTTTTTGTCTCCGACCACTCATCGACATCTGTGTAAAATTGTTTATTGCCGCCCAACACAGCGTACATTGCAGGTTCGACTCCTGCCTAGAGGACTTTCAACTATTCCATTCCATGCACACTCTCTCCGAAGTACCTGCCGACCCAGCGTCCAGTTTTCTATACCGTTGACATGCCTACCTCACAACCTTATAATGACTGCACGCGGCAATTCTCGCCGAATTAACCCGCATATGTACCTAACACTCCCGCGCGTATACGTAGACCCACGTAGCACCTGCTTCTGTATTAAGCGGAAGCGATAGACTGCTTGAGCTTCCGCGTCCCCTTCCTTTTGACCATCCAGTTCGATTTTATATTAGAAGTTCCCCAACCACTTTCCCTGAGGAGGATGAGATGTACCAGTCAAAACGAAGTCCCCTAATGATTCTAATTTCTCTCGTGCTTGTGATTCTCACGGCGTGCGCCCCGGCGGCGACGCCTGCTGCCCCTGAAGCTCCGCAAGCCACGGAACCTCTGGCGGAAGCGACCGAACCTTCGGCTGCAACCGCAGAAGCGACTGAGCCAGTCGCCGTGACAGAGGCCCCAATCAGCGTAGAGAATACGCTGGTCATAGATAGCAACATCAGCGATCTGATCACGCTGGACCCGGCGGTGGTGTACGAGTACAGCGGTATCCTGGTCACCCACAATGTGTACCAGACTCTCGTAACGTTCGAGGGCTCTGACCTGCAAACCATCCAGCCGAGTCTCGCCGAGAGCTGGGAAACCAACGATGCCGGCGATCACTGGGAGCTGATTTTCCATCTCCAGCCCGGCAATACGTTCGCCAGTGGCAACCCCATCACCGCCGATGATGTGGTGTATTCGTTCAACCGCGTGATTGCGATCAATGGGTCCCCGGCATTCCTGTTTACCGATGTAGCTGGCCTTACTGCCGAAAGCGTGACGGCGGTTGACCCCGAGACAGTACAGATCAACCTGCCCAAGACGGCCAGTCCCGCCGCGTTCCTGGCAGTGCTCACCAACACCGTCGCTAGCGTAGTGGACTCTAAGCTAGTGCAGGAGAATGAGGGTGACGACCATGGCTCGACCTGGTTGCTCGATCATTCGGCTGGCAGCGGGGCGTACGTGATCGACCACTGGACCCAGGAAGTGGAAGTGCTGCTGACGGCCAACCCAAACTTTAACGGGCCCGCGCCAGCCCTCACCTCAGTCCTGATCAGCCACGTGCCCGAATCGGCCAACCAGCTCACAGCACTGCAAAATGGCGACGCCGACATCGCCTTGAATCTCACCGCTGAGCAGCTGGCGACCCTCAGCGGAGACGCGACCAGCGTCCAGGGCGAGGACCTGCGTCTGTTCTATGTGGGGATGAACGTCGCCGTGCCTCCTCTGGACAACGCGGATGTGCGCGAGGCGCTGCGCATGGCCATTGATTACGATGGCATTGTCAACGACCTGCTGTCGGGCAATGCCCAGAAGGTCCAAACCATCATCCCTTCCCCCATGTTTGGCCACAATCCCGACGCGCCTTTCCAGCAGGATCTGGAGGGCGCCCAGGCTCTGCTCGAACAGGCCGGAGTCAGCGATGTCAACCTTGAATTGATGATCCCGGACGGCGCGGCGCCGGGCGGCGTTCAGTGGTCCGACCTGGCTGCCAAGCTCCAGTCAGACTGGGCTCAGATCGGTGTGAACGTGGAAATCAGGCAGGTAACCTTTGCCGAACTGCTGGATGCGTACCGCGCCCAGGGAGCGCAGTTGGCGCTGCTCTACTGGGGTCCCGATTTCGCCGACCCAGACACAAATGTGACGCCCTTTACCGATTATGAGGCGAACTCCATTGCCTGGCGTAACTCGTGGAATGATACCGACATTGCCGCCCAGGCGAAAGCCGCGGCAGTGATGACGGATGCCGCGGAACGCGAGGCGGCCTACAAGGAGATCACCGATTACGTGCTGCACAACGGACCCTATGCTGTCCTCTACCAGCCGGCGGCCTTGTTCGGGGTCCGCAACACGGTTCAGGGCTTTGAATGGAACCCGATGGGCTTTACCGACTTCTGGACCATCGTAAAGATCGCCTAGTTAACCCCTCACCAGACGAACCCATGCGCCGGCCAGTGTTTCACTGGCCGGCGTGATATTGCCGCTTGCCGGAAGGCGCCTTTCATGAATCTGCTCTCTTACCTGCTCCGACGGTTAGTAGGCTTCGCGGCTGTGATGATCGGTATTTCGATCATCACATTCGGCATCTCACATCTCGTCCCTGCCGACCCGGCCATTGTGGCGCTTGGCGACCATGCCACGGACGCGCAGATCGATGCCTTCCGCGAGAAATATGGGCTGAACAAGCCCGTGCCCGAGCAATATTGGATCTACGTCACCAACCTCCTGCGGGGGGACTTGGGGATCAGCCTTCGCACCCGGCGGCCGGTGGCCGATGATCTGCGCAATTTCTTTCCGGCGACGTTTGAGTTGTCGCTGACGGCGTTGGTGCTCTCTATCCTCATTGGCGTGCCAGCCGGGGTGGTCTCGGCCACGGCGCGCAACCGTCTGCCCGACCATGTCGTACGCATCATCTCACTGGTTGGTGGATCTGTTCCTATTTTCTGGCTGGGACTTATCCTGATCGGTTTCTTCTATGGTCGCCTGGGCTGGCTACCGGGTGGCGCCCGCATCGACAAGTTCATTCCCCCTCCGCCGGAAGTCACCGGCCTATTCACCGTAGATAGCCTCCTGGCTGGAGACTACACAGCATTCTGGAGCAGCATACATCATTTGTTCTTACCCGCGCTGGCGCTGGGCTATTTCTCCACGGCAATTATCGCTCGCATGATGCGCTCAAGCATGCTCGAGGTGCTCAACCAGCAGTATGTGCTGTCGGCGCAAGCCAGGGGCTTTCGCCAGGGGAGGGTCGTGTGGCGCCACGCGGCTCGCAACGCACTGATCCCCACTGTGACAACGATCGGGGTGACCTTCGGCAGCCTGCTCTCGGGTGCCGTGCTGACCGAGACCATTTTCAGCTGGCCGGGTTTGGGGCGCTATGCCACCAGCTCGGCGATCAACCTCGACTTCCCGGCGGTGATGGGTGTGACCTTACTCGCGGCGCTCATCTACACAGTCACGAACCTGATCGTTGACCTGTGGTATCAATGGCTCGACCCGCGGATCCGCCATGGCTGAGACACTCATCGCGCCTGTCAGTAGGCCCCGGCGACCGGCCTGGCGGCGCAGCCCCCTGACCGTGGTCGGCTTAGTGCTGCTTGTCCTCCTGGCCTTGATCGCGGTATCGGCGCCGCTCCTCGCGCCAGCCGATCCACTCAAGCAGGTTCTCTCCACCCGACTGAACCCACCCTCGGCGACGAACTGGCTGGGCACCGACCAGCTCGGGCGGGATGTCCTCAGCCGGATGATCTATGGCGCGCGCATCTCGCTGTTGATCGGGACGGTGGTTGTGGGCCTGGCTGCCAGCGTCGGCACACTCGTTGGGCTTGTCGCCGGCTATGCCGGCGGCTGGCTGGACGAAGGTCTTATGCGCCTCACCGATGTCTTTTTCGCCTTCCCCGCGCTCATTTTGGCCATGGCCATCTCGGGCGCGCTCGGTCCCAGCCTGACCAACGCCATGATCGCCATCGCCGTGGTCACATGGCCTGTGTATGCCCGGCTGGTGCGGGCGCAGGTGCTATCGCTGCGCGAGCGAGAGTATGTGGAGGCGGCGCGTGGACTCGGCGCTTCGGCGAATCGCATTGTGTGGGGCCATATCCTGCCCAACACCCTGGCGCCCCTGCTGGTGCAAGCCAGCTTCGATATGGGCGGCGCGATCCTGTCTGCTGCGGGACTCAGCTTCATTGGTTTTGGCACTCAGCCTCCCACTGCTGAATGGGGGGTCATGATCAGTGAGGGCCGCAACTACATCGCCACCCATCCCTGGCTCTCGCTCTTTCCGGGATTGGCCATTCTGTTCACCGTTGCCGCTTTTAACCTGATTGGGGATGGACTGCGCGATGCACTGGATCCACGCTTGCGTGGAACTGAATAACCGGCGCTATTCCTAACCACAGAGACACTGAGTCACGGAGTTTTCTTAATTTT
>DATHTL010000221.1:0-31051 GCA_035463255.1 Anaerolineales bacterium | reverse complement strand
CACCATCCGCTCGAGAAGGTGATCCTGCCCCACAATAACTTTCTTGACCTCATATAAGACCTTTTCCATCGGTGTACGGTTTTCGGTGCTTGTGTTTTGAACCATTCGCGTTTTCCTTTCTTCTCTCTCTGATCTCTATATCTAAAATATTGATTAATACGGCGGCAAACCTGCTCCACCTGCAGCGGCATCGATCGGCACAGCAAAGCCGATGCCGATAAAGAAACTATCCTCAGTGGGATTCACGATCCCGGTCACAATCCCTACCACATGACCATAGCGGTTTAAGAGCGGACCTCCCGAGTTGCCAGGGTTCACAGCAGCATCGATCTGAATCAATCCTTCAATGGCTTGCGCGGCCCCTGGCGGTTGAAATGTACGATTGAAACCTGAGATCACGCCCGAGCTCATCGAGCTATGCAAGCCAAACGGATTACCGACCACAAAGGCCTCATCCCCCACCTGTAAAGCGCCCGCGTTCCCCAGCGTGGCCGGGAGGAACATCTGCGGCAACGTCTCTGCCTGAAGCACCGCAATATCTTTTTCCGGTTGGGCAGAAGCGATCACCGCCCGCGACTGCGTGCCATCCGCAAATGTCAGCCGGATGCTCGGTGACTCATCGACAACATGCAGACTCGTCAGGATGTTTCCAAAACGGTCAATGATGACCCCCGTCCCCAGTGCGGTTTGTCGTTGATTATCAACGCTCTCACCGCCGGACTCGATCCACACCAGTGAAGGCTGGATGATCTGGAACACCTGCACTGCATAGGGCGAGCGCGGCGTAGCAGAGGCCATCGCACTGGAGACCACTGCATTCACTTCGGTCTGGGTTAAGGGTCTGTTTCCGGGGAAGAGGAAGTTGTAAAGAAAAAGGGCCAGGAGAGCGGCCAATACGCCTGAGAAGAAAGGAAAGATTCTTCTCACACGTTCACGCAAACGCATGAACCGGTTTCGGATTTTTTCGTTCACAGATAAAGAAGGTTCGTTCATAGACATCCAGTTTTTGGATTTGCACCACTAAATAGTAATCTTGGAACGGCCGGGAACAAAACAATCTTACTCTCAATTATGAACTTTTCGATTAGACCATGATGAGAAAACAATGGAGGCGGACCATTGTCCTGATTAAATCGAGGACGCAGGAGAATGAAAAATCTTACCTGACGATTCCCATACGTCTCTGACCTTCACCGGCCACCGTTCAATGATCACTGTGCTTGTCTGACAAGATCTCTGCCAGAGCCCTTAACCCCAATGTATACGATCGCCAGCCCAGGCCCACGATCTTGCCTTTGCAGACCGCCGAGATCATTGAATGATGTCTGAATTCCTCGCGCGCATACACGTTCGACAAATGCACTTCGATCACCGGAATTCTGATCGCTGCAATCGCGTCGCGCAGCGCAACGGATGTATGGGTGTAGCCGCCAGGATTAAACAAGACCCCATCGGCCCATGTACGCGCTTCCTGCAGCTCATCGATCAGCGCGCCTTCGTGATTTGATTGGAAGCATTTCAGTTCTGCACCGAGCTCTTTCCCCAAATCGGTTAAGGCGGTGTTGATGTCGTACAACGTCATGGAGCCATAGATCTCTGTCTCGCGCGTGCCAAGCAGATTCAGATTAGGTCCGTGCAAGATAAGAATTTTCATAACTCCTCATTTCCTCGCGCTCCCGAAAAGCATCGGGACAACCCTGGCACCGCCCGCCAGGGCAGGTGTAGTGAGCGCAGACGACACTTGCACCTGGCGCAAGTGCAGGTGAGAGCGGGTGAGTGATACTGCTCTACTTTGATCAAATAAAGCGCTTCGTCTACGGGTCTCGACAAACACTCGACCCTCCGCTCAGCGCGAACAATTACACTAACACTGACTCCAAATCTGTTACCTCCACCAGCTCCACTCTGCCGATTTCAGCGGGTAGCGCAAAGCGAATCGCTTTGGCATGTTTCTTTTTATCCACTCTCATCACCTGGATAAGTCTCTCGCGCGATAATTCCTCAGGAATTCGAACAGGCAGGCCCAGATTAATTAAGACTTCACCGATGATGTCCGACAAGCCTTTTTCCGCTACCGATAAACGTTCCGCGAGCTTTGCTTCGGCCACCATCCCGATCGCTACTGCCTCGCCGTGCCGCAGCTCGAACTTGCTGACCAGTTCCACAGCATGTCCCACGGTATGCCCTAAATTCAATGCCGCGCGGAATCCTTTCTCATAAGGATCCTCTTCAATGACCTTAATTTTCACCGCCATGGCGCGCCTGACGATTTGCTCAAGGTCATCTTTGATGCAGTCCATGCCACGCGCGCATAAATCGAATAACTCCGGATCTGAAATGATGCCATGCTTCACGACCTCCGCGAGTCCCGAAATGAATTCGGCTCCAGGTAATGTCTTCAACACCAACGGATCCGCCAGGACCAGTCTCGGTGGATAGAAGGAGCCGATCAGGTTCTTGCCCTGAGGCAAGTCAAACCCCGTCTTGCCGCCCAGCGACGCATCCACCATGGAAAGCAGGGTCGTTGGCACGCACACCCAGGGGATGCCGCGCATATATGTCGATGCGGCGAAGCCTGCCATGTCGCCGATCACACCGCCACCCAACGCGATAACCGTACTTTTGCGGTCCAGCCCTGCCTGCAAGAATCCCTGCCAGAGTTGCTGAACTGTCTCCAGTGTCTTATAAGCCTCTCCGGCGGGAACGGTGATCAAGCTCGGAACAAATCCTGCCCCGCGGAGAGCGTCGATTACGCGTTCGGCATGCAATGCTGCAACATTCTCATCCGTCACGACGATTGGATTTTGCAATCCGCGTTGCGTGAGTAAGCCGCTGATGTTTTCCACACGATCGACGAGCACATCGTATTCTCCCATCGCCCGCAAATGGAATCGTCCAAGCCGGGTTTGAACGTCCAATGCATTTTGTGAGGCAGTTCCTCCGTTGACATCCACTTGCCGCGGAAAGGACGAATAATGCTGCTGGCGCTGAGTGAGTAATCTGGTTAGCTTGCCGCGCACATCTCCTGCCAGCAAAGGTCGTTTGCCCGCTTCATTTTTAAGGCGCTTGAGAAGTGTATCTAGGCTGGCCACAAGTAAAATCACCCCGCCGTGTGTCTCAGCCATAGCACGGTTTTCCTCTCGCAATAGCGCGCCGCCACCAAGAGCAATGACTTTGTCCGGGGCATTTGTCACGCTGGAAGCATGACCTACAATTTCTTTTAAGGCAGCGGTCTCCAGGTCCCGAAATGCACTTTCGCCCTGTTGCGCCATGATCTGCGCGATGGATATGCCCGCGTTCGATTCGACGACGCGATCCAAATCCACATATGGCAGATGGAGATTGCGCGCCAGCGCTTTTCCAATTGTGGATTTTCCCGTCCCGGGAGGACCATAGAGGAAAATATGAGGCATAAGTAAAACGTGTTCAGCAATCAGGGCTGACGGACAACATCATAGATATAGGCGAAAATATATTTGTTATGGATTGCAAATCGTTGAGTAGTGTATAGATACAACCAGCCAAATATTCTAAAGACACCATATCCAAGCAAAACACCCGTGGCATTCAGGATGACATCATTGATATCAACTGCACGAAAAGGAGACCGAAAAACAAAGGAGATCACAAGTTGAATCAATTCAAACACTGTCCCAACGAGGAATGACATCCGGAGAACATCTTTTAGTTTTACACGAGAGACAAAGCTGATTCCAAAACCAAATGGCATTGTGAGAAAAATATTTCCCATAACGTTTTGCAAGCAAAGCCACAGCATGTCACACGTGCCAAAATAAAAAGGAATGAGGTTAAGATTTGGTCGGAATAAATGTTCCTTGGATAATGGGGCAATCGGGAAAACAATCACGCTAGCAACAAAAAGAAGATATATCCAAAAGACAGAGAAGAAGAGAAGATACCAGAAGCTGCGGTTTTGTTTCCTCAAATGAATCAGGATAACAGCAAGAATAGCAATTCCAAAAAGCAAATGAGAATACGTAAAATCAATCATTGTTATTCAGCAAGCACTAATCCCAGTAAACATGGGGAATGTTGTCCATCTGCAGATCTTCGAGCCGGGCTTTGCGCAGTGTTTCAAAGCGTGGCTTCATTTCATTCAGCGAGTCGCCGCCAAGTTTTTCGATGAGTGCATCCGCCAAGATAAAGGCAACCATCGCCTCCAGGATAGGAACTGCCCGCGGCACCGGGCAAAAATCGGAGCGCTCGTATTTGGTGGGAGATTCCGTTCCGGATGCCAGGTCAACGGTTTGCTGCGGTAGAAGCGTTGTGGCGATCGGTTTCATTGCAGCGCGGAGCACGATCGGCTGTCCGTTGCTGACTCCGCCTTCCGTACCGCCAGCTCTATTGGTTAAACGTTGAACATTTGAATGTTCCAACGTTATGGCATCATGGACTTGTGTCCCTGGCAGCCGCGCGTTGGCAAATGCGTCACCAACTTCCACGCCTTTGATCGCCTGCACAGACATCACGGCCATGGCAAGTTTCGCTTCCAGGCGTTTGTCCCACTGGGCAAAACTTCCCAGTCCAACGGGAACATTGAGTGCAATAATTTCGAGGACACCGCCCAAAGTATTTTTGCCATGAATGGTCTTCTCGATCTCCGCCCGCATCTGGCTGGCAGATGACTCTATCGGACAGCGCACATCCGACTCTTCGGCGCGGGTAAATCGTTCTTCATAGGGCATGTCGCCAAAATCCGCTGTGACTTCGCCAATCGAGACAACATAGCCACCGACGACGATTCCGAACTGGGAAAGGAAGTGCTTGCAAATCGCACCAACCGCCACACGCATGGTCGTCTCGCGGGCCGAGGCACGCTCGAGCGCGGGACGTAGATCTTTGTAGCCATATTTCACCGCCCCAGTCAGATCGGCGTGCCCCGGGCGCGGGGCCGTCATCGGCTCGATTGCTTTGCCCTTCCATTTAATATGATCATCGTTTTGCACC
Source organism: Anaerolineales bacterium (assembly GCA_035463255.1). GTDB lineage: Bacteria > Chloroflexota > Anaerolineae > Anaerolineales > Villigracilaceae > Defluviilinea. Next base: position 26,083 of record DATHTL010000221.1, on the reverse strand, counting down.
AGCAGCGCAATCGGCGCACCGGTTGTTTCACCCGCCATGACACCGCCCAAAATCTGCACGGTATCTTTTTCGATCTTCATTCTCCCGCCCGAACCGTACCCCTTTTGCCGGCGGGCCAGTTCTTTGTCGATCACCTCAGACGTGATGCGAAGACCCGCAGGCATGCTATCCAGAATAGCTGTCAGTGAGGGACCGTGGGATTCACCGGCGGTGAGGAAACGCAACATGAGTGAGGACTCCGTTATTGGTAAGTAGCAATTGGTAATTAGTAATTAGAGACTGGAGACTGTTCGGTGGCTGCACGCATCGCTTCTCTAGAGGGCCTTTGGTTTGTCCAAATTTGAAATGAAAGAGCCGCCTGTTCTATAAGCATACCCAGTCCTGTAGTTGCATGCAATCCTTGGTGATGTGCATCTCGCACCAATTTTGTTTCTCTTGGATTGTAGACCAAATCATAAATTGCTGCCTGAGGCGGAAAAGGTACATTTTCTGGCCATGGTGATCGGGCAATGTTTGGAATCATTCCGACTGGAGTGGTGTTTACAATCAGAGAGACAGTCGACAAGTCGATATTTGATAATTCGTAATTGGTAATTTGTAATTTGTATGGTGCGAAAGATCTGACCAACGCCTCAGCCTGCTCAAGTCGCCTTGCAGAAATAGTGACACTCCAACCATCCTGTGAAAGTGCATACAGCACCGCTCGCGCCGATCCCCCCGCTCCCAAAATAAGAACATCTAAGACTTCGTGTCTCTGCGTCTCTGCGGCTAGAAAGCGGTTCAAATCTGCCAAGAATCCCGGGGCATCGGTGTTGTCTCCAACGAGTTTGTGATCGCGCAAAAATATCGTGTTTGCCGCGCCGATGGCTTTGGCCGTTGGTGTCAGTTCGTCCAGCATTGGAATAACATTTTGCTTGTGCGGAATGGTTACGTTGAGACCGGTGATTTCTCCCATGCGGACGCGGGCAAGTAAGTCTTTTAATGCTTGTCTATTATCCGGTTCAATAGGGAATAGTGAATAATTGCCTCCTAAACCCGTTGATCTCAAAGCCGCCTCATGGATACGAGGAGACAGGCTGTGTCCAAGCGGGTAACCGATTAATCCAAGTTTGATCATCGCAAAGTATCCAACACTTCGAAATAGTGAGGGAACGTCTTCGACACGCAGGCTGGATTTTCAATGGTAATTCCAGGGACATGCAGCCCGATCAGCGCAAAGGACATGGCCATGCGATGGTCGTTATAGGTTTGTATGCTGGCAGGCTGAATCTCGTCGGATGGATAAATCGTCATACCATCTTGATGCTCTTCTACGCGAACGCCGAGCCGCGCCAATTCCGTGCAGGTGGCATGGACACGGTCGGTTTCCTTGACGCGTGCCGAAGCAATACCCCTGATCCTCATAGGAGAAGATGCAAAAGGCGCAACGGCAGCCAGCGTCTGGGCGGTGTCGGGAATGTCACGCATATCTACATCCATGCCTGTCAAATCTTCTGTGCCTGTTACTTCAACAAAATTGATTCCTTCCTTAATACTGCACCCCATTTGTTCGAGTACATCCAAAAAAGCAATATCTCCTTGTCTGGAAATACGCGAGATGTTCTCCACACGGACAGTCCCGCCGCAAATGGCCGGGGCAGCGAAAAAGTAGGAGGCAGCAGAAGCGTCGGATTCGATGGAATAGGAGGAAAGAGGGGAGAAGAAAGAAGGTTGAACTATGAAACGTTCATAGCCTTGACGTTCGACCGGCACGCCAAAGTCTTCCATCATCGCAATCGTCATGTCCACATAGGGCTTGGAGTTCAGATCAGTGGTCACTTCAATTTCGATTGGAGATTTTGCATAAGGGGCAACCATCAATAAGGCAGAAAGAAATTGAGAAGAAATATTTCCCGCTATTTTCGTTTTTCCTCCAGACAGCCCGGAGGCAACGACTCTCACAGGTGGACAGTTATCCTTTATCTCCAGTTTTGCACCCAGTTGAGTTAATGCATCGACCAGATCGCCAATAGGGCGCTCTCGCATGCGGGCGTCGCCATCCAAGACATACTCACCGTTGCCAAGTGTCAGAAACGCGGAGAGGAAGCGCGCAGCCGTCCCGGCGTTGCCAACATAAAGTTCCGCCTGAGGGGTAGGAATGTTTCCGCCGAGTCCGTTAACGATCATTTCCTGTTTCGATTCATCGAGCTGCACATCAAAGCCCAGGGTTTGCAGTGCATTGGCAAAATAGCAAGAGTCATCGGAGAACAAGGCATTGGTGAGGCGCGTTCTTCCACCCGCAAGCGACGCGATCAGCAATGCCCGGTTGGTAAGTGACTTGGAGCCGGGGACACGGACGGTGGCGTTGAGGGGATGATGGACGGGGGTGATTTGCATGGTAAGGCGGTAATTGGGAAGTAGTAATTTTTGATTAGAGATTGGAGACTAGAGAATGATAGGTAGTGCGAGATTCGTTTAGGAGGGATTCGAGTTGACTGTGATTCTCAGCTTGTAAAGCAGAGACGATTTGATTTAGAGAGGCCTGAAAGCTCTGAATGGCTCGAAGAACATTTTCGCGATTCGATTGCAAGATACCCAGTGTCATGGAAGCTGGAGAGCCTGCGAGGCGCGCAGTGGAGCGGAAACCGGATCCGATCAATGTAGAAAACTCAGAAGGAGTGGAGTGAGCAAGGGCTGAAGCCAGGAGAAATGGTAAATGGCTAGTATGGGCCAGCGCACGGTCATGTTCTTCAGCATCCATTTCTATCAAATGCGCACCAATTACGCTGACGATTTCTTTGGCTGCAGTTCGAGCGCGAGATGTTGTCCTCTCTAATAGTGTAATCACAAACGAGGCGTTCTGAAATAACCCCGACTCTGCATTTTCAAGCCCAAGTCTTTCTTTCCCGCAGATCGGGTGTCCGCCGATAGGATCGAAGTAGTCAGGCAACGCAGACATGGCTTGCAGGATGTCCTTCTTGGTTGAGCCGAGATCAAGAATCACGCAAGGCTGCTGTACGAGCGCTGGTAATCGATGGATAAATTCAATGATGGTGGGAACAGGTGTGGACAGGACAATGAGATCCGCTCGAGGCAAGAGTTTGGCGGGATTGCTGTCAGCCTCGTCCACGATCTGTTTATCGAGGGCAAGCTGACGGGTCGCGTGATCCGAGTCGATGCCATATAGCGCGGCGCATTTCCCTTGTAAGGCCAGGGCGAGCGAGCCGCCCATCAATCCCAAACCGACGATCGCAATCTTTGAGTCTCGTAGTCGAAAGCCATCCTCCATATCGTTTACCACCCTGCAGTGACGGGCTTTTTGATCGGCGCGATCCGGCGACCCATCGCTTCGGCAATTGCCCGCACCTGTTTCACCATCTCCGCAAATGTCTCGGGCTTGAGCGACTGCTTGCCATCGGAGACCGCGTGCTTCGGATCAGGATGCACCTCGATGATCAGGCCGTCAGCGCCCGCGGCAATGGCGGCACGCGCAATCGCGGGGACATAGTCCGAATGACCGGTGGCGTGCGAGGGATCCAGGATGACGGGCAGGTGCGTCAGGTTCTTGAGCACCGGCACTGCATTGATATCGGTCGTATTGCGCGTTGCCGTCTCGAAGGTGCGGATGCCGCGCTCGCACAGCATTACCTGTTTGTTGCCGCCCGCAAGGATGTACTCCGCCGACATCAATAATTCTTCGATGGTCGCCGACAAACCACGCTTGAGCAAAACACTTTTGCGCGTCTCGCCGATCGCGCGCAGGAGGTTGAAGTTCTGCATGTTGCGCGCACCTACCTGCAGCACATCGACGTATCTGACCATCAGATCGAGCTGTGTCTGTGACATGATCTCCACGACGATGGGCATGCCAGTCTGCTCACGTGCTTCGGCCAGATACTCGAGTCCTTCTTCTCCTAACCCCTGGAAGGAGTACGGAGAGGTACGAGGTTTGAACACGCCGCCGCGCAGAGCATTGGCTCCTGCTTCGCGCACGGCCTGCGCCGTTTCCAGGATCTGCGAGCGGGATTCCACCGAGCAGGGGCCCGCAATGACGACAATTTCATTTCCACCCACATGGAAACCGTCAATCGGGAAAATCGAGTCTTCGGGATGGAACTGTCGCGAGGCAAGCTTGAAAGGCTGCGTGATGCGCTTGACCATGTCCACTCCATCGAGCACTTCGAAGCGTTCGGTGGGGAGATCATGCGTCTCGCCGATCGCGCCGATCAGGGTGGTTTCAATACCCTGTGATAAATGCGCGGCAAGGCCGGCTTCCTTAATTTGATTGATCACGTTTTCAATCTGTTGGGGCGTGGAATTGGGTTTCATGACGATCAACATAATCTCTTCTTCCTTTTCATCTTAAGTTTATTGTGCCGCAACCAGGTCAGGACGTAGCTTCACGGCGTCACGCAAGTAGACGTGTTTGATCTCAGATTGGGGCAGCTCCGTGTTCCAGTGGACGAGCACACGGATTACACGCGGCAGGCTACTTGGCACAGGGATCTCACGCCCGCACAACATCGGGACCATATCCCAGCCCATCTGGCGGGCGGCCTGCGCGGGAAACGTGGAGGTTAGATCGTCCGTCACCGTAAAGATGGCGCTGGCTACATCGTCAGGCTTCATTGTATAGTTCGCCTCCAGAACGGCTTCCAGCAGCTCACGGGTGGCTTGCAGGATCAGGTCGGGTTCATCAGCGCTAACTGTTGTTGCTCCACGAAGTCCGCGAATAGTCATTGGTTGCTCCTGTTTCTCATCCCTGGGCCCCTCTCCCATCCTTAGAGGAGGTCAGATGGGAGAGGGGTGAGGAGAGGAAAAATAAAAGAGCGAGACCGTATGGTCTCGCTCTTTCTTTACAGAGATATGGTTCTCTATACTTAAGCGCCACCAACGGCAACCGGGGTTCGGTGACCGTAATAAAAGTAAAACGCAAACCAGCGAGTGGACTTAAGCATATTGGGCGCAATTCTATGCCAGTGATGGCAATGCGTCAAGAGGGGATTTTGCCGGTATTAATTGTTTGAATACTCTTACCGTCGCCGCGGCCATGCACGCAGAGGAAAAATTTTCCCAGGCGGCCTGCCGCGCCTGCTGACTCATGTGTGCGCGCAAATCTGCATTCCGCAAAAGACAAGCAAGTTTTTCCGCCAAGTCTGCGCTGTCATGCGGACGATGCAGTAGACCTCCCTGCGTGGCATGGACCCACTCGGGATACGCCCCGTGATCGGGCTGTACAACCGGCACGCCGCTGGCCAGCGCTTCAAGAATTGATATTCCCTTGGGCTCGCGATAGGTCGCGGGCACCGAAAAGACATCGACCTGCCGGAAGAAATCCAGCTTTTCGGCGCGCTCCAGCGTGCCCAACAGCTTAACACGATCTTCAAGCTTATTCTCCCTGATCGTCTTGCGGATGCCATTGATATATGTTTCGTACGCGCGGCTCACATAACCACCGGCCACGAGTTGAAGATTTGGAAATTCTCCCGAGCGTGCCAAACGAATAAAGGCGTCCACCAGCAAATGCAGTCCTTTTTCTGGGACAAAGCGCGCGAGAAAACCGATAGTCAGTGGGCGAGTGGGAGCTTGCTGCTTCGCGAGATGGCGGTAGTCGTTCAGAGCGATCCCGGGCCACACCACATCAATACTTGAGCGATCCAGCCTAACCCAGCTTGAGAACATCTCCGCGTAATAACTGCTGATCGCCAGAAAGCGATCCACATACTGGGCGCGGTCACGGATCAGGCTCAATGCTTCGTTTTGATACGGCTGAGGCATCCCTTCCAAAAAGATGTCTTCGCCGTGCAACCCGCAGGTGATGGGAACATCCAGAGAGCGTTTGAACTGGCGCGCCACACCGATTAATAAAGTGTTTGTAATGTGAATGACATCTGGTCGATACGTAGATTTGATCCAGCCGACCAATTCCTCCAGCAGCTCATGCTGGTTCCCATCTTCACCTTTCAGCATGGAGATCGTCAGCTGGGCATTCGCCACAGGGTCCACGGCACTGCCGATATCAAAGCGGGGCATCAGCCGTAGAAGAGCCTGTGACCCCGCGATCCGGAATAAGAGTTCACGCCCAAAGAATGGACGTGGATACTTTTGTAACAGATAGGCTTTGATACCGCCATAGAAGATCCGGCGCTCACCCACATTCTCTTCATCTAATCGCATGGGGGTGTAAAGCGGAAAGAGGCTGATGTCCTCCCCCGCGGCCTTCAGCGCGGCGGCAAGCGCATTGTCATGCATGCAGCTGCCGCAATACATATTGGCCGCACCCGTGGCGATGTAAATGATTTTCACAGTTTCTTCCCCAGCACAATTTCTACAGGCAGACCCCACATGGAAGAAACACTGATATCCTGAATGGCAAATCCGCTTTGCTCGAGCGCCTGCCGCGCAAAGATGGGACGGCAGTCCGCGTAGTCAGGCATGTGTTCGTGGAACCACTCATACATACGGACAGCTATGCCGGGCGGGTTGGTCTTGGTCATTGATACCACTGCCAATCGGCCTCCCGGCTTCAGGACGCGATGACATTCCTGCAGCACGCGCGGGATTTCGGGATTGTCAAACAGTTCCAGGGTAAAGCTCATGAAGACGCCGTCAAGGCTTGTGGTCTCGATAAAGTCGAGCCTGGCCGCATCGCCCAAATACAGGTCGACGCGATCGATCAGGCCTGCCTGCTGCAGGCGCTCGCGCGCGACGGTCAGCATCCCATCCGAGATATCCAGGCCGATCACGCGTCCGGTGGAACCCACGGCATTTGCCAGGGATGCCAGACAATGTCCGGTCCCAAAGCCGATTTCCAGAATTTTTTCACCTGGCTGCGCGGAAAGTTTTTGAAGCCCCCAGTCGCGATACTTTTTTTCAGTGCTCCCGGCGAGGAGATCATACCAGCGACTCAGACGGTTGTAACTTTGTCTCGCCGCTTCTTTCGAACGGTTCACCCGGCTGACGGATGCATCCATGTTTGCGGTCCTTTCTGGGTGCAATTATATGTCGGTTTTAGCGCAGAATAGCGCAAGCCAGCCCGGCAAGAACTATATAATTTTGATAAGTTGGAGCCTTTAAGAGGAAAAAATTATGTGCTTTTAAAAAGATCCGGCTGGCCATCCTCTCGACAGCCAGCCGGCAACGCTCTTACAAATTATGTAACACTAAACTAACGGACTAGTCATCCGCTCCGCGGGTGGAGGGCATATTGCGTTGTGCCTGGCGCTCCACATTCTCGGCAGCGCGCTCTATCTTGGGCTGAGCTGCGCGACCCCGGTTGTACCAATTGTCCACAATCCGGCCAGCAGTTTCACGTCCGCCCAGACCAAAGGCCAGGCCGGCTGCCAGGGCGAGCGCCCCGATAAAGCCCATGAACAGTGTGTTGACCAGTTCCTGGGCAATACCAATCTGGTTGACGGCAACAACGATGCCGAAGGCCCAGACGGCCACACGGGCGATCGTCGCCAGCAGATCCGGGTTGTCGAACCCAGCCTGCGCCGTGGCGCCGCGGATCAGGTTGCTCAGGGCATTCGCCGCGAGACCAGCGATCACAAGCACGACCACTGCCACGACAAGGTTCGGGATCCAGAGCAGGAACTGCTGCAGGACCTGTGAAACGGCGGGCAGGCCGAGCGCATCAAACGCCACAACCAATACGATCAGACGCACAAACCACTTGACGATATCGGCAAGCAGTCCGGATGCATCCTTCTTTATGCCCATGTTTCGCACAAAGCCAGCGAAGCCGGAGCTCTGGGCCAAATCATTAAAGCGTACGGCACGCAGCAAAGCTGCGACGCCGGCCGCTAACGCTCCCGAGATCAGCCAACCAATGATGATAATCACCAGGAAGCCGATAATTCGCGGGATCGCTCCCAAGAACAAACTTAGTGCGGTCGCAAGCGACGTCGTAAGCGCTGCTCCCCATGCATTAATATCCATAGTATCCTATCCTTTCGCCTTTTCAGGCTTATTTAGTGTGGCTCGATTCAGGACTTCCCTTCTCATTTTCGATAAAAGGATCGCCACCTTCTCGATACCTAAATATAGTTTCACTTACGTCGGCAATTCTTATAAGGTAAGTGTTTAATCTAGAACTAATTATGTATTAAATGAACATCGGGTCAATCAGGGACTTCCCAAGGGATATCAAGTAATGAATACCCTACCTTGGGCACACTAGTACCCCATCTGTATGCCATCATGTATAATTACTTGTTCGAGGGTACCCATATGTCTTTCTCAAACAAAATCGACGAATGGATGAAGGAAGCCGAGGCTCGACCCGAGTCCGCGGTGATGATTGTGAGACTGATCGCCAGGCGTCTGCGTGAACTCACCGAGCGCAATGAGGAATTGCTGGCAGAAAACATTGCCCTGCAAAATGGCACGCGCGTCGAAGAGTATCAAAAGCGCATCGTCCATCTGGAATACCAATTGGACCTGCTCAAGCGGCGCTTCGGCGCAGATGCTTCCGCATTGGCAGAGCTGCCGGTCAACGCTCCAGAAGAGTCCGCGTTCAGCCTGTTGGTCTACAACACCTATGGGCGGTTCTTCCGGATCGAGCTCAACGCAGACCTCCAGGCCCTGGGGCGCATTGCAGATGAAACGCTGGCGAGCAGCGAGCAGCCGCGCTTGCTGGCTGTCCCTTCCAACGAAGAGGTGCTTCTTCTCTTTACCTCGGGAAGAGTGAGCACGTGCCCGGTTAATTCCATCCCATGTGTGGACGCCGGTGGAGCGTGGTCCTGGGATGGAGCCCCGCTGCCTGATGAGCCGCGGGCCGGGGAGTTTCTGGCATCTGTTACACCCCTCTCGCACCTGCCCCTCTCCGACTTCTTCCTGCAGGTGAGCCGCCGGGGCTGCGTGAAGAAAACCATGACGTCCATGGCACAGTCGATCCTCGGCAACCATTATCTCGGCAAAGGTGCCCTGCAAAAATTGGACCAACCCTTTGACACAATTCTCTGTCAGAAAAAAGACAGGTTTGCTTTTGTGACCTTCGAAGGCCACCTGCTGGGGCTCGATGTGGATGAGCTTTCTTACAGCACCGAGGAGCGCATCCGTCTCACCGCCTCCGATTACGTCATCGCGTCGTTCGTGCCTCACGCGGATGAGTCCATGCTCTTCGTGACGCAAACGGGCAAAGTCATCCATCGCGACGGGGACAACCTTGAATTGTCAAAATCTCCCCTGGCCAGGGGGCAGGCGCTGATCCCGCCCTCCCGGCTCGAGCAGGGAGTCCGCTTCATCGGCGCGGCATCGGTTCGGGAGAGAGACCGGCTTGCGGTGCTAGACTCCACAGGGAATCTCAACGTGCATTCTGCGGAAGCCCTCACCGGCGCCGGTTCGATCGAAACCGGAGGTCTGACTGGCGTAGCCGTGTCCATCGGCATGATTCCCGCCCCGGTGGAGAAGCGAGCCGCGTCATGAGTACTAAGGTTGGCATTGACTTCGGCACGTCCAATTCCGGCATCGCTGTATATGACGGCCAGCATGTCAGGCTGCTTCCCGTGGACCCGAAAAATGTGCTGCCTGAAGTGATCAAGACAGTGCTCTACATCACGCGCGATTATCGCACGTCGATCGGACAGGAGGCGGTGGAGAACTACTACCGTGACAACGTCAATCGCCAGCGACGCTTTGTCAAACAGTGGGCGGGTGAGATCGATGTCTATGGTTCAGATATGCACTATGTGCGGGATATTTTTGTCTATGTTGATGAACTCCAACCTGGGCGTCTGCTGCAATATCTCAAGACGATCCTCCGCAAAGAGAAATACGCAGGCACGCAAATCTTTGAGCGTTATTACACTGTGGGTGATCTGGCAAAAACATATTTGAGCCTGCTGAAACAACGTGCGGAAGATGTCCTGCATGAATCCATCGACACGGTCACGCTCGGGCGACCGGTCAAGTTCTCCGAGTCGCCCGAGCAGGATCACAAGGCGCAGGAAACTCTCCGGCAAGCCGCGCATGAAGCCGGCTTCAAAATTGTAAACTTTGAACTTGAGCCTATCGCGGCCGCACTGGATTACGAACAATCGATTACGAAACCGCAGAACGTGGTCATCTTTGACTTCGGCGGCGGCACACTCGACATTGCCGTGATGCGTCTGGGAGACCCACGCAAGCGTGAGGTCTATGCCAGCGGGGGCGTGGACATCGCCGGCAGCGACTTCGACCGCACGATCATCGAGAAGCGCATGCTCTCTCACTTCGGGTTTGGACAGGTCACACATCATCCTGAAATCCTGGAAATGATCCAGGCGGTTCCCGATTGGATGGCACTTCCGTACCTGGGCACACCCATCAATAAGAATATCCTTGAGAAAGCTATTCGGGCGGGAATAGCTCCTATTCAAGTGAAAGCGTTGCAGGGACTAATCTACAACGATCTCGCATTTACGTTCTACAACCGCGTGGAAGCAGGCAAGATCGCGCTCTCGAACGACGGAGCCACCATCATCACCCTGGAAGATAAAGACATCGCCCTCTGGGAACTCTACACCCGCCACCAGTTCGAAACAGATATTCGGCACTATGTAGCAGATGTGGAAGACGTCTTGTTGGACACGATTGCGAAATCTGGTCTGGAGCCTGGCTCGATCGATGCGGTGGTGAAGACCGGCGGGTCGTCAAATATCCCCCTGTTCACAGAAATGCTTACACGAATCTTCGGCGCGGAGAAGGTCAAGCAATCGAACGCGTTTACGAGTGTTGTCGCAGGGTTGGCAATCAAAGCAAATATGTAAGGTTGGCTACAGTATAATTCGGCCTCCCATGGCACGATCTGCGGATTACGAATCGCTGAGGCGGGCACGAGAAGTAATTGACGCTCAATATGCACAGCCGCTCGATTTGGACGAACTGGCGCGTATTGCCAATTTCTCGCGCTATCATTTCTTGCGGGCCTTCCGGCGCGCCTTTCAGACAACCCCGCACGAATATCTGACGCGCAGACGCATTGAACGCGCCAAGGAATTGCTGGCCGAAAGTGAGCTGACCGTCACCGAGATCTGTTTTGAGGTGGGCTTTGAAAGTTTGGGGTCATTCAGCATGCTGTTCCATAAAATTGTCGGCTGGTCACCTTCGATTTATCGGGCGCGTGCCTGGGAGATGCGCAAGAATCCGCTCAAGTTTATTCCCAATTGTTATGTGATCATGCACGGCATCCGGGTTTCTGACGCGAAAGATAAATTGTTTTGAGGCCTCTTTTATAAAAGCGCAATTTTCAAGAAGCATTCCTAGAACATTTGCGCTAAGATACTTGAAAATCAACCAGAGAGGAGATCTTCCCATGATCAACCGTGTTGGAAACGTATCGCTGTTTGTAAGTGACCAGGACCGGGCCAAGGACTTTTACACGCGCATCCTCGGCTTCGAATTGCGCCAGGATGCACCCCTCTATCCGGGTGCGACCAATCGCTGGGTTGCCGTGGCTCCGAAGGGCGCGGCGACGGAGGTGACATTGTATCTGCCCGATGAAAATTGGGAGCACTACCGCCAGACCGTCGGCAAATCACAGGCGCTGACCTTTAATGTTGAGGACATGAACGCACTCGTCGCTGACCTCAAAGCAAAAGGTGTCACATTCACGCAGGAGCCGGATGTGCAGCCCTGGGGAACGTATGCAATGATCCGTGACTCGGAGGGCAACCAATTGATTTTGGTGGAACCTCCCAGGGAAGGAAAACCCACATAAAGGAGAACCATGATCACAAAACTTTCCCATATCGGGCTCCTGGTACGTGACCAAACACAGGCGTATGACGTGTATGTGAACAAGCTCGGCTTTAAAGTTCATACCGATGTCACAATGGACAATGGATTTCGCTGGCTGACCGTCACGCCGCCGGGACAACCGGATATCGAGATCGTTTTATCAGAACCCGTCGAGCCGATGTTCTCGTCAGACCTGATCCCGCATGTGCGAGCCCTTCTCGAAAAAGACGCGATGAGCGGTGGTGTTTGGGAGGCGGACGATTGCCAAAAGACATACGAAGAGCTGAAAGCCAGAGGCATCGAATTCCTCAAGCCGCCGACCAGGGAGTTCTACGGGATCGAAGCGTTGTTTAAGGACGGCTGCGGCAACTGGTTCTCCTTGACCGAACATCCAAAAGAATAATTATCAAAATCCTCGCATGTAAATTGCGAGGGTTTTTCATTTATAGAAAAATCACGAGCCAGAATGTCAAGAATATAATATCCATATATGCTCGAAAAACCTGACATCCCCGATCAACAGATCATTTCCCGCCTGCAAGCAGAATACGATTTGCCCGTTAAGGAACTGAGCTTTCTCCCTCTCGGTGCAGATCTGGGTACGGCTGTCTTCCGCATCATCGCGGGTGATGGAAACATATACTTCCTGAAATTGAGAAAAGGTTTTGAAGAAATCACTGTGACAGTTCCTCTGTTCCTCAAGTCTCAGGGCATACAAGAGATCATTTCTCCATATGAAACAAAATCAAAACAAGGTTGGGCAGACTTCGACGGATATAAGATGATCTTATATCCTTTCATCGAGGGCAAAGATGGCTTTGACCGGGAATTGACTGACGCTCATCGAAAAACTCTCGGCGCGGCTCTCAAGCGGATTCACGCTGTGCAAGTCCCTTCAGAATTCAAAAGACATATTCCAGCCGAGAGTTTCGATCCGCGCTGGCGTGAGATGGTCAGGTCATTCCAGGAGCAGGTTGAGGCGGATTCTTATAAAGATGTTACGGCAGCGAAATTAGCTGGGTTCATGAATTCCAAACGGAATGAGATCACTCGTCTCATCGAGCGCACGGGAGAACTGGCTTCAGAGCTTCTTACTAAACCATTGGAAATGGTCTTGTGCCATGCAGACCTCCACGGTGGCAATATTCTGATCCGTACAGACGAGCAGCTGCCTGTGCTCTACATCGTCGATTGGGATAACCCACTCCTCGCGCCGAAAGAACGTGACTTGATGTTCATCGGCGGCGGAATCGATAATATCTGGAAGAGTGAGAGGGAAGTAAACGTATTTTATGATGGTTATGGGGAGACTCAAATAAACCTGTCTGCGCTGGCATACTATCGCTATGAAAGAATTATTGAAGATCTGGCTGTCATTGCTGAACAATTGTTGCTGTCAGACGAAGGTGGCGCCGACCGGGAACGATCCTACGGGTGGTTTACAAGTAATTTCGAGCCGGGGGGCACGCTAGAGATCGCGAAAAACACAGACAAACTTGAGACCCAGTAAAAAGTAGAAGGACACGCCTGACGTGTCCTTCTTACTTCCCTGAGGGCGGCTATTGAATAAACATTAACCCCAGTCCTAGTAAAAGCAGGCTGGCAGACAGCATTAACAATACAGCCCTGACTCCTGTCTTGTGATTTGGGAAACGACGCTCGAGTAATTTTACGATATGCATAGTACACCTCCGTTTGTTCAGACTAGTATATCAGGCAATGTTGCGCTCCAACCACGACCGTGCCATCGCGGTGGCAATGGCATCCGGTGCGCGCAGATCAGTGCGCCGAGTGAACGAGCGTGAGGCGGCCGCCGACACGTGCGGTAACCGCGCGGAACGAGCCTATTTCCAGCGTCGACTTGACGAGATACTTGGGCACATTATGTAATTATCGAAGGGCTTCTCGAAATTCTGCGGCGAACTGTATGGCCGTTTCCACCGGCGTTTCACTCTCCCCAATCGTTCTGACACAGGCCGTTCCAACAATCACCCCATCCGCCATCTTACCAACTTCCCTGGCTTGCTCCGGCGTGCCGATGCCAAACCCAACACACACAGGTACGGTTGTGTGTTGGCGCACACGCTCGATCAAATCGCCCAACCCTTCTGAAACGGACTTCCGTTCGCCTGTCACACCTGTCACCGAAACAAGATAGACAAAACCCTTTGCCTTTCGGGCAACCATTTCCATGCGTTCATTTGGTGTCGTCGGCGCGAGCATCTGGATCAACGGTACAGGCAGGCGGCCGCCTGCCCCTACAAATTCATCCGCTTCCTCAGGCGGCAAATCGGGGACGATGAAGCCATCGGCACCCGCATCGACTGCATCACAGATGAACTTTTCCAATCCATACGCCAGCATGGGATTGTAATATCCCATCAGCACCAGGGGAATCTCCACGCCGCGATTTCGTAATTCCTTCACCGCCTCAAGCGACTTCTTAACCGTAATTCCTCTTTCCAACGCGACTTGCGTCGCCTTTTGAATGACAGGCCCGTCGGCGAGCGGATCCGAAAACGATAAGCCGACTTCGATCAAGTCTGCGCCGTTTTTAGCGAGGGCTTCGATCACGTCAATGGATGTATCCAGATCGGGATACCCCAACGGGAAGTAAGGCATGAAGATGGGTTTGTTTTGAAAGGCGGCTTCAATTCGGTTCATGGTTCCTCGAAATTCGGAATTCGATACGCGATATTCGAATATCGAATTATCAAATATCGCCAATCTCTTTAATCACAGTATTTAAATCTTTATCCCCTCTTCCTGATAAATTCACCAAAATAATTTGGTCTTTCCTCAACTTCGGCGCGCGCTTCACAGCCTCTGCGACCGCATGCGACGACTCCAAGGCAGGGATGATTCCCTCGGTGTGGCAGAGCATCTGGAAGGCATCCAACGCTTCTTCATCGGTCGCAGATGTATAAAAAGCACGCTCATTATCTCTCATCTGCGCGTGCTCAGGACCCACCGCGGCGTAATCCAGGCCGGCCGAGACGGAGTGAGTCTCTGCAATCTGCCCATCTTCATCCTGTAACACATAGGTACGCGTGCCGTGGATCACACCGATCCGGCCCCTGGAAGGGTCGCCAAATCTCGTTGCATGTCTGCCTGTCGCGATCCCGCTTCCGCCCGCTTCCACGCCGATCAGCTCCACCTGTTCATCGGCCACAAACCCGCTGAAGACCCCAATGGCATTCGAGCCCCCCCCGACACAGGCAATGACCGTATCCGGCAGGCGGCCTGTTTCCAGCAACATTTGCTCACGCGCCTCCCGCCCGATCACCGACTGGAACTCATGCACCATTGTCGGATAGGGATGCGGCCCCAGCGCCGAGCCGAGCAGATAGTGTGTATCGCGCACATTCGTCACCCAGTCGCGGATCGCCTCGTTGATGGCATCCTTCAAGGTCTGCGTGCCGGAGGTCACCGGGCGCACTTCCGCGCCGAGCAGTTTCATCCGAAAGACATTCGGCTCCTGTCGTGCGATGTCCACGACGCCCATGTAGACCACGCATTCAAGTCCCAGCAACGCGGCGGCGGTCGCAGATGCAACTCCATGCTGCCCCGCGCCGGTCTCGGCAACAATCCGTTTCTTTCCCATGCGCTTGACGAGCAAAGCCTGTCCCAGCGCGTTATTAATCTTGTGCGCGCCGGTATGAGCCAGGTCTTCACGCTTCAAATAGATCTGTGCGCCGCCCAGTTGTTCCGAGAGTCGCTTTGCATAGGTCAAAGGCGTGGGACGACCGACATATGATGCCATGAGTTTGTCGAACTCTCGAATGAATTCCGCATCCTGCCGGGCAGAGACAAACGCCTCTTCCAACTCGATCAGCGCAGGCATAAGCGTTTCTGGGACGAATTGTCCGCCGTAGGGTCCGAATTTTGTGGATAGCAGGGTCATGGGGTCCTCCATAGCTGGAGACTGGAGACTGGAGACCAGTCTCGAGTCTCCAGTCTCTTAACCGCCTGCACGAACGCCATCATCTTGACCGGGTCTTTCACCCCCGGGCTTGATTCCACACCTGAGGCCACATCCACGCCCCAGGGATTGACCCGCCGCACCGCCTCCGCGACGTTCTCCGGCGTCAGGCCGCCAGCGAGCAAGATGGGGTAGTGAGTTGACAATTCGGCCGCCGCGTTCCAATCTGCAAGGGTCCCGGTTCCGCCATACGAGCCTTTGACAGAAGCATCCACCAACAATGCAGGAGCTTCGTCTCTTGCAAAACCGATGATGCTTGGAGGAACACCGCGAAATGCTTTGAATGCCCGCCCGTGGAAGGACTGGACCATATCGGCGGTCTCGTCTCCGTGGAGTTGAGCCAGGTTGAGTCCACAGGTATCGATCGTGGCACGGACCTCCTCCGCAGGAGCATTTACAAATACGCCGACGTACGTGATCTGCCCGTACTTGCGCATCACAGACATAATGTCGCGGCATTTGCCCACATCAATGCAGCGCGGGCTCTTCGGATAAAAGTTGAAACCCAGCATATCCGCGCCGGCGTCCAGCGCGGCGAGCGCATCGTGTACTGTTCTGATTCCGCAGATTTTTATCTTAGTCATAGGTCAAAGGTGGAAGGTTTAAAGTTGAATGTCAGTTTTGCCTGGAAGGCACGCGGCTTTCGACGTTTGACGTTATACGCGAGAGTTCACGCACTTTTGCAGGAATATCCTCTGAAGTAACCAGCGCTTCTCCAACGAGAATCGCATCCACGTTTGCTCGCTTTAATCGCTCCACATCGTTTGCAGTAAAGATACCCGATTCAGCTACAACGGGAATGTTATTCGGAATCATTGGGCGGAGGCGTTCTGTGGTTTCCAGGGAAACCTGGAAGGTCGCCAGATTACGATTGTTAATTCCGATCAGGCGCACATCTTTCAACTTCAGCGCGCGTTCAGTTTCCGGTTCATCGTGGATCTCTACAAGCGGTGTCAGACCCAGTTCAAGCGCAAGCGCATGCAAATCGGCGAAGTGCCCGTCATCGGTCAACACGGCGGCGATGAGGAGAACCGCGTCTGCGCCACTGGCTCTTGATTCGTAAAGCTGGACTTCGTCTATGATGAAGTCTTTCCGCAGCAGAGACACGCTTAATTGACGAATAAAACGCAACTGACGAAGAGTTTCCAATGTACCCTGAAAGAACTTCTCATCGGTCAATACAGAAATGGCAGAAGCTCCATTTTGAGCATAGATATCTGCCACATCGAAGAGGTCCAGATGCGGAGCCAGAATCCCTTTGGAGGGAGAGGCGCGCTTGAGCTCGGCAATCAAACTCACCCTGCCCCTATCCCCTGTTTCCTTTACCCCTATCAGAGCAGCAAGAAAATCTCTTGGAGCAGGCGAAGCTTCTGCCGCGCGGCGAAGTGACCGACCATCCAGCGCGGCAATTTCTATCCTCTTGTGATCGATGATTTCAGCCAGGATACTCATTGCAACACTTGAAAGCTCTTTGAGTATTCCACCAGCGCATCCAGTTTAGCGAGGGCTTTGCCGCTTTCCAGAGAGGCAACGGACTCATCCAGCGCAGACTGGAAATCACCCGTTTCCGCCGCCAGCGCGCCCGCAGCATTGAGCAACACAGACTCGCGCCGCGGGCCGTTCAGTTTACCCGAGAGCAGATCTCTCATCATCACAGCAGATTCATCCGGAGTTCCGCCGCGCAAATCCTGAATGGCAGCGACCGAGAAACCGAAATCGGTTGGGTCAAGCTCATAGGTGCGCACCGCCCCATCCTTAAGATGACTGACGCGATTGACGCCGCAGGTATTGAGCTCATCCGTGCCGCCCGCGCCGTGGATCACCATTGCCGCTTTCGAGCCAAGCTCATTGAGCACGTTGGCAAGCGGTTCCGTCAGCGCCGGGGCAAAGACACCCGTGAGCTGGACGTGCGCGCCTGCCGGGTTGGTAAGCGGACCGAGGATGTTGAAGATGGTGCGCTGCCCGATCTCTTTGCGCGGACCGATCGCGTGCTTCATCGCAGGGTGAAATTTGGGAGCGAACATAAACCCAATGCCGATCTCTTCGATGGCCTGCGCGACCTGCTCGGGCGTCAGGTCAAGGTTGACGCCGAGCGCCGAGAGCACGTCAGCGGAGCCGCACTGCGAGGACGCAGCACGGTTACCGTGCTTGGCAACTTTACGGCCGGTGCCCGCGACAATGAACGCTGCCGCGGTGGAGATATTGAACGTATGCGCCCCGTCCCCGCCTGTGCCGACGATATCATAGACCGATTCGCCGGTCTGGCTCAGCTCCACTCTGACCGCATTGGCGCGCATGGCACGGACGGAGCCTGTGATCTCTGGGATCGTCTCCCCTTTCATGCGGAGGGCAATGAGGTAAGCACCGATCTGCGCGGGCGTGGCCTGACCGGTCATGATGATGTTCATCGCTTCCTGCGCTTCCTCGGCAGTCAGGTCGGTGCGGTTGATGGCTTTGGCAATAAAGGGTTTGAGCATAGTATGTTCTCCTCCTGCGGCGGGGGCAGGTTTCAAGTCTAGGAAGTTCTTGAGCAGTTTCTTGCCATGTTCCGTCAAAATGGATTCGGGATGGAATTGCACCCCGTATGTTGGATGTTCACGATGTTTGAGCGCCATGATCTCGCCTTCGGGAGTCTTGGCGAGCACTTCGAGCTCGGCGGGTACGGGTTCGTGGACGATCAATGAGTGATAGCGCATCCCTTCGAACGGAGAAGGAATATCTTTGAAGATTCCTTCTCCGTTATGCTTCACAGAGGACGTCTTGCCGTGCATCAGGCGCGCGGCGCGGTCCACGTTGCCACCGTAGATGGCGCCGAGGCATTGGTGCCCGAGGCAAACGCCAAGCACGGGGATCTTCCCTGTAAAGTGTTTGACGGCTTCCGGAGAGACTCCCCCATCCTTGATGGGTTCACCGGGACCGGGAGAGATGACAAGATGGTCTGGCTTGAGAGCGATTAACTCGTCCAGCGAAATCTGGTCATTGCGGAAGACATGGATATCCGCGCCCAGTTCGCCGAGGTATTGGACGAGGTTGTAGGTGAAAGAATCGTAGTTGTCGATCAGAGCGAGCATAGCTTTAAACCTTTCTTAGCCACGGAGACACTGAGTCGCGGAGATTCCTTAATAAGGTTTTCTCAATGTCTCCGCGTCTCCGTGGCTAGTCATACTCTCCAAACAGATCCACTTCATCGGCAAACAAATCGAAGGAATATTCCAGGCCTGTGATCGAGCGGACGATGTCCATGGTCTCTTTGGCCTCGGACTGCATGCGGCGGATGCCGTTGGCCAGGACGTCGCGTGGGATCGTCGGGTGAGCCAGGTAATAGGCGCGCTTCTCGCGGAAGGGCTCAAGGAAATCGTTGAGGGCTTTCGCCAGTTTCTTCTTGACTTCCACATCGCCAACCTTGCCCACGCGATAACGTTCCTTGAGATCGTCCACTTCGGCGCGGGAAGGATTGAACGCGTCATGATAGATGAAGACGGGATTGCCTTCCACAGTTCCGGGGTCGGTGGCGCGCAAGCGCTTGGGGTCGGTGTACATACCCCTCACTTTTTCTTCAACGGTTGCTGCATCATCGGAGAGATAGATAGCATTGTTCAATGACTTGCTCATCTTCGCCTGCCCATCCGTGCCGACGAGAGTGGGCACATCGCCAATGATCGCTTCGGGTTCGGGAAATACTTCGCCATAGAGGTTATTGAAGCGACGGGCAATCTCACGCGCCAGTTCCACATGGGATTGGTTATCTTTTCCTACTGGCACTACATGTGCACGAGGTAGCAAAATGTCCACCGCCTGCAATACCGGATAACCCAGTAGACCAAACGGCATGGAGTCGATATTGGCATCGCGTGCCATATCTTTGAGCGAAGGGATGCGCTCCAGGCGCGGCACAGTGACCAGCATTTCAAATAACAGGTTCAACTGATAGGTCTCGGGGATCGCCGACTGCACGAAGATCGTACTAATCTCCGGATCGATGCCAACAGAGAGATAATCCAGCACGGTCTCGCGCACATAGAGTGGGATCTCTTTGATGTATTGCGGCTCAGGCTTCGTAGTCAGCGTATGCAGGTCAGCAATGATGAAAAAGGATTCGTACTGGTGCTGCATGCGCACGCGGTTCGCCAGCGAGCCCACATAATGTCCAAGGTGCAATCGCCCTGTTGGGCGGTCACCAGTGAGGAGGCGGGGTTTGGTATTGGTCATGTGTAACTCCATTTCTTTGCCACGGAGACACCGAGTCACAGAGCCTTTTAGATCTCTCTGCGCTCTTCGTGTCTCAGGCTAACTATTGATTTGTCTCCGCGATATCGATAGCTTTCAACATCGCAGAGGCTTTGTTTACTGTTTCTTGAAATTCAGTTGCCGGGTCCGAATCCGCGACGATGCCTGCACCGGCCTGCACGCTGACGGTTCGCCCGCGCCCGACCATCGTGCGGATGGCGAGGCAAGTATCCATGGCGCCATCGAAGCCGAAGTAACCGACCATGCCCGCGTACGCACCGCGCGCGTCAGGCTCGAGCTCAGAGATAATCTCCATGGCGCGGACCTTGGGCGCGCCGCTGACGGTACCCGCGGGGAAAGCGGCTCGCACCAGATCAAAGGCAGTCAGCTCACGGCGGAGAGTACCCTCCACGTGAGAGACGATGTGCATAACGTGGGAATAACGTTCGATGGTGAAGAAGTCGGAGACCCTGACTGTACCATATTCGCAGACCCGCCCCAGGTCGTTGCGGCCCAGGTCCACCAGCATCACGTGCTCAGCGCGTTCTTTCGGGTCGGCAAGCAAGTCTTTGGCAAGCGACGCGTCGACATTGGAGTCAGAGCCTCGAGGACGCGTCCCGGCGATCGGGCGGAGGGAGGCGGTACGCCCCTCCAGACGGACAAACATCTCGGGCGACGATCCGACGATGAACAAAGGTTCCTCGTCCACGAGCCCGAAATCAAAGAAGAACATGTAAGGCGAGGGATTGAGCCGCCGCACAGCGCGATAGACATCGAACGCCTCGACACTGGTCTCACGCGTAAAGCGCTGCGACAACACCACCTGGAAGATATCGCCCGCGGCAATGTGTTCCTTTGCCACGCAAGCCATCTCTTCAAAGACTGCCTGCGTCATATTCGAGTGGATTTCAGACGGTGCAATATTTGGTTTGTTGGCAGCGGGCAGAGATTGATGAATACGCTCGGCAATCTGATCGAGCTTGCGATTGGCCGCGTTGAGGTCGCCATCTAGAACATTTGCGATGAGGAAGATGCTTCGGCGCGCATGATCAAAAGCCACGACGGTATCGGCGAGGAGGTAGATACCATCTGGAATTTGCATACTGCGACTTCGCTCAGGGCGGAAGAAATGGGATTTCAAGGTGGGCTCAAAATAGCGCACCGACTCATATCCAAGATACCCCACCAGTCCGCCCGTGAAGCGCGGCGCATTGGGCAGCCGCTCGGCAGGGAAGCGACTCATCTCGTCCTGCAAGAAGCGCGTCGGATCATCATGAAGCTCGATAACACGCCTCTCACCGTTCTCTTTCACCTCGACTTGCCCATCACGCAGGATGTACTCCGCCCGCGGCTGGACACCGATAAAGGAGTAGCGCGCGATCCGCTCGCCGCCTTCCACGGATTCCAGTAAAAAGGATGCGCCGTCGCCGCGCAGCTTGAGGTACAGGCTGACAGGCGTCTCGAGGTCGGCGTTGATCTCGCGGATAATCGTTTGGATTGAGGTGGCTTCGAGTAGCATAATTACTCCTTTTTTCAGATCCTAAAGGTTTTTCGCAGCTAACTAGTATCTGAACTTACAGAAGTGGATCGCGAAAAACAAGAAGATTGTTTGCACAGAAAACCTTTAGGGTCTCTTACCAAATTAAAAGTCCCCTTCGTCCTTTGGGACGAGAGGGGACTCCCGTGGTGCCACCCAGGTTACGCCTGTCTTAAGCAGAACTCCCTGTCGTGATGCAACAGGGAGAAGAAAGCCAGCGTCACTCTTTTTAGTTAGCTAGTTGGATAGTTCTATGGTTTCATAGTACTTACCCTTCTAAGTAACTCTGCGTGATAACGGGTGCAGTTCCCGAATTGGGTTACTGGTATTGGATAGGAAGACCCAATCCGTACACGTTCGCCCTTTCAACTCGGAGGTCCATTCGGCTTCTGCGCTTTTGCCTTGCTTGCACCCTGCAGTCATTCCCGACTGCGTCTGCTCGGCTCTCTGGAAATCGCTTTGAAGCGTACTCGTCCTCGTCAGCGTTTTTGATATGTTGTTGGGCGGTATTCTATGACGGAGACAGGGAGATGTCAAGAGGAAGAAATGGATTTCGCATTCCGGGATCACAAACGGAGTCGGCTAATCATTTCTTCTTTGACGCGATCTCCACCTTTTTAGCCTCCTGCTGCTCACTTGAGATCAGCCCTTCATCACGCTGTCTTTGGATCTTCGCCAATCTGGCGACTGGGTCATCCTTGGAAATATTGGGGCGCAAAGACTGATAGTGAGCGGCGCTATCGGTTTGACTGTTGCGTTCGGAAGCCATTTTCATGCCGCTATAGAACAGGAATGCGAAGACAGCAAGCAAAAGGGTGCTAGTGCACAATCCCTGAGGCAGGGTATATTGCTGGACCATCTGGATGTTGTTGCCCATTAGAACCGCGCCAAAGATGACGATGCTGTTCACGACAAAGAACAGGATGAACTTGCGTACATTATTGCCCACATACATGTGACTAGAACCTGGCACTAACATGTTAAACAAGCCGGCCAGCAGGGGATTTCTTCTCTTCATGGGGAACTCCTTTCAAAACCATGAACATCACAATAAATACCCCCATTAGTGGTTTGTGGTGCACCATTCCTACAAATTCATTGTAGCATCTTTGCTGAGAAATCGTGCAGCGACTATTTAACCAACCTATGCCTGGAGTTCCTCATTTTGGGCATGAACCTCTTCGAATAGAGTTATAAACAAGCCAGGCACATCCTCTCGGACATGCCCTTTTGTAATCACAATCGGTCGTCCACGGTCCATCGTCTCACTCAAACTTATCCCGATAATCCTCATCGTCCAACACACTTCCATATGGATACACTGGGCGGTCTCGCCGGCTGTTGCTGCCGAAGATACCTGAGAACAGCGGATGGATGCACAAATCATCATCGTGACTGATTGTCAATTCGTGGGCGACAGTGTATTCGAAGTTACCTTTGATATACACATCCGTTTCTTTACCGGGGATGACGCGTCCCAGCGCGCCAATCTCGATCAGCATGCGCTGAAATTCGAACATGCCTTCACCGCCGAAGACAGCCTTGCCATGACGGGTAAAGACCTGGTGGAGCTGCCCCACGGAAAATTTATGTCCAAGCTCGGGCAGGCAGCGCTTGCAGGTCACTTCGGCTGTTGGATGGATCAGCTTGAATGCCACGAAAATCTCACTGACAATAAACTCCTCCACTTTGCGGATGCCGTTGATGATCCGCTCTTCGGGAACGGGAAACGGATTCGAGCTGGATCCCGAACCCTTGAAGATAGAGTTCAACAACATCAGGAAGTGCCGAGGCAAAAGCTGGGTATGCCGCAAGATGTAGGACATGGTCTCTTCCTGAAAGCCTGCCTGGTTGGTGATCTTCTCAGGCAGCACTTTATTGAAGAGCATCAATGCATCGGCGCGTTTGGTAACATCAAGCGGAGAGATACCTTTTATAAATTCCGGATAATACAAGATAAGGTAATACATCAAACGCTGGGCGCCAATCAGGATCAGTTCACTGGCTGTCCATTGGAGCTTCAGGGCCCGGCGGAAGTCTTTGTTCGGGTTGGAGGAGATCTTAATGATCCGATGAAACAGTTCGGACGGCAGGCAAAAGCGGATGTCGACCACGTCTCTCGGCTTGTTCATCGAACCAACGAACTTCAAGAGTCCCTGAAGCGAGCGCGAGACGGAGTCAATGTCCAAACGGAAATCGTCGAGCGAATCCATCAAGATCACAAAGCTTTTCTTTGAGAATTTGAGACTGTCCAACACAGTCGATTTGGCATCATCAAAGGCGACACGATCAAAGCGCCTCATGATTTCAGAAACTCCATCCCGTGGATCGCTATTCATGACATCATCGAACAAATTGGCAAGCTTCCACAGAACATCATCCACCATGTCATTGCCCTGTACCCCCACTTTCTCAAGATAGGTATTCACAACATACAACTCTTGAGAGGAGAGCAATCTCTGTTTGCGGATTTCAGATAATACGCACGTCCACAAGATGGTTTCCCACAATTCTGAAAGCGTTTCAGGGAAAACGGCATCCTTCGTCATCCCCTGGATGACACTGGAAATATGTCCCAGGAGATGTGCAGTCCTGATCTCGGTATAAAAATCGTATTGGCGATCGAAGAAAACGGTCCGCAGATAATAGGTTTTTCCCGAGCCTTTGCGACCCATGATAATGGAAGGCCTTTGACGGAGGTTCTTATAGATCCAATTGTGCCGCTCGAACAACCGGTTCATGACATCGATATCCTTGGGATCAATATCCACCGAATCGATAGGGCCGAACGGCTCGTCTTTTGTAATATAAGGACGGATTGTATTGAACAAAGGATTATCTCCCTGGCTTCTTTACATTTATGAGAGAAATTATACAGCAAAAGATGTAGCTACCCTGTGCACACGCTTGACAGAGGAAGTGTAACACTGCCTCTCGAACTGGAAGCACTATTAAGACCGATCAACGCATTTGGATTTCTTATCCCGCATCTGACCCTCTTTTCCCTTGCTTTCAGCCTTTATATCTTGGATACGATCCAAGCACCCTCAACATCAACGCATACTCGCCTAAATGATCCAGTGCTTTGCGGACGGTCTCTTCATGTGCCGCACCGAGGAAGTCGATATAAAAGAGATATTCCCAGGGCTTGCCCTGTAACGGTCGCGACTCGATCTTGGTCAGATCAATGTCACGCAGGGCAAAGACGCTCAGCGCTTTAAACAACGCGCCGGGTTGGTTCTTCAGTGTGAACACAATGGATGTCTTCGCTTCGCCATCCGGCGCATCAGGCGTGGTCTTGGAAATGGCAAGGAAACGCGTGTAATTCTCTGCGTTATCCTCGATACCCTCTTCCAGGACTTCCATTCCATAGATCTCCGCGGCGCGGCGGGAGGCGATCGCCGCCATGTCTCGCGCGCCAGACTCCTTGACTATCTTCACACTCCCTGCCGTATCATAAGCGGATTCCGTTTTCACGCCGAGTCCACGCAGATAGGCGGCACACTGCCCCAGCGCCTGGGGGTGGCTGATGACTTTTTTGATGTCTGCTTTGTTCACGCCGGGGAGAGCGATCAGGCAGTGCTGTACGCGCAGGAGATATTCGCCAGTAATGTGCAGATCATGCCGCAGAAGCAGATCGTAGTTTTGATGGATGCTACCGGCCAGCGAGTTCTCGATGGGGATAAGACCCGCGTCAGATGCACCGCTGACAACCGAATCAAACACCACATCAAATGACTCACACGGCTGGGTATCTACAGCCCCAAAATAGTTGAAGACAGCCTGTTCACTATACGCACCGGGTTCGCCCTGGAATGCAACTTTCATGCTTACTCCCAACGGTGGTTGAGTAGAGCGGCGCTAGTCCGCTCGTATCGAAACCATCCATTTTCAAAAGCAGCCCTGTAACAAGAATTACTTTGCTTATTAGTGGTTTCGATACGCCTTTTCACGGCAACTCAACCACCGGGATTTACCAACTACTACTTACTCTATTGCCTTTCCGCCCACTCCACAATGGCGCGAAATCCCGCCTCCACTGTTTCATCGGAAGCGGCAGTGGTCATGCGCATATATCCCTCTCCCTGGACGCCAAAGCCGGAGCCGGGTACCAGGCCCACATTGGCTTCTTCGAGGATGCGCTCGCCGATCTCGAGGGAGGTCATCTTCAAGGGGCGAACATCGAGAAAGAAGTAAAACGCACCCTGCGGCGGCGTAACCAGCACCTTTTCGCTTTCGAGCTCTCGCGCGATCCGCAACACCATTGCACGTCGACGTGCATATGCCGCGCGCATGTCTTCTGCAGCCTGTTGAACGGATAGATCAGTCAATGCGAAAGCAGCGGCTTTTTGCACAAAGGGCGCCACGCAAGTAATGGAATTCTGTCCCGCTTTCAATGCATTCTCGATCACTGCCGGCGGCGCAGCCAGATATCCCACTCTCCAGCCCGTCATCGCGTAGGTCTTCGAAAGGCTGTTGACAAGGATCGTCCGTTCTTTGGCGCCCTCGAATGCCGCGGCGCTGGATGGCTTCTCACCATAATACAAATTCTCATAGACCGTATCGCTGACAACCCATAGATGATGCCGCGCCGCAAAGTCCTGCAGTTGCTGCAAGTATTCGCGGTTTGGATAGGC
>DATHTL010000220.1:0-7251 GCA_035463255.1 Anaerolineales bacterium | reverse complement strand
ATTTTGCGGTTTCAGTTCATGAGGTGTGTTTAACGAATCGACCAAGAAAACACAGCAAGCAGGTACCCGCTTACCTGTTTATAGATACAACTTCATTATAGACATAACAAAAATCCCCTCAATGGGGAAAAAGATTAGTATAGGGAAGGGAAAACCCTGCTTTTAGTAATCTTTTGATGATGAAATCTTCATAAATGATAATCTCTAACTGTAGATTACTTCAAATCATGCAATAAGAAACGTATTATTGAAACCTCTAATAGTACATTCCGTCAATAAGGGAAAGCCCTAATTGAGATGAGCAAATAAAGTTTGTAGAATAATTAAGACAGTGTCAAACAGGGGAAGTCTGCGACCGAGTACAAAGCCCGCGTGCGTTACAACTTCTTGGTTCGTTTTCCTCCGTCCCAACGGTTTCTATTGGTTTCTGGAGTTATTGGTATGTCTGAAATTGTACCGTCCCGGCAGGAAACAAATTCCCGGCTCTTGTGGATTCAATTATTAGCGGGGCCTATCTTGTGGTCGGTTCATTTCTTATTAAGTTATCTCCTGGTGGAAGCTGCCTGCCAGGCAGGGTGGAATTTTAATATCCTTGGACGCAATGGACTTTCTTTTATTGTGATCGTGTTAACCATCCTGGCGGTTATCGCCACGGCCCTGTTCGCACTGAGATCGTATCGCGGCTGGAGAGACCTGCATAAAGACCGCAGCCTGAGGCAGGAGTTTCGGGAAACTGCATCCTGGTTCGAAGGACCGGTCGACTTTATGTATTTCAGCGGCTTATTGCTAAGCGTGCTGTTTGCTGTGACCATTCTGATGGTCGGCCTGCCTGCATTGTTCCTGCAGCCCTGTTGACAGCAGGGAAACGTTGCGTGTCAGTCTGTATAACAAGGAATAGTTCATGCTCAGGAAGAATAAAAAGAGGGGGATTGTTCTCTGGTGGCTCATTACCAATATTTTCTGGCTAGGTAGCTGCTCCAGTGTGCCTGTAGAGAACAGTTTTATCCGTACACCTTCCATGTTGGCGCCAGATGGACCGGTGGCTGCGCGGATCGCCGGTCTGAGTTGGTTCATGATCATCCTCGGCAGCCTCATTTTTATCGGCGTCATGGCCTACTTTATATATGCCGTATGGGGACATCGCGGCTATTCTCTGGAAGAGGAATTACGACGACCGAATGAGGGCAATGGGATCGTATTGACCTGGGGTGTGGGCTTTACGGCAGTAGTGCTGGTCGTGCTCTTTGGCTTGAACCTTGGCACCATGCGGGCCAATCACGAAATTTACAATCGCGAGCAAGCACTGGTCATCGATGTGATCGGTCAACAATGGTGGTGGGAAGTCCAATATCCCGAGCAAGGCTTTGAGACTGCCAATGAGATCCACATCCCCGTGGGAAGACCCGTAACTCTTCGGCTTGTCGCGAAGGACGTTATCCACAGCCTGTGGATCCCCGAATTGAGCGGCAAGCTCGACCTGCTCCCCAACCAGGTGAATGAGTTGGTGATCGTTGCCGATAGAACGGGTGAATACTGGGGGGAGTGCGCGGAATTCTGCGGAACACAGCATGCAAAAATGCAGTTGATGGTCATCGTTCAAACGGAACAACAGTTCGCTGCCTGGCTGGAGCACCAGCAGACGGTGCCGGCTCCGCCAGAAGATGAGCTAGCCTTTGAAGGTCAGCAGGTGTTCCTGGGCTCTGCCTGTGTCTATTGCCATAATATCGAAGGCACGAATGCTTCCGGCGACCTGGGACCGGATCTGACCCATGTGAGCAGCCGCCGGACCATCGGGGCTGGCATCCTTGAGAACTCGCTGGGGAACATGGCAGGCTGGGTGGTGGATGCCCAGGCCATTAAACCCGGCAATAAAATGCCGCCGATGGACCTGAATTCACAGGAGCTATCGGCATTACTGGCTTATTTAGAAACCCTGGAGTGATATGAGTATTTCCATACCCGCCAACCCTGAGAACGCCGGCAGAGGCGAGACATCTGGTGATGAGTATACGCGTCGCGGTCGTGAATTGGACCCATCGGATACCGACAACTTGTTGGAGCATCCTGTTCAAGAGGAAGAGCTGACACGTGAGTGGAGTGACCCGCCCCCCACGCTGATCGGGCGTCTCAGCGCCTTGCAGAACGATACCATTGGTAAGCGCCTGATCTATACTGCGTTTGGTTTTTTTGTGCTGGGAGGTATTAATGCCCTCCTGATGCGCGTGCAGCTGGCGCAGGCAGAGAACACATTTCTCTCCCCGGATGCCTACAACCAGTTCTTTACCATGCACGGCTCGACGATGATGTTCCTGTTTGTGGTGCCGATCATCGAGGGGTTTGCCATTATGTTGCTGCCCTTTCTGCTGGGCAACCGTGAAATGCCTTTCCCAAGGTTGGGGGTCTTCAGCTTCTGGGTCTTCCTCTTCGGCGGATTGCTTTTCTATGCCAGCTTTTTGTTTAATGCCGTGCCTGAAAACGGCTGGTTTGCTTATGTTCCCTTAGCAGGTCCCCAGTACTCGCCAGGCATCGCCATGGATTTCTGGCTGCTGGCTTTGGGCGTAGCAGAGGTATCGGCGATCGCGGCCGGGATAGAGATCATTATCTCTATCCTCAATATGCGCGCCCCGGGCATGTCGCTGAGCCGCATGCCGCTCTTTGCCTGGGCCATGCTGGTGACCGCTTTTTCGATCCTGTTCGCTTTCACCACGCTCTTTGTGGCCAGTATGCTGATGGAGGCGGACCGGCACTTCGGCACGCAATTTTATAACACCGCTGCAGGCGGCAATCCGATCCTCTGGCAGCACCTGTTCTGGATCTTCGGGCACCCGGAGGTGTATATCCAGTTCATCCCCGCCACTGGCATTGTCTCTATGATCGTGCCGGTCTTCGCGCGCCGACCCATTGTTGGCTATCCCTTAATTGTGATTGCCATTGTGTCCACGGGCTTTATCAGCTTCGGGTTGTGGGCGCACCACATGTTCACCGTCGGCCTGCCCACCGTGGCGATGACTTTCTTCACCGCCGCCAGCACGATGATCGCCATCCCGGCCGGCATCCAAGTCTTTGCCTGGATCACCACCATTATGCGCGGGCGTCCGCGCTGGAACACACCCCTGCTTTTCATCGCGGGCTTCTTCGTCATCTTTGTGCTGGGTGGCATCACGGGCGTGATGGTGGCATCCGTCCCGTTCGACAGCCAGGTGCATGACTCCTATTTTGTGGTTGCCCACTTCCATTATGTGTTGATCGGCGGAGTCACATTCCCGCTCTTCGCGGCCTTTTATTACTGGCTCCCCAAGTGGAACGGCAGACTGCTCGATGAAACGCTGGGCAAAATCCAGTTCTGGCTTTTCTTCATTGGCTTCAATGTAACCTTCTTCCCGATGCACATTGTTGGCATGCTGGGAATGCCGCGGCGTGTGTACACCTATCCCGCAGGAATCGGCTGGGAATCCTATAACCTGATCTCGACGATTGGTGCGTTCATGATCGCGACGAGTGTCCTGCTCTTCTTGATTAACCTGATCAAGAGTACGTATTTTGGTACCCCTATTGGCGAGAATCCCTGGGAGGCAGATTCGCTGGAGTGGAATACCAGCTCACCACCGGTGCCGCATAATTTTTCGGTACTGCCGATCGTCCACAGCCGCCACCCGTTGTGGGAGCAAAGGGAATTGCACGAAGGTGACCAGGCTACAGAAAGACTCGTCCAGGCCCTGGGACGCTGGCCTACGACCTGGCGCGCTGCGATGGTCACCTCCACTCTGGAAGGCAGGCCGCTCGAGATATTTCGTGTGGCGAGTCCATCCATTTGGCCCTTTGTGGCCGCCCTTGGTCTCATCATCGTCTTTGGCTCCGAGATCTGGAGCCTGCGCTGGCTGGCTGGCATCGGCGCATTGATCTTTCTTGGAAGCCTGGTTGGCTGGCATTGGCCCAGCAAGAACGAGGCACCCACGAGCGAGGTAGAGGAGCGGGCCTTTGCCCGTGAGCATGGAATTCTGGTACAGAATTCCGGTTCGCGGACAGTTGCCCGCAATGGAATGATTCTGACATTACTGGTATTCGGCGTTGCACTGGGGAGCCTGCTGTTCAGCTATTTTTACATCCGGCTGGAAAACCAGACCTGGCCCCCAGCCGGTTTCGAAAATCCGGAATGGCTTCTACCCGTCATTGGTCTCGTTCTCTGGGGGCTAAGCCTGATTCCCTCCACTCTCGCGGTCCGCGCCATCCATGATGACCGTCTGCCGGCGCTTCGAAATAATCTTTTGGTTTCACTTTTGCTGGCTGCCGCCGGGACAGGGGTGCTCATATATGTGCTGTTGACCAAAGATTACACCGTCTCCGATCACGCCTATGCCTCGCTCTTTATCCTGATCGAGGGCTTCCTCGTCCTACTCATGCTTGGCGGACTGGGCATCAACCTCTTCGTCCAGTATTTTGCCCGGCGCGGGGAGTACTCATCCAACCGTTATATTGCCGTTGAAAATGCCGGGCTCTACTTCACCGTTACGGCTGTGTTCGGATTGGTCATCCTCGCTGTTTTATATGGCGTTCCTTATCTGACATGAGACATGCTACCTACTAAGATCGTTCGGACTCTACTCATCACCTTTTTGATGCTGTCGATCACGGCGTTTCCGGTCGCGGCGCATGGTGGTGGGACGTCTGGCAATCTTTGGCATCACTGGGGGTGGCAGGATCTGCCTCTGCTGATGCTTATGGGTGGAGTCTATGCCATTGGTCTCCGGTCTCTCTGGAAACGGGCGGGGAGCGGGAGCGGCATCAGCCGGGGGCGGGCAGCGGCTTTCGGCGTTGGTCTGATCGTGCTCTTTATCGCTCTCGTCTCGCCCTTGGATGCGTTGAGCGATGAGCTGTTTTCCGCTCACATGGTCCAGCATTTGTTGATGGTGCTGGTGGCTGCACCGTTCTTTGCGATCGGTCGCTTCACGTTGGCGGTAGCCTGGGCATTTCCCCCGCGCGTGACATCCAAGATATGGAAGGAATGGAAGTGGGGCCAGGCCTGGAGTTTCTTAACGCGGCCCATGGTGATCTTCCTGCTGCACAACGCCGCCATCTGGATCTGGCACATGCCGCGCCTCTACGAGGCCTCGGTGCGCAATGAATGGATTCACTTTCTCGAGCATTTCAGTTTCTTCTTCACGGCCTTCCTGTTCTGGCAGGTATTTGTCGATCTAACAGAGAGTATTCGCATGGGCCGCTCTGCCAGATTCGGCCTTGGAATTTTTATGATATTCGGAACGATGCTGGTGAGTGGCTTTTTGGGCGTGTTGATCGCCTTTTCACCACACGTCTGGTATTCCGTTTATTTGCATGAATCCGCCCGTTACGGGTTGACCGCCCTGGAGGACCAGCAGCTGGCCGGCACGATCATGTGGGTGCCGTCTGGTGTGGTGTATCTGATCGCTGTGATCAGCGTGATGGGGCGCTGGTTGTTTGCCATGGAGGCTCTGGAGAACTCCAGGGTCTGAAGGATATAAGATTTGTTTCACTTGAAGAGAGTTTATTTGTTTCTCACAGTCGCGGCGCTGACCAGCACCGCTCTGGTCGCGTGTGCAGCAGGCAATCAAACTACGGATCAAACCGCGAGGGTGGAGGGCGGTGATTCATATCGCGGCGCGCAGGCCATCCAGCGCAATGGTTGCCACTCATGCCATCGCATTCCCGGTATCCGGGGTACAAATTCCTACGTGGGTCCGCCGTTGAATGCCTGGAGTGAACGGCAGTATATCGCCGGAAACTTGGAGAACAATCCTGAGAATTTGATCTCATGGATTATGAATCCGCAAGCGATCGAGCCGGGAACCGCTATGCCGAACATGAATATCGATGAGCAGCAAGCAAGAGATATAGCGGCCTATCTGTATACATTGCAGGCGGAAGATACAGGCCTGTGGAGTCAAGGAGAATAGACATGTCACAAACAAGTTCAGACAGAGGTATTTCGAGGAGAAGTTTCCTAAAACTGGCCGGAGCAAGCCTGGGCGTCGCGGTGGGTGCAGCCGCCTGTGATGTGATGCAGCAAGAGGAGGAGGCGACGCGGCCGTATGATTTACCGCTGTCGAACCAGGCACAGTATCCCGACGTTCCGGGTCCTGCAGATCTACCTGCGCCCGGGACGCTCGGTTTTTTCACTCCGGCCGAGGCGTTAACTGTGGAGGCTCTGACGGCTACGATCTTACCCGGTACACCGGACGATCCGGGGGCGCGCGAAGCGGGCGTTGTGTTTTACATTGATGGACTGCTCTGGTATGACCGCGGCTTTGGCACGCGCACCTATTACCGCGCGCCGTTCGCGATGGCCTATGAGGGCGATTCCCCTCCAACGTTCCGGAATTTGACAAACACCGACATTCTCTGGGTTCCCAAGGATATGATGTCGCGCTTTGGCTGGCAATCCATTCTGACGCCGCGTGAGTTCTACCGTATGGGCATTATGGCCGTGAACAACTACGCCAACGCCAATCACGGTGGAAATTATGCCGATCTTTCAGAAGAGCAACAGGAAGAGATCATGACGGCCCTCGCCGAGGACGAGATGGATCCGATCGGCGGGCTCGATTCTTCTGAGTTCTTTAATCTGCTGCGCGACCACACGATCGAGGGCATGTTCGGCGACCCGGTCTATCGCGGCAACCGCGATCTGGTTGGCTGGAAGCTGATCGGTTACCCGGGTGCCCAGCGCGCCTATACGCCCATCGCCATGCAGGATGAGGGCTACTATCTGAAAAGGGAACCGCAGAGCATTGCCAATCTGCATCCCTTCAGTCCGGGCGAACCCGGCCATCCCAATGTAATTCTTCCCGTAACCGGGTCAGGCACACCCGGCGTCGAACCGCCGAATATTCATCCCCAGCCGGGATTGGAGACAAACACCAGATGACAACCGTACACAAAAAAGTTGATGTAGTGACCGTCGGCGCGGGGTGGACGTCGAACATCCTGGGGTGGAAGCTGACGGAAGCAGGTTATCACGTGGTCGCGCTCGAGCAGGGACCTGACCGGCATGCCTATCCCGATTTCGCTCACAATCATGACAGCCTCTTGTACTCAGTACGCAAACGCTTGATGGCACCCATCGAGCGCGAGAGCTGGACATGGCGGCCAAGTGATCGAGTGCCTGCGCTACCCATGCGCCAGTTCGGTGGGTACCATCCCGGCCAGGGAGTGGGAGGCTCGGCCATCCACTGGTCTGGCATGCTGTTCCGTTTTCTGCCTTCCGATTTCAAGCTG
>DATHTL010000219.1:0-9102 GCA_035463255.1 Anaerolineales bacterium | reverse complement strand
TGATATCCATGAAACGGGCTGAAAAAACTACGCGTTACTGCATAATAACATGTAAAAACGTATACTGGATACCATCAACAACACATACATGACGATGGAGTTGACATACGAGCATAATTTTTTCATTGCAGAATCAAAAGCCCGGGGAGTCGTGCGGAACACAAACCCGTCCGGACGATTTCCGGGCGGATTTGTGTTTCCTTGTTTGCTCCTCGTATGTCACCCTGAGCGCTCTCCAGAGAGCGGGTCGCTCAGAATGACATGATGTAGTCTGGTTATTAAACAACAAAACCGGCCGCAGTGGGCCGGTTTTGCCAGTAGCTCCCCAACGACGGTTTATCTTTTCAGATAGCCAGCAACCAGTGATGCCGTTGGATCTTCGCTTCCCTTGTACGTATGCATGCATTGTGTTTACAAGCGATACGGGGTTATCGACGACGAGTGCCTATTTATTTTTTTCCTGTGAATCTCCTCAGCGGAATAAAAGAGAACGAATGGACGGAAAGTATGCGTGCTCCGCCACTCCCACAGTCCCTTGCGGATGGACTGGCTGTGGCGGCCGTAAACACCTGTGACACAGAGACTGACGGCGCTCTTTCCGGAGCGACGGTCAGCACTGCTGTTTTATGGGTCTATCCTGCTGCTAACTCTAAGTTTCTTTCCGATGCGAACGTTTCAAAATAGACTCACCCACTGGTCTCTTCATTTCCCGCCTGTCTTCAGGCTCATTTCTGATGACTGGCTGAGCCAGTCGTCGAGCAGGTCCTTGCGAAAGCGCCAGGTCTTGCCAATGCGCACGACCGGCAGGCGCTGCTCTTTTACCAGACGATATACTTTTGCTTCACTGATGCGGAGGTATCTGGCCACGTCCTCCACGGTCCAGATCACCGGCTCGATGTCGCTTGCTGCCCTCGATGTCTTTTCAACCACAGAGTTCCTCCGCGCTGGATTGGGAGCGATAGAAAACGAAAACCCGGGAACCGTGTAAAAAACATGCGCCTGTGTAAAATACAGTCGACCAACGGAGATTACTTTCCACCAATAACACTTACCATGACTGTTGAAACACACAAACGGAAGTCACATGTTCACGTGACAAATGTCATGTTTCCCCACACCCTCGCCTAGCGCCGTTTCTTCTGGATCAGTGCGGCCGGCAGCTCGAGAGGCATTGCACGTGATTTGCCTGGCAAATCATGCAGGAGCTTGAGCAGGATGCGCACCCGCTCCCGCCCCGGCAGGCGCGCATCGAAGATGGCTTCATGGCCCTCGAACGGGCCGCCCTGGATGACGACGACCTCGCCGCGCTGCAGGCCGGCAAGCTGCTCCCCGCCCGCGGCGTTGAGCTGGTCCACGTGCCGGCGGATCGCCTCGACCAGGTGAGCAGGAACGGTTGCCGGCGTCCCATCGAAGACCAGCAGCCCGCCCGAGAAGGGCAGCCACTGGAAGGCCGAGATGCCCACCTTCTCGATATCGGCTCTCAGGAACAGGTACCCGGGGAAATACGGCTGCACCTTGCGGCTGCGCGGGTCCACAGGGCGGACATACAGGCGCGGATAGAAACACTCCGAGCCGCGTGCGGTCAGCTCGCGCCACAGGATCATTTCCTTGTTTGCTTTACTGCGCAGGACGTACCATTGCAGGTTGCTGTGGGTTCCGGTCCCATCACTGTCTCGATTCCATGTTGGTTGCATCGCCAGCGGACTCCCTGAGGTTCCAGAAACAATTAGAGATGATAAGCGCCCAGACTGCATACCCGGGATCGATCATGACCCCCGTGACTCGTAGACCCCTCGCCAGGGTCTCGATCAGCAGCTAAGGCATGGAAGAAAATACATCGGGCGTTTTCATTCTACAACACCTTGCCAGCCGGGAAGATTAGGATTTCGTTTCATTTTTGGGCATGCTTCGACCCGTCGAATATTCGCTGTTCGATGCTTCGAATCAAGTTTCTGATCCGGGCTAAGCCAGGATTTTGCTTACGAGGGATTCGAAGGTGTTCTGCTGAATCTGCCGGCGCGGGCGCATCACTGGCGTCAGCGCCATCAATGTGACTAACTCACCTATTTTGAGTTCTAAAATTTGTGCAAATAATCATGTGACCACGGCGGTATTTTCATTCACTATTCCCCACTATTTGATAAAGACAAGTTATGGGCAAATATCAACTCAAAAGTGTATTGTTTCTTGTCCATACCATGTTTATATAATCCCCATCACAACTTTGTCTGCCGGCCGGAATATTGGCAGGCGATCCAGCGGGTGGTAACGACGATCTGGTTTATTCGTAAAGTGCCTTATATCCGGCTTCACCCCGGATCGGCTCAAAATCTGGGTCCTGTCGCGACCATTCCGTCAAACCAGGATTTAATTTTAGCGCCTCCCCAAGTTCGTTGATAGCTATTTCCTTATCTCCTAAAAGGGAAAAACTACAAGCATTATTGTAGCGGATTATCCCCTGCCAATCGGGACCATCGTCCAGGCTGGTGAGCTGTCGGGTCATTTCCTGATACATCTCAGCCGCACGAGCCGGATATCCTCTTTTTATCTGCCATTCGGACAGGTGGATAACTGGATGGGTGTAAATATTTCCGACGATTTCCCTCCATAAGGGTCTACCTTGCTCCCAAGGGTAGAAATCGTCGCGCTGCAGGTCATCTTCACTTATTAACGCTATTGCCTCTCCCATGCGCTGGAGACCAGAGTCGACAAGGGTATCAATATCCTCCCAGGATTGATCCTTGTATCGAGAATACACTTCTTTGTTGATTTGCTCATCTATGTGGGTTGGGGTTTTTCCTGCCAGCACAGCCAGTACATCTTCAGCGTGATGCTTCCGCCAGTAGGCATTGTGCGCAATGCAATCCTTGGCTGTCCAATTTTCAAAGGTTCCATCTGCGTTGCGTTCTTCATCCGCTAAGGTGGCAATGAATTCTTTTTCAACCTGATATCCCTTTCCCAGCAATTCGGTAAGTTCTCTCTTCATCGTTTGTTCCTTTCCGGTATGCATTGCATGGTAGAAGCAATCCTAAAACTCATACACCATAGACAAAGTAGGGAGGCAAAATGGACGAGGCCGATAATACCACACAATAGAACATTCGTTCAGAAATGGTTAGAAGGTTTCCACGAAATATTCACCGCGCTACTGTAGAATCGCGTTATTAAGAGAATTTTGCCGCTAAAACTAGCGTTGCGGTTAGTTAAATCGAGTTCGCTAATGTGAATTTGAGAGGGGGTAGATTATGGGAAAATATCTACTGAGAAGTGTATGGCTTTTTGTCTATGCCATGACGAAGGGCGAGCCTCCAACCTGGCGAAATCTCAGCCATGATCTGAGCCAATCGTTTGCGGCTATCAGGATGTCTGCGTTTTCCTTCTTCTTATTGATTGCCACTCGAGCTCTCCTGCTTGTGCGCCTACAACAACTCATCATCAAAGATCTACACGTAGCGCTTCATCCTCTCGATTATCTTCTACCTGTAAAACGCTTGCATTCTTCATTTTCGTTCCTTCTTCCTGGCGGCGTAACGGAGCTCCAGGTTGAAGTGTTATATAGCTCAACACAGTATTACTTTGTTGTTGGACTGGCCACCAAACTCTGTCCGTATCCTGATGTTGTTGCCCACGACAATCACAATATCAAGATTGGAACCGTCGCTGTTCATTCCCATACCTACAAAAAGGAGATATTCAAAATGGCTTTTATTTTGAGTTTTATCATCGCCGTCATCGTTGCCGCCGTTGTCCTCATGATCGTGTCCAGGCTGAACCTGGGACTGAGTGTCGCCAACTTTACGTCAGCTATCATCGCGGCATTAGTTATTGCTTTAGTCAATGCCGTCGTCAACTGGCTGCTCGGTGCGTTGGGTATTGGTTTTGGGGGAGGGTTGCTCGGCCTAATTATCAATCTGATCGTGGCTGCAATAGTGCTGATGGTCAGCGACAGATTTGTTGCCGGAATGCGGGTCAACGGCTTTGGCGGAGCCATCATCGCTGCTATCGCAATCGCCGTTGTGAACTGGCTGGTCGCCTTGCTTCTCGCGCAGTTAGGGCTTGTCGTCTAGCTTACTCCCACAGAAAACCTCAAACTTACCATTGTTCCTGTTGATTACCTCCCAGGAAAACGACAGGAAATAGAAAAGGCAATCCGCCCGACTGGATCGGGCGGATTGCACCAGGGGGAAGAATTTGCTGGCGCGGTTTTCTCCTGAAGCTATTTTGGGGGCCAAATTACGGCTAGATGTCAACAGAAAAGTGTATGGCTTTTTGTCTATGGTATGAACGCGAAGTCTACGCCCAACGGCCAGCGTTCAGCCGCCCGCTGGAAGAATGGTACTGGCTGTCGAAATCAGTACTACTGCCAATATAGAAAACCCTTCAAAATCGCTCCGATTCCGGCGGGTTGGCTGCAACACAATGTGAGGCAGCGATTAAAATGGCGTTATCAATTGAAGCTTTTTGTATTATTTCGTAAGCTTCATGCAACCGAGCCATTTAGTTGAAGGTACGGAGCCAACGTCTTACTTCGTCCACCATGTAGCTACCACTTCTTTCGAAACTATCAAGACTCTCACGGCCGTATTGAAAAGCG
Source organism: Anaerolineales bacterium (assembly GCA_035463255.1). Classification (GTDB taxonomy): domain Bacteria; phylum Chloroflexota; class Anaerolineae; order Anaerolineales; family Villigracilaceae; genus Defluviilinea. The sequence continues at coordinate 4,508 of DATHTL010000219.1, read as the reverse complement.
GCCATAGTATTACCCTGAAGATACTCTGCCCGAGAAAGACCGTATAAGGTTGAGGATGTTAGTTCCGTGCTGCCCAACCTTTGAGCAATTTCGAGCGCCTCTAAAAACGCAGAAAGAGCTAATTCTGCTTGTTGTTCTTCCAAACATAACTCTCCCTGCTTATTCAGTAGATCGCAAACCAAAAAATGGTAACCAATAGACCTGGCCAGTTCCAGACCCTCGCGAATATTATCCCTTGCCTGTGAATAATTACCCTGCTTGATGCCAATCCAACCCAGGATTGATAAGAGAAAGCCTATTCGAGATCGGTCACCTATCTCGCGTGCCACAACAAGACTTTCTCCCAGATATTCCTTAGCTAATTCGTAATCCCCGGTAACAGCTAACATACCTCCTAAGTTATGCAATAACGCAGAAATATGTCCTCTTAATCCTGATTTTCGAGCTATATCAAGAGCTTCAGACCAAGAAGTTTTGGCTGTTTCATAGTTCCCCTGTTTATCGGCACATACACCCAATCCTTGGAGAATATAACAAATTCTTTCATGATGTTCTAACTCGCGAGCTACATTCAATGCTTCCCGAAAGTATCCCTCTGCGTCCTTGTAATTTCCAATTGTGATTTCTATCCATCCCATTTCAGCCATTAAGTTGTTTGCTAGGCCTTTATTAGAGTTTGACTTTGCCAAAGCTAAGCTATCCTTATAGAGTCTTTGTGCATATGTATAGTTACCCGTCCTAATCGCTACAGCACCTAGTCCTTGAAGTGCATAACTAGTAATGTCCCTATATCCATTTTTTTGCGCCAAATCGAGTCCTTCGTCAAGAATATCTCTGGCCTTTACAAAATCGCCAAGTTCGCAGGCTACCCAACCCAGGGCAATTAAAGCTAGGCTGCATCTACGATTATCGTTGATATTTCGAGAGAGGCTTATGCTTTCTGTCAGGTAATCGGCTGCTAATTTGTATTCCCCACGAAACGTTTTTATCTTTCCGAGGTTATACAATACAATAGCCAAACCAGTGCTAGCATTTTGTGAACGAAGAACCTGTTCGGCATATCCCATTTGGGTGTCTGCAATTTCATATAATCCCCGATTGTCCAAGTAATTGTAAAGATCCATCACACCTCGCTCGAATAGCGACCAGATACCAATCTGGAAAGCAATTTCGAGCGATCTTACTATATTTGTAAACTCCACATCAATCATCTTGTAATTCAATTCGTTATTACTAACATAACTGACAAAATAATTCACCATTCGCTGTGATATATTCCGATCTTTGAGTTTTAGTCGAGCATACTCAACAATCGTTTGATGTATCATATATCGTCCATTCCCGATGGTCTCCACCAATCCACTGGCAGTGAGATTGTCAAGCGTCGTGGGTGTGGCACGAGCGACCTCTATTGCGGCTTCTTCCGAGAAAGTATTGGGTTTTGATGGGAAAACTGACAATGCTCGTAATGTGCCTCGTGAAGCTTTGTCAAGTGCGTCATCGCTAATCTGAATAACCGCCTGTAGAGAAATAGAAGAGCCTTTTGGCAAGCTAGGATGCTGTTCTAGAATTCCTTGCTGCAGATTTAATAGCAATCGCTCTTCGGTTTTATGTAATCTTTTTAGAGTTGCGCTAATGCGTCGCGCTTGACCAGCATGAGCTTCTTTCCACAAGTATTTTCCAATAAGGATAAGTGCTAGCGGTAGTCCACCTACTGCTCGCACAAGTTCTAGCGCCTCCTTGGGCTCAAGCTTGACCACATCCGGTGCGAGTTTTTCTAGTAGGTGTATACCATCCTCTTCACGAAGCTCATGGACCACAATCAACTTTTTGCCAGCAAAATCTCCTGCAACCTCATAGAGGCGCGTGGTTACCAGATGAGCGCAATTAGGGCCTCCCACTTTGAAGGCAGATGCTGCTATTGACTCCCAAGCATCATCAACTATTAAGAGCATGCGACGCATTCCAATAGTAGTGTGAATTGCTCTTGCTCGATCCTCAATACTAAGTAACTTAGCCATTGCGTCTGAAGAGATACCTACCGCATTGCCCCATACACCTAACTGGGAGAGCACATCGCCCCCACGCCCCAAGCTTGCCCAGAGAATGCCATCGGAAAAGTGCTTTAGTACATCAGGATCATAAGCCAACTCTAATGCTAGAGCGGTCTTGCCGACGCCCGGTATTCCATTGAGAGCAGACAGAGCAAAGCTGCCTCCGGTAAATAACTTTTGCTTTAGGTCGAAAAGTAAATTATCACGTCCAATAAGATCATACGGCGGATGTGGCGGGGCGAGAAAAGGTATAACATGTTGGTCCCCGTTCTGGAAGATAATCGTAACTGTGTTGTTGTCGCCAATAACGACCCCCTTCGAATCCTTAATTTCTATCTTGGAATTTTGTTTCCCTTCCTCTGACATTATTACCCCACTTCATTTATTTCTTTCTCTTTTTTGGCTTCGGACTGGGCTTATCAAAATTCATCGTTACATTTGTATGATCTCCCTGAACGAAGCCTTGTACATCTCCTGTAATTTCCACGTTATATTTTGGAGTCGATTCTTGAGATTGGAGAAGCTTTAGGAGATTTTGAGCCGCCAGGAGAATTTGCTCATCTTCAGCTGCTCCTGTTTCGCGAATTGACTTTTCTAATGCTTTCTGCCAAGTATCAAGATCTTCGGCATCACCGTCTAGAGCAGTCACGGCCTTAGGATCTTTGCTAAACTTTTGTTTCACGAGGGCGATCAAGCCCTGATAGGCATCTTTGATTGCGGTTCCCGCTGTTTCTTGCAATGCCGCAGTTGCCCCTGCGGTTAAGGCGGAAACAATGAGAGTTATGGGATCCATAGCTAATTCCCGGGGTTAGAAGAGGGCTAATTTAACAGTCCGTAGTATAGCACTTTTTATGGAGCTTACTGCTTTGGGATTCTTCTACAAACTGGTACTACAATAAACAATACGAATCCATGGGAATCCTCCGGTTGCGTGTCTGGTATCTGGAAACTTAAACCGTTACCTGTGCCTTGTCAGATCTGCGGTAATCCGGACACAAGGAAAAATATTGCCCGAATGCGCGAGAACTGCCTCTATTGGTTCATTTTAGATTTGCGATGCCTATAGAAAAGTGTATGGCTTTTTGTCTATGATATAAAGGTGGCTCGCTCAGCTGTTTTTGAATTTTAAAATAGTGCAAAAAACGTGTGACCACGGTGACATTTTCAGTCACTATTCCCCAGTATTTGATAAAGATCAAGTACTAGAAATAATGCATGGTGGTAACCGGCAAAGGTGTTGTCAGTCCCACTCAACACTTTTCGTCATCATCTCTAAAAGATACAGTGGCTCATTCTTGTTTCCCCCGAAATGCTTATTGAAAAGTGCATAGAAATTATCTTTCGCAGAACATCGTCCCACGCTATTCTGACCTGAGTTCAATGCCTTTTCATCACCGTTCCAGTAAGTCTATTTGCCGAAGCGTCTGGAAATGGCTCTGTACCCACGGAAAGTTGACCATTCCCCACGATCACCACTCGAAGTGTATATTCAGGCACAGGACCCCGCCCTCGCCCAATGAGCCACCCTTCAACGTGGTTATCTTGATTGCATTCTTCACCGAGTTTTTGGTGTGATCCACTACGACCAATAAGTTCCATTCTCCCTTCGAAGTATGTAATCGTGGGCTCTTCCAACTGCTCCGTTACGATCTTGAATTTGCCGCTAAAGTGTGCAAAGCCATCGTTACGGACGATTGTCGTGCCTTTCGCATTTAGCACTGATGTAGGCAAGATCGAAGTGCTCTCATCACAATCGGAAGCACCTGTAATTCGCCACCTGATCTTTGCAGTGAAGCGACTTGTATCATCCCCAGGTTCAGTTCCGCAGATGTAAGAATGGGTCGCGCTCTCTGGCCCCTCGAATATGCCATCGAAGGTGCGATTCACTCTAAAAATGCAGTAGTTCACCTTCAGTGAGATACCGGGAATGATTACATCTGGGAACGGATTGAGAGCGCCCATTGAATTTTCTCCTTTCTGTGTTGGAAGCGCGAGGTTCATTTGGACGCCACTTTATACAAGTATGATGTTGCAGCGTCTTATACAAATAGTGGTCAGCCCCGACATTAATTCTGTACTCAAACATCGCGCATGTAAACACCCCGACCCATCGTCCCGGCAAACAGGCGATTGTGGCTACGATTGAATTTGAGCTCGGTGACTGGACTTCGGGGCAGTCCTTCCTGGAAGGCGGCCCAGGTTTCCCCACCGTCTGTTGTCCGAAATACACCTACATCAGTTCCCGCATATGCCAGCTCCGGGTCGATATCGGAGATTGCAACAGCGCTCGTGGGTATGTCAGGTAGATTCGTCGGGAAAATCTGGCCGCTGGCATCCACCCAATTTGCACCACCATCTCTCGAGCGAAACAGATGACTGATGCCAAGGGGGTTCAGGATCATGTTCGGTCGAGTTTGAAAGGTCACACCCGCGCCGCCAAACACAACCCAGACA
>DATHTL010000218.1:0-112158 GCA_035463255.1 Anaerolineales bacterium | reverse complement strand
ATCGAGCGTGCTGATCTTATCGCCCACTTCGCGCATTGCTGCGATCTTCTGTTCCCGTTCTGCTGCGTCCTTCGATTTGCCGATCTCTTTAGAAACGGCGGTGCGCTCTGCTGTTAGCGCTTCGACTTGCGTTAGCAAGGCGCGGCGCTTTTCGTCCAGCCTCAGGATGCTATCAACGGGCGATGGGTCCATCTGGCGGTTTTTGAGCGCCGTGCGGACGAGGTCTGGGGTTTCGCGAATCACATTCAGATCTAACATGTTGCACCTCCGATGTTGTGCTTTGCACAAGAATAGAATACGCCCCCGGTCCGTTTGCAGGACGAGGGGGCGTCTCGTGGTGCCACCTGCTTTTGCCGCCAATGGCGGCCTTGGAGTGCGCTGTAACGGGCGCTCACGTCCCTCTTACAGTACGTCACGGTAGAAACGTGACCTACTCCTGCGAGGGCGGCATGGTGAAGGGGATTTCGCTATCTACCCGGCCATCTCGCACTGACCGATGGCTCTCTGTGTTTTGCGGGCTGAACAGCTACTTGTCTTCACGCTGTCTTATAGGGCGTGATTATACACTCCTGGAGAAGCGTGTCAAGCAAGCCAACTCACATATAATTCGCCTATCAACCTGAGACGGAGAGGAAACCATGCTAGCCGAGATGCGTAATTATCCAAAGCTTGAATCGAAAGATGTACGTGTAATTGGCAAACGTGCCCAGGATGGCTTGGAAAGCCAGTTGATGGTCATTCAAACGCCATTTGGCTATCGCCGCGTTGCCGAGCTGTTTCGCCCGGAAGGTGATGGATCGTTTCCTGCGATCTTATATGTTCATTGGTACGAGCCTGAGTCCATCGATTCGCATCGTACCCAGTTCGAAGAGGAGTCCAAGCAAATGGCACGAGCGGGAGTCATTTGTCTGTCCATCGAAACTCTCTGGTCTGACCGCGACTTCTTCCTCAAGCGCACGCAGGAAGATGATGTGCGCAACTCAATCGAGGAAGTAGTCAATATCCGCCAGGCAATGGATCTGCTTCTCTCCCAGCCGAATGTTGATCCCGGACGTTTTGTGTACGTCGGTCATGACTTTGGCGGGATGTATGGTGTGCTGGTGGGGAGCCTGGACCAGCGTCCCACCCACTACGTTGTGATGGCGGCCACACCTCGTTTCCCCGATTGGTATCTTTACATGCCCAGGTTGGGGGGGGAGGCGCGTGAGGCATTTATCCGCCACATGGCGGAGATCGACCCGATCACACACATCCCTAACCTTTCCCCGGCGCATGTACTTTTTCAGTTTGCCACCGATGATTTCCATGTCCCGAAGGAGCGCGCGGAGGAGTTTTTCGCGGCCGCAAAAGACCCAAAAGTGATGAAGTGGTACGAAGCCGGACATGGACTGAATGAAAATGCCACCAGGGATCGGATGGCATGGCTGAAGGAAGAACTGGGGCTCGGGTAAATACTCAGCATCATCTTTCACCAGCAAAATGAGTTTAAAGCAGAATATCGCCTTCCCGGAATTTGCCGCGCCGTGTGTCATGTCTTGCAAGATGTATTTGAATTCTACACGCAAGTTGTGGTATATTTTGGCTGGAGCAAATCATATGAATGAACGTATCTTAATTATTGAAGACGATCAGCAAATATTGAAACTGCTTCAGCGCGGCCTGGCTTATGAAGGCTACACCGTAGACACCGCGACAGATGGCCGCATGGGGTTGATCCTGGCGCGTGACCATACCCCTGACCTGGTCATTCTCGATTGGATGCTGCCCGGTATGGATGGGCTGGAGGTCTGTCATCGTTTGCGCACGGGCGGCTCGATTCCAATCCTGATGTTGACCGCCAAGGATACTGTGCAGGACCGCATCCAGGGGCTCGACGCGGGCGCAGATGATTACATGGTCAAGCCGTTCAACCTGGATGAACTTTTGGCCCGTGTGCGCGCGCTATTGCGCCGGACCCAGCCCGAGCGCGTACCTGTTCTGAAGTTTGCAGACCTTACGCTGGACACGGGTTCCCGACAGGCATCGCGTGGCAATCGCCAGATTTCCTTAACGGCAAAAGAATACGAATTGCTCGAGCTGTTCCTGCGGCATCCTAAACAGGTGCTGACGCGCGAAGTGATCTTTGACCGCGTGTGGGGCTACGACTTTGGCGGTGAGAGCAATGTTCTTGAAGTTTATATTCGCTATCTGCGCCAGAAGCTCGAGGGAGAAGGCGAGGCCCGCCTCATCCATACGGTGCGCGGCGTGGGGTATGTCCTGCGCGAAAACCCATAAATCACAACTTCTAAAATTAACTAACTGTGTCTCTCCGGCTCCGCCTGACTCTGTTGTATTCGACGCTCATGGGCGGTATCCTTCTGGTGATCAGCGCGGCAGTGATTATTGTTGTCACTGCCTTGCTGTCTAATACCACTGACAACGCGCTGGACGCTGCGCATGAGGTCATTCTAAAGAAATTAAAAGCGAATGACCTGGGGAAGATCGAGTCGAATTTACAGATCACGGATGTCAGCTCAGAAATCTATATGCAGGTCTGGGGTTTAGACGGTGAATTGCAGACGAGTTTCGGACTCCTTGAAGGTTTTGCAAATAAGCCCTTCGACTCCGAAACGCTCCGCGTCGACCAGCCTGTCTTTCGAGATACGAGTGAAAACGGATTACATATCCGTGTGCTCAGCGTTCCCCTGCAACAGCGTGGTCATCGCATCGCTGTCCTGCAGGTGGCATCCCGCCTCGATGTGGTGGATGCGGCTCGCACGAGCCTGACGGACATTCTTGGGATCATCTGGCTTGTTGCCGTTCTGCTCTCCGGCATTGTCGTCTGGTATACCCTTGGACAAACACTGAAGCCCCTCGAAGCCATTACGGAAACGGTCGAGCAAATTAACCGCGCGGACGATCTCTCCCGGCGCATCCCCTATCAGGGACCGGAGGACGACGAGATTGGAAATCTCGTGGGCTCATTCAATCAGACGCTCGAGCGCCTCGAAGCCCTCTTTACCTCACAACAGCGCCTTCTGGCCGATGTCAGCCACGAGCTGCGAACGCCGCTGACCGTCATCAAAGGCAACGCGGATCTCATGCGCCGCATGAAGAGCCTCGACGAAGAATCGCTTACCAGCATTGATCAGGAAGCGGGTCGGTTGACGCGTCTGGTGGGTGGACTGCTGCTACTGGCGCAAGCCGAATCCGGCAAGCTGGCGCTGAACATGAAGCGCGTCGAGCTGGATCTGCTCCTCACCGAAGTCTTTCAGGAAATGAGCATTCTGGCTGGAAGCAAAGTCCACCTGCGGCTGAATGAGATCGATCAGGCCTATGTGAACGGTGATCGTGACCGGCTCAAGCAGGTCTTTATCAACCTGGTGGCAAATGCGATCCAGTACACGCCGCCGGGTGGGGAAGTGTTCCTTAGCCTTCAAACGGTAGGTGGGCAGGCGCGCATCATCTGCCGGGACACCGGGCCGGGCATCCCTGCTGAGGATCTGCCTCACATCTTCGAGCGCTTCTACCGTGCAGAGAAGTCACGCACGCGTAGAGAGACCACAGGCTTTGGGCTGGGTCTCTCGATTGCAAATTGGATTGTGGAACGTCACGGGGGAAGGATTGAGGTCAACTCACAGGAGGGGAAAGGGACGACCTTTGCGATCTGGATGCCCCTTGCCGTTGACGGTAAATAGATCAGCCTTGCGAAGGAGGAGATCCTTCGCAAGGCTCTTGTTAAGGAATCCCCAATCTTTGCGCGGCCTGTCTGCATAGGCCGGCTCCATATTTTTGATACCATTCGGTCAACATCGCACTGGATGTTACACCATTGCGCGCGTCTTCGTAGATCGGCCCGCCATATAGGACATAACGCTTTGTTTCTGACGGCCAGGCCCCTTCACTGCGCGAGATCACGCCGATCCCGCCGTTGTAGCCGGCCAGGGCCAGGCGCGCGTTGCCACCTCCAGCCTGGAGCGAGCGCGCCAGATAATTCAGGCCGCGCAGCGCGTTCGTGTCCGGGTCGTATGGATTCTCACCAAACTTGAAGTGGAAGGGCATTACCTGAAAGAGACTTGTAGCTCCGGAGCGTGAAGTCGCCCGCGGGTCTCCGCAGGATTCGATTTGCATGACCGTGGCAGCCAGGTTGGGGTCCACGCCGGCAGCATTCGCCCAGCGGACGATGTTATTCCCCCAGTGTTGTACTTCCTTGGTGAAGATAGGAGAGATTCCACTCCCGCTCGACGTGGTCGAGTTATCCGACCCGAACGACCAGATCGGAGTAGCTGCCCCAGCTGGAAGCAAGCTATCTACCGGGGGCGCCGAAGTCTGGATCAGCATGGTGGAATTGCTAATTGGCAAAGCCGACGGCGTCAGTGGGGACTTAAGCGCCACAAACGCCACAAAGCCTACAATCACGAGGACTGCAAGCGGTGGAAGCATATAAAAAGACAGACAGCCGCTACCATGTTCAGAGGCCGCGGCTGTCTGCCAGTCGTCTTGATCTTGGGAGCGAGCACGGGGCATATCTGGGTACCTCAATTTTTTAAAAGGGACCCGAGCTCGAAATGAGTTCGGATATTAAATTTTAGGTTTCGATGAATGGCGCCTAAAACGCCATTACACAAACGGGAAGATTTACACGTCGTAAGACCGGTCGCTGTTGCGTTCGTTGCTGCTTTGTCCATAAAGGTTGTGATACGTTGGCTCCTGTCTGCTAAAAGATGTTTGTTGAGGGGTATTCGCCTTGGGCGCGGGCCGGAAGGTGGCTGCCGCAGAGTGTTGATTTTGAGCCGGGCGGCTCAGGCTGGAGGCCGGGCGAAGCGCCGAAGAGGACTGAGCGGGCGAATGCGAAGACTGCTGTACAGGCCGCGGACCGTTGTTATATGAGCGTCGATGCTCGTCTGTGGTGAACAGACGGTCACCCGCCAGCGAGAACGTGCCAATGATCAATACACGGACAAGGAGGATCATCGCAGCAACAAAGATCGGAACAATCTTTGTCATGGTTGCGGCACTCACGACTGCACTTCCTGATGCGCTATTATGGCTGACAATGGCGACCGACACGCCCCACCACGTAAGGATGGCATTGAAGGCGGCCGCGAAGAACCAGGCCCCAAAGAGGTAATAAACTTCCTTGGGCTCATCAGCGCCCTGCTCGGGCGTAAAGATACGGGCGATGCCGGCAAAGTCAATGCCACAAAAGGCGATTGCCAGAATGGTTGCCCAGCGCATGCCAGCGAACGTCAGGTCGCCCAGAACGTCGCGCAGCGCGAATTGGGTGGTGCTGAAGTTGAAGATTTCAAATGCAAGCAATGCACCGATAATCATCATGCCCCACGCAGCACCGCGGTTGAAGCGCCGTCCACGGAACAGCGCCATGATGCCGTCGCCGGCATTTCTACGGTATGCAGTCATTTCGACCTCCTTTGTCGAATACAAGACAATGGGGCGATTATAGAACAGTTGTTCTAATACGTCAAGGTTTGCATAGAAATCTTACAATTTTGTGCATATTTGCCCCACTTTTTCAGCATATGGTTTCTTCTCAGATCATCCGGCGCCTCTCCACGGCCCGTAGGGCTTTGGCGATCTGCGCCGCGAGACGGGCATTGTTCAGCAGCAGAGCGAGATTTGCCTGCATCGATTTTCCCTTGGTCAGATCGTTGATGCGCTGCAAGAGGAACGGAGTGAGCTCCTTGCCATGGATTCTCTTCCCCCGCGCCTCACGGGATGCCTCCTCGATGATCGGCTCCATGTCATCCGACGGGATGGCTTCCGCGGACGGGACCGGATTGGCAATGAGGATCGCGCTCTGCAGTCCGGAGGTCCAGTGTGCCCTGGCAAACTCGACGATTTCCTGCGGGGTATCCAACTTAACATTCACGTCTAGTCCGCTCTCACGCGAGTAAAACGCCGGGAATTCGTCGGTGCCATAGCCAACGACGGGCACGCTCATGGTCTCGAGATACTCCAGCGTAGCGGGCAGATCGAGAATGGCTTTGGCCCCGGCACACACCACAAACATGGGAGTAGTCGCCAGCGCCTGCAGATCCGCTGAAATGTCGAAGCTTGTCTCGCGGTGCACGCCACCGATGCCCCCGGTGGCAAAAACTTTGATGTTTGCCTGCTTACAGGCCAGCATCGTTCCGGCGACCGTTGTGCCGCCGCAAGCCTCCTGTGTGATGACCGTTGCAAAATCGCGCGGTCCCACTTTGTATACCTCCCGCTCGTTCGCCAGCCTGTCTAGCTCACCTTCGCTGAGACCAATGTGCAGATACCCATCGAGAAATCCAATGGTGGCCGGTGTGGCGCCCTGTTCGCGGACCGCGCGTTCCATGTCATGAGCAAGCTGCAGGTTTTGCGGACGCGGCAGCCCGTGCGTGAGAACGGTTGATTCAAGCGCGACGATGGGCAGTGAAATGTTCATCGCCCGTTTCACTTCACTGGACTTTACCAAAACTTCTTCGTTATTCATGGGGAAATTCTATAGGAAATGCCCAAACATGTTGTTAATGTGTGCAATGGCATCTTCAATGTTTGGTGGAACGGCTTCGCCCTTGGCGCGCATAAACTCGGCCGCCTCGATCAGTTGCTGATGATAGGCGAGCAAAAGCGAGCGCATTGCCCTCTTATGTTCCTTCTCATCGCTTGTGGCCTTCATGTAAGCTGCAACGGGAACATCCTGGATCAGGAAGACTGTCTTTTGCATGATAGCTTCTTTTTCAAGCTCATTCAAAACTTCGGGACTTTCACGATACAGGTTCTCGTTGCTGAGTTTCCAGGCATCCAGATGTCGCTCCGGGACAATTTCTACAGAGGTTTTCCAGGTTCCTACACCAATCCAGTGTAATTCAACACCGCTGCTCTTGGCCTTCCTGGTGAATTCATCGGCGAACTGCGTAAACAGATTGGTGATCCTGGAGCGGGACTGGAATTCAGGCAGGCTTTTCTGTTCACTCGCAAGCAAAAAGTCCTGCTCCTGCGTTAATTTCTGCACCTGTTCAACAATCGACTCTTCCCTCTGTTTCAACTTCTCAATCTCGGGCATGCCGATGCTGGCTAAATACGCCGTCAGCTTGTGCCGGCTCATGAAGCGGCTCAGCTCGTTGCGGATGAGACCGATCATCTTGTTGACCCACGAAAACTCGTAGGTAGATGGGTTGGGAAGTTCCGGCGTGACGCGCGAGGTCGCCTGATAAATGATCTGTTCCACGGCCTCCTTGCTGAAGGGATACGGTTGTTCGACTGTGGGTTTTGCTCCACCGCGATAGATGCTGAACATCAAGCGTACATCGGTGGCAATGATCTCGATGCCGTCGAGGCTCCGGCTCGTCACAGACTGTGACCTGGGATCCTGGTCGCGTAGATCCACATACTGATCGCGGATATCGATAGCCTGACGGAAGCGCTCGAAGCCTTCTAGAGTGGCTCGGCCGCGCGGTTCCTTCCCGGTGGGACCGATGACGCGGGGAGTGCCATCCGGCTTTTCAAACAGGGCAGCCGAGTCCAGGTCGACGACCACCTTACCGGGGCCGCCGATCAGATACGCCGGTGAGAAACGGTACTCATCGGGGACATCCCCCTGGCTGACGCGGATGAGCTCCTCGCTCCCCGTAAGAGCGACGCCCCAGATAAAGCGCCGCGCAACGCTGGGGTGATCCAGCTCGAAGATATCCGAGAGATAGAGGGCGGCACACTGCAGGGCAATGAAAAATGAAGCCAGAAAGATAGGAAAGTATTGGAAGATGCGAGGATCGATAAATACCTGACTGACAAAACCGGTCAGATTCAGAAAGGGGTTTCCGGGATATGTGGCTGCGTACTCCATGTTCAAGATATATAAAAAGATATCCCGAATATGGTACATCCACAATTCCAGAGGATAGAGCCGCAGGCTAATGAGGAATCCGGCAATAAAGAATAGGATGATCAAATACCAGAGACGCCGAGCCGCCTTTTCAGGCCGCATATCAAAGACTCTGTTTAAGAACGCATCGATCAAACGGGAAAATAACTCGTTGAATAGCCGCACTTCTTTTTGCAATGTGGTCTCGCGAGTAGGAGCGGTACCTCCGAGTGGGGAGGAGAGGGTGGTCATGATCCGCTCCCTTCGATCCAGCGAATGATGTCGTCGAGGTCCTGCTGCTCCTCGGTCATCCGCTGGCGCAGCTGGGGATTATTCATGATCAGTGTGCGGGTTCGCAACAGAAGTGTCTTCAATGTCTCTTTGATACCGACCGGTCTTTTTTGCATCAGGTCTTTGCTGAGGAAATCGGCATACTGGCGGATGGCTTGCTCATGCCCGGCAGTCTCCATCAGGTTCCGCTTCCGCTCCACCTGCTCGCTTTCGGCTCTGGCATTCGACAGCCAGGTGGTTGACCATCTGCTGATGATGGTCTCCTCGATCAGCGGATTAAAACGGAGCTTACCAATGTTCACACTCAGAACCTGGATGCCGCGTTCCTGAAGCAACTTGTATTCCATACTCTCAGCGGTTCCGGGGACGCGCACACCGTGATCATCGAGAACATCGACCTCCGGCTGGGTGAGACGTGCCTTCACCATGTCATTGATCACTTGCAGCGCCGTCTTCTTCTCGGGCTGTTTCTTTAAGCGCATCTCCGTTGGGAAGGGCGGAGGCACAACATTCCGCCTTTCCTTAGAATTTACCTTTTTCCCCTCCAGGACATTGATGGTCCTCGACATGATGATGTTCATTTCGCGAACCATTCGCGCGAGATTGTTTTGCATCACATCCCGGTTTCCGCCCACCTGGATGGGCTGGCTCAAGGGATCGATCTCCTCTTCCGTCGGCTCAGGCATCGTCGGCGCGGCAGGGGGCACCAGCTGCTCGGGCTGGAAGAGCTGATCGAGCGTGAATTTGGAGGCGTACTCGCGCCAGACATCCACAGCCAGAGAGCCGGGCAGCTCGTTCCAGGCGACGCGTCGACGTGGCGAATCAAGCACGGCGATGGGATTGATCCCTTCCCCCAGGATGGCCCGGCGGATCGCGTCTTTATCCTCTTCTTCCTTGAGCCTGTCGCTCCTTCTAACCCCCGTCCGGTACCCAAAGCGAGACCCGGGTTGTCCCTCTTTAGGATAGCCCGTCTTCACCCGGAAGGAGATGGAGATGTTGGGGATCACTTCAATGCCGTCACGGGTCAGCGCACTGACCTGCTTGCGGCGGTCCTGAACATGATCCCACTCTTCCTGCGGCTGATCGTCTTCTTTCTCTTCAAAGGGCCGATCCAACTCTTTTGGGCCGATCACCTGGGACTGGACATGCAAATCAACGGTTCCCGCGATGTATTCAGACCTGCCGGTGAAATGAACGCCGGGCCCCACCGTCTGTTTGATAGCAACCGCCGTCCGGGTGACCGCCGCGCTGGCTGAGTCCAGCCAGAGCACGCCCGGCCCTCTTTTCATCCGTTCTCCGTGGTGCTCCATGACCTTGCCGTTTTCGATGAACAGAGCCGGTCCATGAGAGCCAAAGAGATAGCGGATGAGCCGGTCGAAGATCCGCTGCCGGTCGTGAAATGTGCGTACCGGCAGCACGAACTGCGCGAAAAAGGCCATCCAGAGCAGGAGCAGTAAGGGGAAGACACAGGCAAGATCAATAAAAATATCGAGCAAATTGGCTCGGATTCCGCCCATCCGAAGGATCTGCCAGCCATACACCACCAGTAAAATCGTCAGCCAGGCTGCGATATAAAACCATGGCCTCTTATGAAGAGGAGTTTCATCGTCCATGGGAGTATTATAACAATTTTTAGAATTTGGCTGAGAAATGGGGGAGTTCAGCAGGCGGCCAAGCTGCCGAAAGGCAGGTAAAAAATCGCATTCAAGGTTTGAGAATATTAAGCCTGCAGCAAAAACTTGCCTCAGTATTCAGCTATGGAGAAAGCGGGGATCGCTTCCTGGCCAGCCTTGAAATCTTAGATAGAGACTTTTCGATCAAATTAATATATTCCTTGCATTCACGTGCCTGTTTGTTTTTACTTTCTAATCTAGATTCCCGGAGAAGCCTCTCTAACATCTCTAAAGCCTTTTTCAGGGCACGTTGTGCCGATTCGGTGTTACCCTCCTGCAAAAGAATAACCCCGAGCAGCCAATGAGAAAGTGCCTGGTTCCAATTCATTCCTCGTATACGGAAGCCTTCAATCGCTTCGCCTGCGAGAAGCTTGGCCATGCTCAATGCATCCAGTTCCAAGTAGGCCACGGCGAGAAACAAACGGCAAAATGGCTGCCCGCCACAGTGTAGGCAATCTTCATTTGTCGATTCTCTGGTCACTTTCTCGATGAACGGAATGGGTGCCAGTTTCCCTTGCACCACACGAACAGCATCGAGAGCCAAAGATTCGGTCAAAATATTCTTTTGCTGCAACGCTGTTACGATCTTTTTTCTATCCTCACTCATATCCGATCCAATTTTGCGAAAAGCCAGTCGTATTTAGCAAGCCGAAAATCATAGAGAAATTCTAAAATCCTTCTTTTAGCATCTTGCGGACCCTGTTCAGCACGTCAAAGGATCCTTTTGCAATCATCGGGCGCACGATTGGATCGTCAAGGCCTTGGTCGATGATCCCCGATAGTGAAAGAATCAAGGGCTCCGTAAGGTTCTTTGGATCCACCTTCTCCAGCTGTTCGGTGATTGCATTGAGCATTGCCCGCTGCGCCTCCGCATGAGCCTGTTCCCGAATGCGGATGCGGTCTGCCTCTGCGCGACTGTTTCTCAAGGCGGCAAGCCGCTGCTTATCTGTTTCCCAGTATTTAGCACGCAGCTCCAGCACTTCTTTGGGCATTTCTACTTTTGTGATCTGGATACTCAAGACATTGGCACCATTTGGAGCCAACATCTTTCTGATTTTCTCGAGCTCCTCCACAGTAATTTTGTGTGAAAGGATTTGTGCAATGTCATTCGTATGATGATTTTCTGACGAGCCGCCATTGGAATTGCCGCTTGGGCGAGGTGCCAGGAATAACTCATCTAAATTGTGCGCAGCAACATACGAAATGACCCAGCCTGTAATAGTTCCCCAGGCGCCATCCAGCCAGGATGACTCGCAAAGCTCTCCGTCCGTCCCGACCCGTACCGTCATGCGCTCCACTGCAGTTTTCACAGCCAGGGGATCGAAAGGAAACTGGAATTTTGAGGATCGAACCACTGCCTCCGGAGAGGCATTAATCTGACACTCGGCGCGGACCGTCAACCTGATCCGGATGCCATCTTTCGTCCACGGCGTCACCTCACCAATTCTCGTCTGCGGTCTTAAATCGACCACTTCTTTGATCCGTTCATAGCGCTCCAGAAATGCCATTGGCAAGCCCGGCCCCACAACTCGTGAGAACCTGTTCCCGCGCTCCAGATAGACGGCAATGCCATCGTAAATCACCAAAGTCGCGGGTCCGCCAAGCCAGCGTGCCCAGTGTTTCTCATCCAGGGAGGGTTTTCTCAACACGAGGAACGGATATTTGAATGTCGTATTGAGAGGGGGCGGCAGGGGTGGAACGCCCAACAACCTGCGTCGAATCAGGGCATTCAAATTTTCATCTTCTTTTGGCTGATAGAAATCAATCATGAATTCCCTGGTTTTTCTGAACAGGAGATGTAAACCAACCATTGTTGCAAGGAGAGGAGCGACGACGATAAGACTAATTCGAAACATGTAAAGTGAGCGGGAGAAACGTGATAAATCCTGAGGTACCCACTCATCGATCGCTATGTAGGCATAGCCAACAACGGCATACATAGTCGCGAGGAAGATGAGCGCAATCATAGGGAGAAGGAAATCCCCTATTCTCTGCAAATCCTTCCACCGGCTATCGTTGGAAGAATAGAGAACCTGCCACTGTTTGTGATCTGGCTGCTCTGTGAAAGGTGTCATTCTGTGTCTTCCGCTTGGTTGTAGAGCAGGATATTCCGCATTTCTTCAACGCGCTTTTTCGCTGCGGCGACATCCAACCCGGGTTGCTTCTTTATGTATTCCTCTAGCGCATGGACATAATATTGTGCAATCACATGACGAGGCAGATCCTCGCGCTTTTTACGGGCGGCATTCATGCCCTCCGCAATCGCATCCAACAGAACGGACTTCGAAAAGGCATGTGCCTTTTCGATCTCCTCACGGTAAATGGCTTCTGCATCTGCCTGTGCCTCAGTCACTTGTTGTTCCCAGTAGGTACTCCATGTTTTTATGTTCTGCCTCGCAATCTGGCTGTCTTGCTCAAAATTAAAGTTGATGATCCGGGCCGCGAGCAGATTCACGCCGAATTCCGTGAGCTTTGGTCGAACGAGGCTTCTGATGGCCATCGCCATTTCATCCTGCGCGCTGACTCCCTGTTCATCATTTTGGGGGCACCAGAGCTCATCGAGGCTTCGTTCCGATAACACCTCCCGGGTGGCATGCTCAATTTGTCTGATAACCCATTCATCCCAGAAAAATTCTTGCTTTTCGCCATCCTGAGGGCTTGTATTCAGTCCTGCCATGCTCAAAGCGGCGCGCACACGACCGGATGAATAAGGATAACTTCCTTTGGTATGGTCCAGGTCGAGGCTACCAGGCAGGGTGTGTTTCATCTTTGCGGAGAATGCTCTTGACCATTCCGCTTTCGGCCACTTTTCATCATCGATGTCAAAGGCCATGAATACAACCGCGGGCACCTTCATCCCATCTTTTGTTATGGCCTCTACGACGCTGGTGCGAAATTGTCTGCGTAAGTCCACCAGGGCAACCGGCGCTTCGTATTGTCCGGTGAAAATCGTTCCTGGTCCGCATGCCTTAATAAATTCAATTCCCCTGGATAATCCCAGCACCTGATGCGGCCATGTCCACGCAAGGCCGGGTCTGCCATAATCATTGCTAGTGTTTCCGTCAATGCGCTTGTCAAAGTCCCGCGCTGCTTTTTTGCTGGCTGCCCAGAAAGGGTATTGCAGACCAAGCATGTACATGAGGTATGCCTGTGTCTTTTGTCGTTTCTCGTCAGGGTCTTCCGGGTCCGATGCCGGGAGAATCACCTGGGCAAGCTTGTCAATTACCTCGTAAAAGATCCTGAGAACCGGAATCGAGATGAACAGGATGCCAATCCAGCGATGATATTGCCAGCCTAGCAAGAGTGTAGTCAGAACGATCAGGATTGCATAAAGACCCCGTCGACCGCTGGTTTTATGTGTCATCGAATACCACATAGGCACAAGAACGGAATAAAGCAATATCCAGGTGATAGTCGATACATTTACTCGATGATCGAGCCCTCGGGCAAGCAACCATGGCAGAAAGTAGATCATTGTCACAAGAAGGATGGCTTCCGTTCCTGCTACTATCCCCAGATAACCCCCCTTTCCCAGGCCGTCTTTTTGAATGCGCCCGCGGGCATAGGAAAAAACCGCCGTTGCCAGATAAATCAAAAAGCTTAAGGTGACAAATACCGCGATCACCTTATTCAGCAAATCAATGATGAGAGCGTTCGACGTTGCCATAGTTGAGCGCTACAGTGCTTGCCTCCTCCATAGAATTAGTATAGAAGTAAAGTCCGCATTGTCAAGTTATGTAAATCACATTCTTACTCATGCTATTGCCCCTCGAAGTCCACTCTAATATCTTTGAGATCAAAGACCCCATAGCAAGATGCCAGACGGCTACAAACAAGATATTATCTGAACGAAAAAGTTACAGGATATACATCCTCTTCCTGTCAGGTTTTTATAATATCGCTGGCTTGGCATCTCAGATCGCGCGAGCCCAGACGGCTCCACGCTTTATCCCCATGAGCAATGAATCGCTGAGGCAAGTGGGGCAGTTACCTGCCTCAATTTGCTAAATCCGATTTTGGGATTGATAAATTCTGATCCAACAGGGATTAGAAACTCGTTATGTGTCAATCTACCCACATATGAGTTTGCCAACACTTGAGTGCTCTTATCCCTCTGGTGGAGAACCTCGCTGATCATCAAAGATTGTCTGGACAGGCAACTCTCCCCGGTAGGCAGTCGGAGCGACGACAACTGCCAGCGGGAAAAACTCCTCGGAACCAGGCACATCCTGCCTCGTAAACGTGACAAGAGTTTCCTTGGTGAAGCTCGTCAATTCTGAAGCATCGCGCTGTCCCATCAATCGGCGCGCCAGCAGCATCTTCATCTCCCCAAACAAGTTTCGTACAGCCCGCCCATTCCCAAAATGGAATTCTGTTCGACGCAGCGTATCCAGTTGGCGGAGAGCTTTCTCTTTGACGTCCTCTACCAGTACATATCCCTCGCCGGTGGCTAGATTTGCCAGCATCTGTCCTAGCTCATCGAGATCATAATCAGAAAAAGTGATCCGGCTCGCGAATCTGGAATTCAGGCCCGGGTTACTGAGCAGAAAATCCTCCATGGGAGCAGGGTAACCGGCGACGATGACCACCAGGCGATCTCGGTAATCTTCAATGGCCTTTACCAGTGTGTCGATGGCTTCCTGACCAAAATCGTTCATCGATTGGCGCGCGAGAGAGTAGGCTTCGTCAATGAACAATACGCCGTCCAGGGCTTCTTTGATCCGCTCTGTGGTTTTCATGGCCGTCTGGCCAACATAGCCTGCTACCAGATCGGCGCGGCCGACCTCGACGCAGTGTCCTTTACGCAGCCTGCCGAGCGAGCGATAGATCTTTCCAACCAGCCGCGCGGCAGTGGTCTTTCCGGTGCCCGGATTCCCGGTAAACACCAGGTGCTCTAAAAACGCAGCGGGGCGGAAATCCGGGTCTACCTTTCGGCGCATGTCTTCATATTGGACCCGATACACAAGGTTGGTAATATATTCCTTGAAGGAGTCGAGACCCACCAGATGATTCAGCTCTCCCAGAATCTTATCTACTGTTGGTGGTTTGATATTTCTCAAGGCTCTGTATTCATCGGGGATATCATCTTCCACCAGTGGTGTGGTGTTCATCGCCTTTGTAATTCGGACTCTGACAGAACGACGCCTCTCCATTGCATCCACCAGGTTTCGAATCTCCCCGGCATTTCCGAAATTCTCTGCACGGGCGCGATAAAGATCATGAACGGTTTCTCGCAAAACAGTTTCTAACTCCGTTTTATGAGGAACAGCGCGGCGTTCAAGCTCCTTCTGGAGGATTTGCCAGAGCTCATCCGGAAGATAATCGGGGAAGGCAAAAATGTTTTCGCGTGGCACACGCCTTGCCAATCCGGGATTTGACTCCATGAACCGTCTCATTCGTGTTGAGTATCCAGCGAAGATGACCACCAGCCGCTCCCGGCAGTTCTCCAGGTAAGGGATAAGTGTATCGATGGCCTCAGCCCCGTAGCCGCCTCGCCCCTCCTCGGTGAGGGCATAGGCCTCATCGATGAAAAGAACGCCGTCCAATGCGCTCTGGATGACGCTGGTGGTTTTTATCGCTGTGCCCCCTACATACTCGGCAACCAGATCTGCGCTGGTCACTTCGATAAGATGACCCTTCTTGAGGATGCCGCGTTCGTAGAATAATTCACCGATCAATCGTGCGACCGTGGTCTTGCCTGTCCCGGGGTTCCCTTCGAACAACATATGGAGCAGCGGTGGCTCTGTTTTCTGCCTGCTCTCCGCTGCCTCCATCCAGAGTGCCAGCTCAGCGATCCGTTCTTTGATTTTCTCCAGCCCCACGAGCCGCCCCAGCTTTTGGGCGGCCGGAATACCTGGATCTTGATATGCCTGGAACCACCCGCTACTCCTGATCATGTGGTCGCTCAATTTTTTCGAAGATCTCAACCGGTTTAGCCACAGCCGCATACTTCCCCCTTCTGCAAAAATCATATCGGTCAGTTTGTCCGCATTGATCAGACTCGAATCTTCAAATAATGTTTTCTCTATGACCCTCGATAGTTCGTCCCTTTGTGGGCTGCCAATTTCCCGTGGCCCGGCTGTGCTTCCCGAAGCAGAGGCGAGGATGGAATTGCGTACTTCAGGGACGGGGATCCGACTGGCTATCCCTCTCAGCTGTTCCAGATTCGCCGCAGAGAAGACAAGCAGGCAGGTGTTGATATTGTGAGTGGGAAGCCGTGCCCATTCCCCGATCTGCCCCGCCAGAGTGCGCTTTGACTCAAAATGAGTAAAGAGTGTCTCAGCCTGGAGGAGGACAACGGCCGAACGGCCGTTCTGGCTGTTCAACATGACCGTATTGAGAAGATTGATCAGAAAGGTATCTCCCATACCTTGTTGGGAGAAGTCGGGGCGCGGAGGCGCGGGGGAATGGCTCTTAAGTAATCGGGGCCCGAATGGGCCGGACCCAACCCGCGTCCGGTACCCGGTGCGTTCCTTGACACGCGTCTGGCTCGATGGCTGCGCAGCGGACGGCCAGGTGAGTGTTTCCGATTTTTCGTCGAGGAAAAAAACTGGACGGTGCGGCGCGCTGTATACCACGCGCTCATACCCTTGAAGTTTTAACTCGAGCTGAAGAGCCTGCTCGATATTTAGCTCTTTGCCAGCGGAGTTGATGAAAACATCTTCCACGCCGGAGCCATACAGAACGCAAAACCGGTCCAGGCTTGGCGCGGCCAAAGCCTGTCTTACTCTATCGAACATTATGAAATCTCTTGGTCCCGGTTGGCTGCTGAGTCTGAGCGATGGAAACTTCCGTTTGCTCCGGAAGAGGCATGGGAGGCACGGCGCTGACGGTGGGACGACTCACCTGAAGATCGTACTGGCTGAGACTGCGCGAAAGTTCCTCCCACTGTAATCGCGCTTCATGCTCGGTCTTCAAATAGGGATGATTGGTGATCACGATCAACTCGTTTGTGAGTTCCTGCGTTGCCTTTTGAGACGGCATGATCTGGATCGTGACGCGGCTTCCATCGGCGTTTCCGAGCTGGGCGGTAAACGGGGCACGCATATCCTCGTTTTCATAACCTGCCCCGTGGAGTGTAAAGCCATGTATTTCTAAGGCCTGCAGTGCTGTCTCGGCGATGTTCATCCTCAATTGAGAATTCAGAGCGCGCAAGCGGGCTTCGTAGACAATAGACTCGAATCGTTCCTGAATGACCGGAAGCAATTCTCTATGGGTTCGGGTCAACTCCGCGGTGGGGATGTGCCGCTGATCTTGCTCCAAAAGCCGCAGCAATTCGCGCGCTTTCTCGAGCAATAGAGCGTACTGCCCATTTGACCAGTATGCCACGTCCACCTGCTCTGGCAATTCCTCGCCACCCAACCCAAAGGCATTGACTGCTGCATTCAGTTCCAGTTCGTCGATAAAACCATCGAGGGCGCTATATGCTTTCTGGTACTCGCTGTGCCATTCCGCGACGCACTGCTCTAACTCCAGATGTAACCCCGAAAGCTGGAGAAAGGCCTGTTGCGAAGTCTGCAAACTCGCCTCAAAAAAGCCCTGGGCCAGGTTGTCCTGTGCCAAGTTGAGGCTCCCCTGTATTTGAGATAACTTGCCCGGCGCAAATCGCTCGTGCTCGAATTGCGTGTGGATAAGATCGGACATGGCCACCGACTGCCGAAGCCATCTGCGGGCGGCTTCCACTTTCACCGCTTCACGCTGTTCGTACGTATCCAACTGTTGGACGAGAGACTGAATCCCCTGACGATACTGCTCACGTTCTCTCTGGATTTCTTCGGTAAACTGCTGCGTAGCGCTGGCGACAGCTTCATTGGACTCCCGCGTGGTCTCCTGGATCAGCGCCATCAATTGTTCATAGTATGCGGCGTTGTGAGTGAAAATCTCCTGCAAGGTCGCTGTCTGAGAATGACCAAGACCCTCATTAAGTTCTCCCAGGGCTACCTCAAACTGCTCCTGCCGAGTCTCCATCTCCTGGATCGCGTTGGTCAAGTCGGCTGTTGGCGCTGCTTTCTTCTTGAGTGCCTTTTTGCGTTCCCGAAATCTCTGTTTCATATCCGCCTGATGAAGGCGACGATATTCTTCCTCGCTGATGGTCACGGTCGCGCGTTTGTAACCGCTCATCTCATTCCATCCTTTCTAGCACAGACAAAATATCCGGTGTCGGGATCCCAATGAACGCCAACTCACCGTCTGAGACGGTAATCTCGATATTCCGGCTCTGTGACTCAAGATCGTGCCCCTGCAGCCTGGATGTCAAATGGATGACTCTCTGGTTCGAGCTACCGCGCAGTCCCACGGAATTGTTGAGAGATTGAACGAATGGCCCATCGATCAACACATCCACTTCGGCCAGCAGTTCCTGCACGCCCTGGTTCGCCGGATGCTTCAGGAGACGCTCATAGCGATAGCCCGTAAAGCAAATGAGATCCAGATCCTTTTGCTTGCGAGCCAGGCGTGTAAGTGCCGCCAGTTCGGCAGCCTGTTCCATGGGCTCACCTCCGGAAAACGTAAGTCCGCTGATGCTTTCCAGATCGATACTTTGTAGAACTTGTTGGGGAGTGAGTTGAATCGCTGGAACGAATGGTATCCAATTCGGCGCCAGACAGCCCGGGCAATTCAATGGGCAGCCCTGGACCCAGACGACTGCTCGTGTGCCAGGCCCGAGCGCCCGGGTACGCGCCGCAACGGCCGCAATATTAAGAACAGCGGCAGTTCCAGAGTGCTCGTGGACAGACATGAGCAATCGACCTCCAATGATAAAATGCTTGCGCGTGCAAGTGTATGCTCAGTATAGCACAAATGTTCTATAAACGCCTACTGACTTTGAAAGGTCTGCAATGATCCTGTCAGCAAATTGCTCTGTGGAATTCCACTGCCATACCAACGCTTCGAAGGACTCGCTCACCAGCCCGCGCGAGCTGGTGGATACCTGCCGCCGCAAGGGGATCGACCGTGTCGTGGTGACCGACCACAACACAATTGCCGGCGCGCGGGAAGCGCAGTCCCTGGATCCGGAGCGGGTCATCGTAGGGGAAGAGATCTTGACCACGCAGGGTGAGATCCTGGCTGCATTTGTAACGGAAGAAATTCCAACGGGCTTGACCCCTCAGGAGACGATCCGCCGGCTGAAGGATCAGGGCGCGTTTATCAGTGTCTCCCACCCGTTTGACAGCCGGCGCGGCTGGCAAGAGGCAGATCTGCTCGAGATCGTGCCGCTGGTGGATGCGATCGAGATCTATAACTCGCGCTGCCTGCTTCCCCGTTTCAACCGCGAGGCGCGCGAGTTTGCGGAAAAGCATAATCTGGCGGGGACAGTCGGTTCCGACGCGCACGCGGCCTTCGAGCTGGGGCAGTCGCTGATGGTGCTGGAGCCATTCGAGGGTCCAGAGGGTTTACGGAGCGTGATCCGCAGGGGAATCCCAAAAGTTCGGTGGTCGCCTCCCTGGGTTCGCTTCGTCTCCCGGTATGCGTCGGCTTACAAAAAGGTTACAAGGAGTGACCCGCGGTCTTGACAACTACGTTGTAGACATGATAATCTTGCCTGCGTCATGCCCGTTTCGCCTTTGAAAGCGTAAGGTGATCGGGCATAAATTTTAATCTCAGCAGGAGAATTGTAAGATGTCAGAACGCTACGTTGGAACCGTCAAATGGTTCAATGCCACCAAAGGCTATGGCTTCATTGGTCGTGATGGTGGTGAGGATGTGTTTGTCCACTTCACCGCAATTCAGTCTGACGGCTATCGTAAGTTAGAAGCCGACCAGAAGGTGGAGTTTTCCGTTGAGGAAGGCCCCAAGGGACTGCAAGCCGCCAATGTGGTGCCCCTCTCGTAAAACTCGGCCCCTGGCTTAAGTTTTGCGAACCTGACAGAGCTGCCGTGAGGCAGCTCTGTTTTTTTGCCCCCACCCGTCCCGTAAAGCGGGACATCCTCCCCCCAATTCGTATTCAGCGTCAGATCATTATTCCGATATCTCCACGAATTTGGGGGAGGGAGTAACTCATTACATTCTCATGACTTTTGTCTCATCTCAGATACCTATAATAAAGTTAGCCCATAACTTTTTTGGGCGTTAACCGACTACTACACATATGGCATTTCTTGGGATTTTCAGACGGGATGTGAAGAAACACACTGTGCTTGCATCGGGACAGGTGGTGCCGGACCCCGCGCGCTGTGTACAGTGTGGGATCTGTTCCTATAATTGTCCGATCGGCATTGACGTCCGCGCACATGCCTGGCGCGGCGAGCCGGTCAAGCACAGTCAGTGCCTTACCTGCGGGGAATGCGTGGCGCGCTGCCCGCGCGGGGTATTGCGCTTCGAACAGACAGATCTGTTTGCAGGGGGGCAGGAATGAAATATGTAATTATCGGTTCCGGTGTGGCAGGGATTGCAGCGATTGAAGCAATACGATCTGTGGACCAGACGGGGGAGATTGCTCTGATCGGCGATGATCCATATGGATTTTATTCCCGCCCGGGGCTGGCGTATTACTTGACCGGAGAATTGCACGACAAGGCCTTATTCCCTCGTACAGCCGAGGACTTCCGAAA
Source organism: Anaerolineales bacterium (assembly GCA_035463255.1). Taxonomy (GTDB): domain Bacteria; phylum Chloroflexota; class Anaerolineae; order Anaerolineales; family Villigracilaceae; genus Defluviilinea. The sequence continues at coordinate 91,813 of DATHTL010000218.1, read as the reverse complement.
ACTGAATTTCCACTACGTTAAAGGGCGTGTCAAGAAGATTTTGCGTGCCGAACATCGTGTGGAACTAGAGAATCTAACAGCGATTTCTTACGATAGATTGCTCCTCGCGGTCGGCGCACAGGCTATACCGCTGGAAGTACTAGGTGCGGACCTTGAAGGCGTCCTCAAACTCGACCACATGTCGGATGCGAAACTCATTCTGAAACACGCGCGGCGCGGCAAAACAGCAGTTGTGATAGGTGGTGGAATCACTGCTTTAGAACTGTCCGAAGGACTGCGTGCGCGCGGCATGAAGGTCCATTATCTGCTGCGCGGCGATCGGTACTGGAGTAATGTGCTCGATGAGCAGGAATCTCGGATCATAGAGCATCTTCTCCGAGAAGAGGGGGTAACGCTGCATCATCATGCGGAAGCGATCGAGGTCACTGGCAGAAATGGGAAAGTGAACGGTGTGTGCTTGCTGAGCGGGCAAATGTTGAAGTGTGATCTGGTGGCGTACGCGATCGGCATTCGCCCGCGGGTCGAGCTGGCAAAGCGGGCCGGGCTGGCCATCGATCGCGGGATTTTAGTGAATGAACAATTGCAGACGAATGACCTGGATATCTTCGCTGCGGGGGATGTGGCGCAGGCCTACGATCCGCTGAGCGGTCGATCCATTCTTGACAGTTTGTGGACACCCGCGCGCCAGCAGGGATACACGGCCGGTTTGAATATGGCTGGCAGGAAAACTGCGTATATCAAGGCCCCGCCGTTCAACGTAACACGACTGGCAGGACTCACGACTACGATCATCGGGACAGTAGGGCGCGGTCGTGATGACGACCTCGTTGGTATCGCACGCGGCGACAGTGAGACGTGGCGGCAGCTGCCTGATTCGATGGTGGCGCAGACAGGCTTCGAAGTGAACCGCCTGCGCTTGCTGGTTGGTGAGAAAACCCTGCTGGGCGCCATCGTAATGGGCGACCAGAAGCTTTCCTTGCCGCTCGAAAAAATCATTTCTGAGAAGATGGACATCTCTATGATTCGAGACGAGTTGCTGATGCCAGATGCAAAGATCGGCGACATTGTTGCGGAGTATTGGGCTAGACACAGATAAGGTTCAGTTGCGAATTTACGCGAAAGGATTCATCTTCAGTCATCTATATGTTGCGTGGGAACAGAGAACTCTGGTTCGCATTTATTGCCATGATCCTGATCACGGGGCTCTACAGCCTGGTCATGATCTTCACACGCGAGATTCCGCCGGCCAGTGAATTGTTCGGTCACGGGATGGGGATCATCGGATTCCTATTCATGCTCATGACCGAGACGCTTTACAGCCTCAGAAAACGCAGTCGTAGCGTAAAGTGGGGGAGGATGTCCACGTGGCTGCAGTTCCATATCTTCACAGGCCTTGTCGGGCCGTATATGGTGCTGCTCCATACCTCATGGAAGTTCAATGGCATCGCGGGGGTCACGACTCTCTTTACCTTCATTATCGTCATCAGTGGGTTCGTGGGTCGCTACATCTTCACCCGCATCCCGCGCACCCTGGATGGATTGGAAATCGAGGGCACACTCTCGCAGGAAACTCTCAAGCAAGCGCGCCGGTTGCTGGCGCTCTGGCATACGATCCACATCCCGATTGGGATGGTGCTGTTCATTTCTGCTTTTGTTCACATTGGCGCGGCGTTGTATTACGCCACGTTCTTGAAGTAAAGCGAACATGCGAACGAATCGTCTTGGCTGCTTATCTGGCACAGGGACTTTGGCGGCAGTGATCACGGCGCTTTTCATCGCAGGCTTTGCTTATGCGCGCGGCGGCCTGATATATAACCCTGGTCCCTTGAGCACACAGGGAGATCATGTATTGGGAGGCGTCACATCTCACGCCGAGACAGGTGGAGAATGCAAAGCCTGTCACACCGCACCCTGGGAATCGGCCACCATGGCAGACCGCTGCACCAGCTGTCACACAGACATTGCCGGGCAGATGCGCGATGTCGCCACATTGCACGGCACGTTCTTCCACAACGATCCGAGATTGGGCTGCCGTCACTGTCACCCCGAGCACCGCGGGGTCGACGCGCCGCTTACCCTGATGGAGGACCTATCGGCCTTTCCACACGAGGTGGTGGGATTCTCGTTAAACGCGCACCAACGTTCGGCGGCGCGGGAGCCGTTCCAATGTGAGGACTGTCATCAGGACGATGTATCTACATTTGCTCTGGAAACTTGTGATAGCTGCCACCGTCAAACCGACCCGGCATTTATGACCGCGCACACGTTGTCATTTGGCTCGGCCTGTCTCGATTGTCATGATGGCGTGGATCGCTTTGATGAGAATTTTGATCACAATGTTTTTTCGTTCCAATTAACCCGGAAGCACGTGGGCCTGGCCTGTGTTCAGTGTCATGTCAACGCGCGAGGGTTGGGCGACTTCTCGGTGACGCCGCAGGATTGCTATTCCTGCCATCATAACGATGAGCCGCATGAGGGCCACTTTGGTTTTGATTGCAGCCAATGTCATACAGCAGAAGGCTGGACCCCGGCAACATTCGATCACAATCTCAGCCGATTCCCGCTAACGGGCGCGCATACAGGGGTAGCGTGTGAGAGCTGCCATTCATCGGGTCAATTTGCCGGGCTGTCGACCGCCTGCGTGGCCTGTCATGAGGAGCCAGCTTTTCATGCTGGTCAGTTTGGCACAGACTGTGCGGTATGTCACAGCACCACGGCATGGAGCCCCGCTGCATTCAATGGTCAGCATGCCTTCCCGCTCAATCACGGTGGTGGAACGACCTGTGCAACCTGCCATCCGTCCAGTTTCACAACTTATACTTGTTACGGCTGTCACGAGCACACGGAAGCCGAGGTGCGTTCGGAGCATCTCGAAGAGGGCATCAGCGATTTTCAGAATTGCATGGAATGCCATCCCACCGGCCAGGAACATGAGGGTGGTGGGGACGGCGACCGCGATTGAATTTGCGTGTAACAAAAACTGCCCATCCTTAGAATGGGCAGTTTTTGTTCTCATTTCTAAGCTGGTTCGGAAATGGGGACAGGCGTTCCTTCCTCATGATTCTCCACGTTCATGATGACTGGCACGAAGAATGCTGCCAGTGCGATCATCGCGCAGAGCATGCCTCCCGCCCAGAACCAGACGCGAATGCCGAGCCAGTCTGAGAACGGCCCGGCGAGCAGCAGCCCTAACGGTGAGATCGCCGTGGCGCCGCTATTTATCAGGGACATGACCCGTCCCTGCATATCCGGGCGGACGATGGCTTGCATCATGGCGAAAACGGGTCCGTTCGCAACGGGCAACATGAACCCTAAAGTGACGTTACCAATGATCGCCAGCAGGAAGAGATTCGCAGGGGCCAGCCCGACCAGCATGACACCGACCCCCAGACCTATAATACCGATTAAGGATGTGACGATCTTTTTCTTAAAGCCGCCCCAGATACTGAGGATGATTCCGCCGGCAATGATGCCCACTCCCATGGCAGATTCCATCAGCCCGAGCTCGATGGCGCCTTTCTCGAAATGCTTGGTGATCAGCAGGGGAACCAGGGCCCCGGTGGGAACGAGCAGGAAATTTAGGAAGAGAGCCATGAAAATAATGGCTGTAAACCCCGGGATCGTACGGATGTAGGACAGCCCGTTCCGCACATCCTTGAGGAGATTCGGCTTCGACTCGAGATGCTCCTCGTGTCTCTGGGGTTGGGGAATGGAAAGGAAGAAGAGCGGCAGGATCGCCAGAAGTGCCGTGCCAACATCAATCAATAATATTCCCTGGGTGGGGAGGATGCTAAGAAGCAATGCCCCCACCGGAGGCGCAACAAGACTGTTGACTCCCGACAAAGCCTGGTTAAGACCGTTAACGCGTGTCAACTGTTCTCCAGGCACCATCAGTGGGGTGGAGGCGGACATGGCGGGGAAGTGGAATGCGCCGCCAAGTGCACGCACTGCCATAATGACGTAAATGTGCCAGATCTCCACCTTGCCAGTTGCAAACAGATAGGCAAGCAGCAGGGAAAAGGCGGCGATTGTTGCATCGGCCGCGATGATAATGACACGGCGATTCCAGCGGTCTACGAGCGCACCCGCAAACGGGCCGATCACGATCTGCGGCAGCATGCCCACGAGCGTAGCGATGGCCAGCACAGTTGCGGAACCGCTTTCCTGGGTTAGCCACCAGATCAGTGCGAATTGCACGAGAGCGGAACCAAACAACGAGATGGCTTGACCCGACCATATAGTAAAAAAGCGAGGAGCCCAGGATGTAGAGGGAGATGAGTTTTGCATTTGACCTCGATTTTATTTATATTACCTTAAATATTTTGAAGGAATCGCGAGAAAATTTTAAATATTATAAATACTACTTAATTTTTGTCAAGGAAAATGTCCGCGATATTCAACTCTTAAGAGGGATTTTTTAAGAATAATCAGAACCATTTTGGATTTTCAAAGTGTTTGCTACAATCTACGGAAAATTCTTTCATAAGAGGCAAATTCATGGATACCCTTTCCTTCGGCTCTCGCCGTTCCTCTGTTTACAGCCGCAATGGTATTGTAGCAACGTCGCAGCCACTGGCGACGGCGGCCGGGCTTGAAATCCTCGCCAAAGGTGGGAACGCCGCGGACGCTGCAGTCGCTGCAGGCGCGGCTCTGAATGTGACTGAGCCCACCTCAACGGGAATTGGCGGGGATATGTTTGCATTGTACTATTCGGCGGAGACCAGACAGGTCACCGCGTTGAATGGCTCGGGTCGAGCGCCCGCTGCGCTCTCAATCGACCAGCTGAAGAAGGATGGTTTCTCCAGTGAGCTACCTCCATTTCATGCGCATACGGTGACTGTCCCGGGCGCATGTGCCGGATGGTTCGACCTCATCGAAAGGCATGGCTCGCTCTCGATGGGTGAGATCCTTGCGCCCGCGATTCGGCTTGCCCGCGAGGGGTTCCCTGTTGCGCCAATCACCTCCTACTCGTGGCAGCGCGGCGCGCACAATCAATTGAGGTCCGCGCCGAACGGACATGAATTAACCATCGATGGTCGCGGTCCCAAACCGGGTGAGATCTTTCGCAACCCGAATCTGGCGCGTACCTTCGAGCTTGTTGCTCAAAAGGGCCGCGCGGCGTTTTATCAAGGGGAAATTGCGGAGGCCATTGTCAAGGTGATCAAAGGGGCGGGTGGGGTGATGTCTATGGATGATCTCGCCTCTCATGAATCCACGTGGGAGGAGCCAATCTCTGTCACCTATCGAGGCTTGCGCGTGTATGAATGTCCGCCCAATGGACAGGGCATCACAGCCCTAATCGCATTGAATATTCTAGAAGGCTTCGACCTGCCATCACTCCCATCACTTTCCGCGGAACGGCTACATCTCATGATCGAAGCCATGCGTCTGGCCTTCGCGGATGCTCGCTGGTATGTGGCCGACCCTGCGTTTTCGGATGTGCCTGTCGACGCATTGTTATCAAAAGAATACGCCAGCGAACGCCGTAGATTGATTGACAGCAACCGCGCCACCATTGATCAAAAACATGGGACGCCGGTTACCTCTTCAGGAACAGTCTATCTAAGTGTGGTCGATCGATCTGGCAACGCCTGTTCGTTCATCAACAGCAACTACTGGGGCTTTGGGACGGGCATCGTACCGAAAGGCTTTGGCTTTACGCTGCAAAACCGCGGACATAACTTCAGTCTGGAGCTGAATCATCCCAATGCGCTCGAGCCGCGTAAAAGACCATATCACACAATAATCCCTGCAATGGTAACTAAGCCGTATTCATTTCAGGGGGGAGGGGATAGGAGTGAGAGTGAGGGCGAGTCGCTCTATGCTTCTTACGGAGTCATGGGCGGCTTCATGCAGCCGCAGGGACATGTGCAGGTCCTCTCCGCGCTCGTGGACGATGGACTCGACCCGCAGTCAGCGCTGGACCAGCCGCGCTTCTGTATTGACGTGGAAGAGTCCGGTGGGCGCGTCGCGCTCGAAGAAGGCATTTCTGCCAATGTGGTTTCGGAGTTGGAAAAGATGGGGCACCCCGTCTACACCGTCAGCGGCTATGACCGCTCGCTCTTTGGCAGGGGACAGGTGATCCTTCGAGATGCGGAGACAGGCGTTCTGGCCGGGGGAAGCGATCCCCGCGCGGATGGCTGCGCGATGACACTTTAGGTAATCTGATCAGCCTTGCGAAGGTTTGTGACCACCATCCCGTAAGTTTGCCAGGAACAACCTTCGCAAGGCTCGTGGAAACTCAGTTACTTGAACGACAAGCAGAAATCGATGAGCTCATCTAATGTCGTCGTTGCCAGGCACTGCACTGTATCCGCCGCACCATAATAGATCCTGACTTCACCGTTGTCCTCGATGATCAATCCGCCAGGGAAGATCACATTGGTACGGAACCCCTCTGCCGTTTCATAGAGAAATTCCGGCTCCGGCACGATCAACGGTTCCTTCGAATACGCAATCAACTTGCGTGGGTCTTCCAGATCCTGTAACATAACACCTGCAGTGTACCGCTTGGGCCATCGATCCTCCCAGCCATTCTTGCCGCGGCTCGGATCGATATCCACTGCGTGGAAGATGGAGAGCCAGCCATGCTCGGTGCGGACGGGCGGCGTTCCAGCGCCAAGCCGCTCGTTGGCATACGGGATATCCTCCACGCAAAGCAGCGATTGCGATTTTCCCCAGTAGACCAGATCAGGTGACTCGCTGATCCAGATGTCATACAGTCGCTGGCTGCGGCTGTCGATCGGGAACGGTCGCTCGAGACGGATATAGCGGTCGTTGATTCGTTCTGGGTACAGAACGATATTTCGGTTATCCGGAACCACACTGCTCAAAATCTCAATGTTCTCAAAATCGTCGGTGACAGCAATCGTGCCGCGGTAGCCATGCTTCGTGTACATCGTATAGGTAATATAAATGCGACCATCTAAAATGGTCACGCGCGGATCAAGACTACCCAATACTACGTCTCCAACTCCCCCCTGAAACTCGAGGATCGGTTTGGGATGGACACGCCAGTTGCTGATTCCATCGTCACTGTATGCAACGCCGATTTGAAAGCCAATCGCCTTTTGTTCTACCTCGTTCCAGTTGTAATCGTTACGGAAGACCATCAGATACTGCCCCTGGTACTTCACCACCCCGGCGTTGTATGCAATCACAGACGGATAAGGCACATCTTTGGATGTAAATATGGGATTCTTCGGGTGACGTTTGATGATCGAACTGGAATGAAGTGGCCCCACTAAATCTTCTGGTTTAACTTGTTTGATCTTCTCCATTCAGGTGTTTCCTCTTATCTCTAAAATTAATGTGTCGTTACTGCCTCCATGCGCGCGGATGTGAGCATTATCATATTTTATTGTGACAGGCGGTATTGTATCATTGGCATAACAGTTATATTTTTGGACAAGGAGCCTCCCATGACTGAACACAAACTTCTTTACCTGTCGCGCGCCGATGTCGAAACCGTCAACTTATCAATGAAGGAGATTATCGATCTGCTGGAACAGGCATTCCTTGAAAAGGGAAATGGCCGGGTCGAGATGCCGCCCAAGCCTGGCATCCATACGATGCCCGATGCGTTCATTCATGCCATGCCAGCTTATATTCCCTCCATGCGGTCGGCCGGCATCAAATGGGTGAGCGGGTACCCGGAGAATTTCAAGCGCGGGCTTCCCTACATCACCGGCTTGATGATCCTGAACGATGTGGAAACTGGCATTCCCTATGCCGTCATGGATTGCGCCTGGATCACGGCCATGCGCACCGGAGCCGCTTCCGCGCTCTCTGCCAAATACCTGGCCCGGCCGGATTCAGAAACGGTGGGCATCCTGGCCTGTGGCGTGCAGGGACGGACGAACCTCGAAGCTCTGGCCTGTCTCTTCCCGATCAAGCGAGTCTATGCCTATGATGTCATCCCCGAAGTGCAGGAACGATTTGTCGCCGATATGACAGAACGCTTTGGTTTAGAGATGATCGGCGTGAAAGAGCCGAAACAAGCGGTGGTGGAATCTGACCTTGTTGTAACTTCGGGGCCCATCTTAAAACACCCGACGCCCACAATCGAAAAGGACTGGCTCTGCCCGGGCGCCTATGGCTCCGCCGTAGACTTCGATTCGTACTGGACCGGGGAGGCGCTTGCACAAATGGACCGCATCAGCACCGACGACCATGCCCAGTTCCAATATTACAAATCGGTTGGTTACTTCCAGCAGACCCCCGAGCCGTACGCGGACCTTGGCGAGCTGGTGGCCGGGCTCAAACTCGGTCGCGTCGATGAGAAAGAACGGACACTGGCGATCAACCTCGGCCTGGCCATGGACGATATGGCGGTCGCCCCCGCAATTTATCGACAGGCGCTAGAGAAAGGGCTTGGGGTCTGGTTGCCGTTGTAGCCAGGAATTCAGACCTGAAGCTGCTTTCATGTAACGGAGTGCAAACCACAAGAGCGACTTTCAAGTCGCTCTTGTGGTTTAAGTGATACAATACCAAAGTTCCGATCAGGATAAAACTTATCCGATTTCTGCGTTGACTCTCAAGGTTTGTGTGCTAAGGGTAGAGGAGATGTTCAATGGCGTCCAAGAATCAGAACCAGAAAAAGGTGAATCAGCACAAACAGGGCGGTAAGGGAAAGGTACGCTTCTCCCGTCATTCATCGTCCCCTGCGGAAATATTCCCAAAGCTTCCATTCCCTGCTGAGGAAGCCTCGCCGGTTGGCTCCGTCCCTGAGACCCGAAAATGGTGTTTCGCAAGCCGCGTTCCCGTCCTTACGGCCAATAGTCCGGTTTCAAAAGGTACGCTCAAAGCGGGTGAGATTGTGACCGTGAGGCGCCAAAACATCCGCGTGGCCGGGAGCGACGATTCGTGGGCAGAGATCCTGTACGATGGGGGAACCGGTTGGGTGAACCAGATTTATTTGGATGACTACATTGAGGATTTCCCAGCGGGCGAGGTGGTTATCCCTAACCCGACAGAGAGAACTGACGACGCGGCGCAATTCATGTATCTCGACAAGATTGAAAACATGAATCGCAGGATCCTGTACAACTTATGCGGTGAGCTCTGCGTGGCCTTTACCGTTAAAAATGACATCGATCCGAAAGCGAACATCGAGACGGTGATCCAAAAGTGGAAAGACGCGGCAGCAAAGGGCCCGTCTCTGTACAGCAAAAACACACTTATTAATCCGACAAAGGCTGCTCATCTGCGGAATATGCTGGTGGAAAACGGCTATACATCCGATGAGATCCTTGATTTCTTTCCCACTGCACCGGGCCAGATCCCCCCAAGCGTCGAAATCGTTTTTCATCTCGAGCATCTGAAGAGCAAGCTTAGGACTCATTATCTGATCGCCCTGGTCAAATGCCGCATAGGCAGCTCCGGTGAGCTGCTGCCGATCGATCGAGGGTCAAAGATAGATGAGCGCAACCACTGGATCGTGGTGGATAAGATCGTCCATAACGGCAAACGCGTGGAAATCTACAATCCCTTCCACAACAAGCGCGAGACGTACTCCTTCAACGAGTTCCTCGACTCGTGCATGGTCACCAAGCCCACGGGGCTGTGGGTCCCAAGAAAAATCAGTCATCCCTCGAGGACACTCGATCTCCATATCAAACCTCGGGCCGTAAAGCCTGAGGTTCACCTGGATGCGCCGCCTGCGCCAGGTGCCGCGCAATACATGATGATCGGCGGCCAAAAGAAGACCCAGTTGTGTGGCGAGTTTTCGGTTGCCTACATCCTGACAAAATCCTTTAACCGCACCCTCCTGCATTGGAAGAAAAAGCAAGATGCGAGCCTGGAAGATCTGGTCACGCTTTTGCGAGCGTATGGCTATTTAAGGAAGGATCAGGCTACTTCCAAAGCCTTTTCTATGGAAACCTTGCTCGGCTATTGGGGAACGGTCCAGCCCAAATTTTATGACCACTATGTGGGTAAGAACCAACCCACAGGAACCGCCGTCTTGACCAGTATCCTGCGGGCGTACGGGTATGCTAAGACCGATTACATGACGTTTGGCGCCGGGTTGACGGCTCCGGCCACCAATACGTCCAGACGCCTTTATCTTCCCTCGCCGGGCAGAATAAAGGAAAAGCTCAAGACCCATTTTCTCATAGCAGGTGTCGGGATCCATAAGATCACAGGCAAATTGGTACGCGGACCAAATGCCGTCGGGCACTGGGTGGTGGTGGAAAAGCTCGAGCCGGTAGGAAGGCATTATCTCTACCGACATTTCGGAGGCAATGGAGGCTGGGTCACGCTCTACAACCCCTTCACCAACGCGATGGAAGAGTATTCCTATCTCGAATTCACCGAGTCTATGACTGGCACGGGCATGTGGGATGGACTGTGGGTCAGTCGGGATGTCCAACCGCAGTTTGTGGATGAGGCGCCTCTCATTCCGACAATCGAGGCAAATCAGGGCAAGCAAGGCGGTAAGCTCAAAAAGAATCATATTCGCCAACGATGGCCAGAAAAACGAATGCTGGCCGAGATCGCCAAAAGGATCCAGAATGGCCGACCGCGCCATTTGATCCCTGCGCTGCTCGCTTCAGCCGGGTCTGGCTGGAGCAAGGAAGAGATCCGCCGGCTGGTGCCTGATCTTCAAAGCGGGATCTCACAACCGGTAGATGCGCTGGAGGCGATGGTGTGCAAGGAGCTGGGGATCAAAGAAGGCAAGCTTCCGCCTCATCTCATCACTCTCCTGCAGGAAGAAGCGCCCGGTGATCTGGGCCTCGCGCAAGAGCTTGCGGCGCTTTTGCGCGATGTCGGCATCTTGATCGTGGGTTCCGATGGAAAGTGCAGGCTCAGGAACTTCCCGGTCACACCTCATTTGCGCCAGACAGCCGTTGAAAAATTCCTGGCCGGTCTTTCCATACCCGTCGAAGCGAACACACTGGAAGGTCCCCGGGCAGCAGTGAAGATCGCCAATTTGATTCGGCCAAGGATCGCGTCGCGGGTCCTTGCGAAGCTCGAGGAAATTCGAGCGAGAGACGTTAAAAAAAAACGGCCCGTAGCCACCTTGTCGCCTTTGGTTCCATCTCCCAGCCTGAATACAGGTTGAAATGGGATTGGGAAATTCCCGGGTTTAACATCAAGCGTCCTGAGATGCCGGGTGTGTTCCGCTGCGGAGACATCGATGATCATCGCAACGGTCATTACACCAGGCTCACCCGGGAGTGGCAATTCTTCTGGTTCGACCTGTGTTGCAAAATATATTATGGACGCTACCATCAGGATCTGACAAAGGAAGAATATCGTTGGCTCGCCAACCGCTGGACCAGCGTGGGTGCCACGACCACGGCGTTCACCAATCTCCACGGGTTGGATAAGTTCCGCAATTACGTGTTGGATACTAATGAGGGGATGGAAGATCCCAAGATCTATACTCTCGTGTGCGGCGGGGCAAGCCTGGCGGGTACGCCGGTTCTTTTCCAAAAAGGCAACGAGAGGCGGTGGATGTTGAAGGTGGAACATTTCGACGGGAATAAACCGCCACCGCCCGTGGAAACGATCGACCCGGAGAGGGATCCGCGAGTCTTTTACGCCACAACGATACGGAACAAAAGAATAGCTCACGAATACGAAATCAAAGTCTTTGATGAGCAGAGCAATCCCCCCGGACTTAAAACCGAGAGCTTCAAACACGGTTTCGCTGTGAATCCTTTCCCTCAATTCAAGAAGAACGGTATCGCACAGCATTGTCCGGTGCCCTTGATCGCCAGGTCAGACATCTACTTCCCGCTGTCAGGTTTGGCTGCGATCGAGCCGGGGCAAAAGTGGAATCCTTATTTCCCGCCCAGAGATATGGATTCTGTCGAGCCGGGACGCAGGAGAGGAAGGAATGCTTCACGTCCGAGCCCCAGGCGGGAGGAAATACTGCATTTGACAGGAAGGGCCGGCCGTTAGGAACATGCAATCACCGAACCATATTCATTTTCGCCTCGAGGTTTTTTTATGGTGTTTCGAGTCCTGTGAGGGTTAAGTTCCTGAAGATTTCATCCATTTGCTCAGCGGAATAGATCATCTTATTTTCAAGCCACCATTTGAGCAATGTGAGGAAGCTGCCGGCGATAAAGTTTGCAATGACTGAGATGGGGATTTCATATTCACGATGGGTGTTCTGCAGCCCTCGTTCGATTCGCTGAGTCAACGATTTCTGCAAATGCTTGATCAGGATATCGATGCCCGGCGTCCAGGTGAGCGCTTTGTAGAGCTCGTATTCTTGTCCGACGTGACGGAAAAGTCCGAGGCTTGGAAAATAGGGGAGTTCTTCCTGGTCGGGAATCCGCTGGCTCAAGACTTCGATCACGCGGTCCAGCTCTCCAACGAACAGGTCATCTTTGTCGCGATAGTGGGAATAGAACGTGGAACGCCCGATGTTTGCGCGCTCGATGAGGTCACTGACTGTGATCGCACTGTAGTCCTTTTCCCGGATCAATTCCACCAATGCTGCACTCAGTAAATGGCGCGTACGCTGGCTGCGGCGATCGTGTTTCGTGTTCATGGCAACTCTCCTGGTTTCTGCACATATTGGCAGTTTTGTCCATTAATGGACATTCTACCCGGTGTGATGGTTGATTATGCCAATCCAGCCTCATAGAATGAGGCAGAAAAGGAGATCGAACATGACACACCATTTTCATTCTGTGGAACAACCTGCTGAGACCGGAGGCAACCTGATCCGCTGGGCGCCTTATTATGACCTGGTTACAAATGTGATGACGCTCGGCCAGGCGGGCCGTCTCCGCAAAGTGACCGCGGACTTGGCGTTGATCAAGCCGGGTGATAGTGTTCTGGATGTCGGTTGCGGCACGGGGGAAGTTACTCTGCGCGCGAAAATGTGTGCAAAAAACGGTAACGTCTACGGTATTGACCCGGCGCCGGAAATGATCAACGTGGCGCGGCAGAAAGCTGCCCGTAAGAGACTTGACATTGATTTCCGTGTGGGTGTGATCGAAGCTCTGCCATTCCCCGACGCTAGTATTGATGTGGTCACCTCGAGCCTGATGATGCATCACCTGCCAGAGGATCTGAAAGCACGCGGCCTCGCCGAGATTTACCGCGTCCTCAAACCAGGCGGGCGGCTGCTGATTGCCGACTTCATGCGCCCAACAGGATCGTTTCTCAATCATTTGTTTATTGCCTTTACGAGGCATCATGGACTTCAAAAGGGGATTGAAGACTTACGATTTCTGATGACGAATGCCGGATTTGATCAGATCACATTGCTCAATGAAAAAGTCTTGGTAATTGGGTTTGTACGTGCTGTCAAATAAGTTAATGTTTGATTGCCCGTAGGTCAGGCTTTTAGCCTGACAAGTACTTGATACACCACACTAGGCGGGTGGCTTTGCGAAACCCGCCTTACGAATACTGATAAAATCCTCTTCCACTCTTTCTCCCCAGATACCCCGCATCCACCATCTTCCTCAGCAATGGGGCCGGGCGGTATTTGTCTTCGCCGAGATCGCGCTGCAGCACTTCCATGATGAACAACACCACATCCAAGCCGATAAGATCGGCCAGCGCCAGCGGACCCATGGGGTGGTTCATCCCCAGTTTCATGACCGTGTCGATCGCTTCCGGTGTGCCAACACTTTCCTGCAGGGTAAAAATCGCTTCGTTGATCATCGGGCACAGAATCCGATTAGAAATAAACCCTGGAGCATCGTTGGCCTCCACGGGTTCCTTTCCCATCACTTTACACATCGTCAACGTGGTTTGAAGTGTTTCCTCACTCGTGGCGAGCCCTTTGATCACCTCCACCAGCTTCATCAGCGGCACCGGATTCATAAAGTGCATGCCAATGACTTTCCCGGGTCGCTTTGTGACGGCAGCGATTTTTGTGATCGAGATGGACGACGTATTACTGGCCAAAATCACATCCTCAGACGCCGCCGCATCCATATCTCTGAAAATCTTGAACTTTAGCTCGGGGTTTTCCGTCGCGGCTTCGATGACGAAGTCTGCGTCCGCCATAGTGCTCATATCGCTAACATAGTCGATCTTGTTCGCTGACTCTTTTTGCTCCTGCGTGAGGGTACCTTTTTCAAGAAGCTTCGCCGTGGATTTGGCGATCGCGGCCCGGGCTTTTTCCAGCGCGGCGGGCATGACGTCCATGCAGGTGACCTGGTAACCCGAGGTAGCCGCGACCTGGGCGATGCCGTTGCCCATTGTGCCCGCACCGACGACGAAAATGTGTTTGATGGTCATGTTGTCTCCTTGAGGAAATAAGCAGGTAAACAGGTACACATGTATACGTGTCTACTTGTGTACCTGTCTACTTTATCTCTTATCCCTGCGTATCTCGCCAGAGTTTATAGTTGTTCCTGATCTGCTCGATATGGCCCGGAATATGCGCTGAGTAAATGTCAAGCCACTGCTCGAATGTATACGGCTCTTCATATTCTGGATGCTTCACGGCATGCTCGAAGACCTCATCCGGTTGTTTCTTGAGCAGGGCATAGGTTGTCTTTCGCACCAGTCGCACGATTTCTAATGCATCTTCATAGTCTTGATCGTGATAATTCAATTCAGTTGTCCATTTATCTTGATCGTATCCCATGACAGTGCCACCGGGTTCGACGATCAATTTCCGCGCCCGCAGCGCTGCGTTGGATTCCGAATCCGCCAGGTGGATCAACACCTCGTAAACACTCCACTCTTTGGGTTCGGGTTTAAACAGCCAGGCTTCTTTTGGGATGTCGGCTAACGCGGCGGTTAAGAAATCATAGCCGCGTCCATAGAGTTCGATCTTCTCATTGCGCTCTGCTTGATCCATAATGCCTCTTTACTTTGTTGGCTCCCAGAATTCGACTTTGTTCCCATCCGGGTCCATAAACCAGCCGAAAGATCCATACTCTGGTTTTTCGATATTCCCAATAATTACTGCCTCACCTTCCTGTACCTGGTTCAAGGCTTCCTCCAAATCGTCGACAATCAGATTGAACATGAACTCTTTTCCGCGGGGGCAGAGTAATTTGTCTGCGCATCGAAAGCGCTCCAGACGGTCTGCCCATTGGCAGGCATGGTCTTCGGATAGAACGCGGTGCCCCAGTCTTCAAACTCCATGCCCAGCCATCTGGCATACCAGTCATAAAGCCTTTTCGGATCAGGCGACTTAAAGAACACACCACCCACACCCGGCACCTTCGCCATGCGCAATCTCCAATTACGAATTACCAATTACTACTTACGAATTACTCCATCTCAACAGCCATCGCTACTGCTTCACCGCCGCCGAGGCACAACGATACAATGCCGCGTTTTAGATCGCGGTCTTTCAACGCGTGGAGCAAGGTTGTCAGAGTACGCGCGCCGCTCGCACCGAGAGGATGCCCCAGCGCGATCGCGCCGCCGTTCACGTTGACCTTATCCCAGTCCCAACCCTGGTCGGCGAGGGCATAACCATCGGCCAGCACCTGGGCAGCAAAAGCTTCGTTGAGCTCGATTAGGTCAACGTCGTTGAGAGTCCAGCCGATTTTCTTGAGCAGCTTGGGGATCGCGTAGGCAGGCGCCGCGAACAAATATTTTGGCTCGACAGCAGATTGCGCGTAACCAACAATCTTTGCCATGGGTTTGAGATTGTTTTTCTCTGCATAGCCGCGCGAGGAAATCACAACCGCCGCGCCGCCATCGTTCATGGGAGAGGAATTTCCGGGTGTGACCTTGCCTCCTTCTTTGAAGGCAGGCTTCAGCTTCGCGAGTGCTTCGAGCGATGTATCTTTGCGCGGCCCCTCGTCGCGTTCCACCATGGTCACATCGCCTCTACGCCCGGGGATTTCCACGGGGACGATCTCCTCTTCGAAGCGACCTTTTTCCTGCGCCTCAACAGCCCTCTGGTGAGAACGGAGCGCATACTGGTCCATCGCTTCGCGCGTGACCTCGTATTCATCCGCGATGAATTCTGCCGCGTTACCCATTCCCCAGTTTTCAAACGGGTCCCAGAGACCGTCGTAGAGCAGGGCGTCGGTCAGGGCCTGATTGCCAAACTTCAGCTCGCCCGAACGACCCGAAACCAGATACGGCACGCGGCTCATCGACTCGAACCCGCCCGCCACGAAGAGATCCGCATCTCCCGCGCGGACGGCCTGGGAGGCAAACATCGCAGCTTTCAAGCCGGAGCCACAAACCTTGTTCACCGTGCTCGCGCTGACCGTAACCGGAATGCCGCCAAGAATGCCCGATTGGCGCGCGGGTGCCTGCCCTTCTCCGGCCTGCACGACATTTCCCATGATCACTTCTTCGATTTCTTCGGGATTGATCCCGGCCCGCTCGACCGCAGCTTTGACCGCAATAGCCCCCAGTTGTGTAGCGGGCACGCTGCTGAGCGTGCCCTGAAACTTCCCAATCGGCGTACGCGCCGCGGAAAGGATCACTGCCTCGTTTTCCTTTTCCATCGTTCCTCCTTTAGCGAATTACCTGAATAAATTATAAAGCCAATGGGACTTACCATTGGCTTTGTTTATGTTTTCTGTCCACTCAATCTTCGATATGTTTCATTGCCTCACGTCGACTCAAGGGATGGAGTGGCGTGGAATTGACAAATTCCTTCACGGCTTTGGGGTCAATCCGTGCGTATTGCCTGAGTGACCAGCCGATGGCTTTGTTGATAAAGAATTCCTTCGAGCCCAGGTTTTCGCAGATGATATCGGTGAGGAGCTTGAAGTCTGTTTCTTTTTTATAGTTAAGCTGAAAAAGGATGGCCGCGCGCCGCAGCCAGAAGTTGTCGGAGGCGCGCCATTTGACGAGATATTTTTCACGGACATCAGGATATCTCTTGAAATGGACTCCCAGTGCTCCGCC
The DNA here is from genome assembly GCA_035463255.1 of Anaerolineales bacterium. Taxonomy (GTDB): domain Bacteria; phylum Chloroflexota; class Anaerolineae; order Anaerolineales; family Villigracilaceae; genus Defluviilinea. Next base: position 75,004 of record DATHTL010000218.1, on the reverse strand, counting down.
TGAGATGGTGTCTACCGTGTCCCACCAGGATTTGGTGACAAGCATATATTCGATGGTCTTGATGAATTTGGCAGGGAGTTCTTTTTCGGATTTACCCAAAAAACCGTTCGCCGCGTATTGAAATTCCCGCTGCGGGAGTGACCACAGGTCGCGTAGGATAACATCCAGATCTTTGACCGGTGGTAATCCATTTGCAGCAATGAATTCCTTCATCAGTTCCTTAAATTGCGGGGACTTGATTCCCAGATACTCGAACTGGTCGCGCATGTATTTCTTCATTGGTCCAGCCTGGTCAGGATTGGCATTTTTCTCGAACAGTGTCTTCAGCGAGGCAGGATAGCGGTGCATGGAATCTCCAATCTCTACTTACTAATTATGTGTGGTTTCGATACGCCCCTCCACGAGCCTTCGGGGCTACTCAACCACCGTTGTCGCTACTCTGGCACAGGTGTATCTACTGGATCATATGGCTGGACGAATTGCACCAGCCAGTTTCCATTGCCCTGATCGGTCACGGCAGAAAACGGCGTGATAATGTGGATCCATGTTCGGCCGGGGCGAAGCGGCACGAGGTCCCCTTGCGCGTCCATAAAGTGCATGGGACGCAGAAGTCCAGTTGTTTTTTCCCATTCGCGGTTTTCGGTGGACCAGCGGATTTTGAACGCCTGTCCGTCACGGAAGAGATAGGCGTGATTTTTCTGCCCATGCCGGAAGTCGATGTCGAGCTGGTTATGCCGGTAGCGGTTGTGCTCGGCAAACACGACGATCACGTTTTCGAATGCCATCTGTCTTTCGGTCAACCGGTCGGTCGCAGGGATGAGTGTTCCGGTGCCATCGGCCAGATCGGTCCAACGAAGATAAGTCTGGGATACAGGATCATACTGCCATGCCGATTGAGTATACGAGTGATAAAAGACATGTATCGCGCTCGCAGGTAGACCGCCATCGGGTACTGTATCTGAAAATAAATTCCCTGAATAATTGACGGGCTGCCTGGGGTTTAGGTTTTGTTCGGTAAGCACGCGCAAACGTGCCACGGTTAGTAGGGAGCTGTTGGGAGTCGTTCTGTCTACGCCGGGGATGACCTCACACGCATCGAGCATTTCGCCGATATCCCACGCGGCGCCGGAGTAGACAAGACAGCTGTTCGGAAACGTGTGACCGATCTGGTTGTAGGTGAGCCGCCCGGAGCGAATGGGGCCCACATACGGCTCGGAGGGGATGTACCAACCTGGTGGCGTGCCTGTGACAACCGGTGTCGGCTCCGGTACAGGCGCTTCCGTCAGAACCAGCCCCGCATCCCAGAACGCAGCGGTGGAATCCGCTTGGAAAACGATCGTTTCACCATTTAGGTCAGCATCGCTATCGCGATCATCATCGCCGATATTAGATTGCGTGAATCGATATGAATCTGGTTTGACAAACTGAAGGATTGTTGCAGCATCCACTCGATCGAGCGCATAATACCCGTTGGAGTCTGTCGTCGTCTCGGTGATCACTTCACGGCTCGCGCCATCCAGCAAGCGGACACATACACCGCCGACCCCCGCCTCCCAGGCATCCTGAAGTCCGTTCTCGTTTTCATCCAGCCAGACGCGGTTGCCAATCCAATCTCTGCTCGGACGAGTGATCTCGTCGCGTACTTCACACCCGCCAACGACGTTTGGAATTGCGCGGGGGATATCTCCATAAAACACATTTAAGAAACGTGTTGTTCCCTCGCCGATATAAAGTTCGTAGACCCACGGCGCGAAGCCAGGTCCCGCCTGCGGGCGCGCTGTGACGGGCATATTGCTGATCGAAACCAGCACTGCCGGAAACTTCAGCAGGGAAGGGTCCGAGACCTCCCGCCCCGTCAGCGGATTGATGCTGGAAGGGAAATCCTCTGCTTCCGGTCCATAGGCAACCGGCGTGAGACGCGGCTGAGGGGTGGATGTTGCCGATGGCACAGCGGTCGCCGTCAGCGTGGATGTACTGCTTGGCAGGATCGCCTCTGTTGTGGCGGTTGGCTGAACCGTTGCTGGCGCTGAACACGCGGTGAGGAGCAGTGCAATCAATACGGATGTAACAGGGCGCATGCCTTGATTATAGGCTGATTCACGCAGCTAGCCTTGCGAAGAAATCCTTCGCAAGGCTGGTCACTCACTCGATCTTTGCCCCTAACGGTGGAACAAAGCGCGCCCGGAATATTCCTGATTCCACATTCTCCAAATAGGACTCTAAATTGAACAGGATCACCCAGGTCTTTCCCGGCTTCAGGGCGGTAGGCGTCCCATCGGAGTTGATAAAGCGGATCGGCTGGCCTCGCCCGGTCTCCTGTTGATATTCCGTCGCGACCGTGCTCCATTTGATCTCATACATGCGCCCGTCACGGAAGTGGTAGGCTTTGCCCTGGTTGCCCGGCGCAAGGTTGATGTCGATGATCGTCGGCCGGATCACCGTATGCTCGGCAAACGCCAGAATGACGTTTTCGTACTGTACCTGTCTCCCGTTGAGCCGGTCTATGAGAGGATGAAGTTGGCCTGCCGTTGCAGGATTGGATTCATCGATATATCGCCACCAGGAACCGGATGCCGCATCATAGGTCCATTTCGATTGATTGAGAAATGCCCAAAATTCCCGAAGCTCTGTCGCGGGTTGGCCGCCGGCCGGCGGATTGTCAGAAAACAAGTTGCTCGCGTAATTAAAATCGGGGTTGTCCTTTTTGATTTGTTCTGAGATTTTTGCCATGCGTTCCAGGTCCAGCCTTGCGCCTCCGTTCTCGACCGTATGAGTCACCATGGCGCACCCCGGGATCTGCGCCCGCACCGCGGGGTCGGCGCCAGCATAGATCAGGCAGCTATCCTCATACATCCCGGCCAGATACCGATAGAAAACCCGTCCGGACCGGATAGGACCAAATTCCGCCTGAGGGAGCTCCTGCTCTGGATTTGGCGTTGGGGTGATGTCAGACGAGACGACCAGGCCTGCGTCCCAGAACAGAGGCGAGGACGTGGAAACATCGATCCCTTCTATGCGACCGGATGCCTGATCCACATCGCTGTCTGTCCTCTCCTCGCCGAGATTTGGCCCGGTAAATGCCAGCCACGATGGTAGTTCGAATTCGAGGTTGTACGTGCCTGCTTCCACCGGAAAACCGAAATACCCGTTGCTATCTGTCGTCGTCTGTTGCAGTCTGGTTCCGTTCTCATCCAGCAGGTTGACGCATATCCCCCCAATCCCTTCTTCACGCGGCTCCTGGACACCATTTTCGTTTACATCATGCCAGACACGATTGCCTAGAATGATATCGGCTTGGGCTATGGGTTCGCTACGCACTTCGCATTCGCCATATAGCGGGATCTCGGGTGCAGGAAATTCGCCATACACCACCGCGAGATGTCGTGTGGCTCCTTCGGTGATGTAAAACTCATACACAAACGGTGTAAAGAAAAAGCCGTATTGCGGACGCGACTGCGGTGGGAAATGTGTCACAGAAAGGAGCAGGGCAGGATATTCCAACCGCGCTGGGTCCGAGACGGGTTGTCCGGTGAGAGGATTGTAACCTTCCGGGAATTTATCTGGCCCATACGTGACAGGTGATGGAAGGGGTTGTGCGGCGGCAGAGTCCGGTGGTGTAGTGGTGTTGGGCGAAGTCTGTGTCGCCACCAGAGTGGATGTGGCTGCGACGCTGGTTGCAGGGATATTTCGTTGTGTAGGTTCACTCAGAGGATTTCCATTGCTGCTTGTACAGGCAGCAATGATTGTAAATAGTAAAAAAATTAAGATATTCTTTTTCATAGTCCCTTTATAAGTTTTGAACATTCTGGCCGACTGAACATGTCCCGCCCCAGGGCATGATAGGTGAAGTTATATCAAATCTCTGGCCGCTCGTCTCTAGCCTTTAATTACTAATTCCCTGTTTCTCATTGGCAACTCATCTTTGTTCTGCGTCTTTTCAGGCAGATATACCCTCACTCCGCTCAGCACGAGGATCTACTGTGCCCCCGGCGGCTGGAAAAACTGCAGTAACCATTGACCCGCTGATTTTTCTGTCACCGTTGTCTCCGGCGTAACCACGATGATCCACGTATGACCGGGCTTCAGCGGGAAGGGCGTTTTGTCGTCGGGGTAGAGGAAGCGAATCGGTTTACGGCGACCCGTTTCAAATTCCTCTTGTGTGGCGACCGTGCTCCAACGGATCTTGTACATCTTTGCATCGCGGAACAAGAACGCGTCGCCAAGCCAGTCCTGTTCCATGCGGATCTCGAGATTCGTGGGTGAGATCACTTCATGTTGAGCGAACAGTACGATCACATTTTCAAAGTGCAATTGCCGGCCGGTCAGCCTGTCTATTTCAGGATGGACCTCGCCTGGCGTTCCCTGATCGGCATAATCCACGTAGCGCCACCAGCTTTGATAAAGCGGATCGTAGACCCATGCCGATTGGTTAAGCCATGCAATGTAAACATGAAGCTTCGAAGCCGCCGTGCCGCCCTCAGGCGGATCCGCCGAATAGCTGTTGCTCGTGTAATCGATGACATGATCCGGTGGTTTGCTGTTATAGGCGAGCTGGACCATCTGATCGATTTCCAGCATATACCCGCCGCCTTGAATGTCATGCTCCACAAAGGCGCACTTGGGCAGATATTGCAGCACCTCCGGCGAGGCACCCGCATAGATCATGCATGAGTCTGGGAAGAAAGCGCCGATGTGTCGATAGACGAGGCGGCCGGAGCGCACAGGGCCCACTTTGGCGGGAGCCGGCTGGAAAGCAGGTGCAGGAACGGCAACCGGGATCAGGCCTGCGTCTACATAGAGGAGCGAGGTCGCGATGCTGAACGCGTCCGTTCGACCCGACATCTGATCTGCATCACTATCTTTTTCTTCATCCCCGGCGTCTTTTTGGACAAACTCCATTCCTGGATGTTTTACGAACTCAACCATGTAATTTCCAGCCTCAACGTTGAACCCGTAATAGCCGTTGCTATCGGTTACAGTTTGTTGCAGCAACGTGCCATTTAAGTCATATAGATTAACGCATACGCCGCCGATTCCGTTCTCCCATGCGTCATGCACATTGTTTGTGTTCGAGTCCAGCCAGACGCGGTTGCCGAGGATCAGGTTGGACTGCGTAAATATAGCTCTTCTGACTTCACAATTCCCAACGATTGGCACTTCGGGGGCAGGGAACTGGCCGTAAAACGTTGTCAGGAAGCGCGTGGCTCCCTCGGTGATATAGATCTCGAAAACATATGGCGCAAAGGATAATCCCGCCTGCGGGCGAGCATCCACAGGAAAATGAGAGACGGAAAGAAGGACCGCCGGGATCTGGAGCAGAGACGGATCCTGTACGGGTAGCCCCGTGAGCGGGTTGTAGGCTTCAGGAGCCGGCGTAGGGGTGAACGCAGTAGGCTGCGCTGTGGGGGCCAGCGTGGCGATTTCGGGCACATTTGTTGTTTGAGTGTCAGGGGGATTGGTGAGTGGAATCGCAATCGGGGCGCAACTGCCCAGAAGAAAAGCAATGACGGTGACTCGCAGCAGAGAGAAAAAATGTATGAAACGAGACATTCTCGAAATTGTTTCGATGCGTGCTACGCAGCAGCATCGGTGGGAACGATTAACCCTCCAAAAATGCCTTTTTTACGCGCTCATAGGTCCGGTCAAGCGCCTCAGGTAGGACGCGTGTTTCTCCAAGGATGGTGATGAAATTGGTGTCGCCGGCCCAGCGCGGGACGATGTGTATATGGACATGCGCTTTTACTCCCGCCCCGGCCGATTCGCCGATATTCGCGCCCATATTGAAGGCCTGCGGGTGATACACCTTGCGCAGGACCGTCATACACTGAGCGGTCAGTTCCATCATTTCGGCGCGCGTGAGCGGATCGAGTTCCTCGAGGTTGGGTTTGTGGTCAAAAGGAACGACCATCAAGTGTCCGCTCGTGTAAGGATAGCGGTTCAATATCACATAAGCGCGCTTGCCGCGGAATGCGATCAGGTTCTGCGCGCCGTCTTCATTCTCCTGGGCAGAGCAAAATACACACCCTTCTTCTTTGTTGCTTTCAATGTATTCCATACGCCACGGTGACCAGATGTGATTCATAGGATGCCTGAATTGTAGCAGAAAAAGCCGGGTGAAAAGCAAAAAGGTGAGCAGTAAAAGGGAGGGCCACTTTCTACTTCTCACTTCTCAAATACTTCTTTTCCTCGACACGTGTTACCTGCTGCCGGTGTGCGTGTCCTTCCGCATTCATCGTTTTTCGATTATCCTCCTGCCAATGCAACCCACATTATTTTCCACACAACAATGGACCGTTTCGAAGCTCACGTTCTACATCCGCAAGCTCCTCGAAGAGAACGAAGTCCTTCAGGACGTCTGGGTGCAGGGAGAGATCTCGAACCTGTCGCGACCTGCTTCCGGCCATATCTATTTCACGCTTAAAGATTCATCTGCCGCGCTGCGATGTGTGATGTGGAAAACGAGTGCGGCGCGGTTACGAATTGGCCTTCAGGACGGCATGGAAGTGGAAGTGCACGGCCGGATCGGCATCTATGAGGTGAGCGGGCAATATCAGCTGTACGTCGACCAGATCCGCCCGGTGGGCGAGGGCGCGTTATATCAGGAATTCATGCGGCTGAGAGCCATGCTCGAAGCCGAGGGACTTTTCGCTCCTGAACGCAAGCGTCTGATTCCTATCTTCCCGAAGAAAATCGGCATCGTGACCTCCGCAACCGGCGCGGCGTTACGAGACATGCTCAACACGCTACGGCGTCGTTTACCGCTGGTTGAGGTCATCCTTGCTCCCTCCCCCGTGCAGGGAGTGGATGCCCCTCCCGCGCTCGTGCGAGCCCTCCAGTCTCTGGTTCTCCAGTCTCCCGACGTAATCCTCCTGGCACGCGGGGGTGGATCGATTGAAGATTTGTGGGCGTTCAACGATGAACGCGTTGTGCGCGCAGTAGCCATGTCTGCGGTGCCGGTGATTTGCGGGGTCGGGCATGAAACAGATTTCACCCTGTGTGACTTCGCTGCCGACTTACGTGCGCCCACACCCACGGCGGCAGCAGAGCTGGCCACGCAAATTACCATACTTGATCTGCGCGCCTCGCTGCAAAACTATAGAACGCGTCTTGTGACCGCCATGCTCAAGCTGCTCGCCGAGCGAAGTAATGACCTGTCCGCGCTCGCTTCGCAGCTTCGCTATGCCTCTCCCGAAAGGCGCATCCAGTCTGAGCGCCAACGCGTAGATGAGCTGGCACGCCGCGCTCAGTCTTCGCTTTTCCATCACATTCAGCTGGAGTCCGCTCATATTACAGGGATGCAGCGCCGGCTGCAAGCGCTCAACCCGATGGCGGTGCTGGCGCGCGGTTATGCCGTGGTGACCCGAAACGACGATGGCAGTGTTGTATCCAGCGTCGATCAGGCAAGCGAGGAGATGAAGGTCAGAGTCAGTGATGGAGAGTTTGAAGTGAAAAAAATCGATAATCTAGAATCGTAATTCGTAAATCGCTGGAGTTATTATGCCAAAACCATCATCCAAGAAAATAGAAAAGTCAGTAGAAGAATTAACCTACGAAGAAGCGCTTGCCGAGTTGGAGGAGATCGTCTCGGCGCTGGAGGGCGAACAGAACCAGCTCGAGGAGTCGATCAAATTATTCGAACGGGGACAGGCTGTGGCGGCGCGCTGCAGCGTGCTGCTCGAAGCCGCGGAGCTTAAAGTGAGGCAGGTAGCGGGCGACGAAATCATCCCGTTCGAGGAAATATCCGAATGAATTTTTTAGCGTTATTCGAAAATAAAGCACTCATTGTAGGGATCAGCGCGTGGGCGCTTGCGCAGTTGATCAAGGTCCCGCTCTATTTTCTTCAGACGCGCAAATGGAACTGGGCGCTGCTCTTTACCACCGGCGGCATGCCAAGCTCGCACTCGGCATTAATGACCGCCACGACTCTTGCTATCGGTTTGTACTACGGGTTGGACAACCCCACGTTTGCGCTTGGCGTGGCGCTCACCATGATCGTTACTTACGATGCCGCGGGGGTGCGCCAGCAGGCGGGCATTCACGCCCAGCGCATCAATGTGATCTTCGGCGAGCTCATGCATGGGCACCCGGTCAGTGAACGGGACTTGCGCGAGGTGCTGGGACATACACCATTGGAGGTGGTGGGCGGTATTTTACTGGGCCTGGCTGTCGCCACCGGTCAATGGCTGATCTGGCAATGACCGGTTATTGCGGGCCCCTGGGAAGCAATCTTCTTGCAACGGCATTCGTCAATACTTGAATTTCGGGGACGCGTAAGAGAAGAACACTGACTCCATAGATCATCCCGCCCAGCGCGACGCCGCCCAGGGCGATGACCCAATACGGCAGATCCCCCGCAGCCTGGAGCCAGAACCACAAGCCGGCTGCCATGCCAAGCGACGCGAGCGCGCAGGCGGCAAAGCCACGCGCGATGTAACCTCCTTCAATACCATTCAATCGCTGCCGCATCATGACGAACAACGCGGTTGCTTCGAGGGCGGTTGCCAGAGAATTGGCTAACGCCAGCCCGCCATGCGGCATCCAGCCGATCTGACGGAAGAAGCTTGCAAAGGCAAAACTGAATACCACATTCAGTCCCATCGCAATCGTACCGATGATCACGGGGGTCTTCGTATCTTGCTGTGCGTAGAAGGCGCGAGTTAGCACTTCCATCACGGAATGGCCCAGGAGTCCGGCTGCATACCAGAGCAGCGCCCAGGCGGTCATTTGAGTCGTAACTTCCGTAAATTTACCTCGCTGGTACAGCATGGCGACGATGGGTCGCGCTAAAAGCATCAAGCCCACGCTGGCGGGGAGTGCCAGCAAGAATATCCCTCGCAGCGTAGAAGCCAGTGACCTGCGCATCTCATCGATTTTTCCAAGGGCATACTGAGCGGAAAAGGTCGGTAGTGCAGCAATCGCCACCGATTGGGCCACCGCGGCCTGTGCCATTAGCATCAACATAAACCCGTATGCCAGGCTGATCAGGCTCCCTTCGGCCATGTGCGAGCCCAGATTATTATTCACCCAGAAGTTTAGCTGCACAATGGCCGTGCCAAACACGCGCGGTCCCATCAGCTGGATTACCCTGATAACGTCGGGATTTCTGCCGCCCAGCGAAAAACTAAAATCACCGCCCAACCTGAACAATGCAGGAATCTGAATGATTAAGAAAAGAACGGAACCGATCACTACGCCCCATGCGAGTCCGTAGATCCCCATCCAGCGCGCCAGCACCAGGACACCGAAGATCTGCCCGATCTGGTACATGGCCGCGGTAATCTGCGGGACGAAGAAAACCTGGTGCGCATTCAGAATGCTGATCGCCAATCCACCTAACCCAAACAGCACGGCCGAAATCGCCTGGATGCGCAACAGGTTGACTGTCAGGGCAAACAGGCTCGGGTCACGGACAAGCCCCGGGGCCAACAGATAACGGACGATCTGGGGAGCGAACCAGGCGGCAAGCACAGCCGCCAGGCTCAGGATCAGCGTGACCAGGTTAACCAGTGAGGAGGCAAGCCTCCATGCGGAAGCTCGGTCGTTCTTCACGAGCAAGGCGGTGAAGGTCGGCAGAAACGCCGATCCCAGGGCTCCGGCCGCGATGAGGGTGAAGAGTGTTTCAGAGACCCGGTTGGCAGCGGAAAATGCATCCAGTTCTGCGGCGGGGAATGCGCTGGCTACAAGGATGCTGCGCACCAGTCCCATGAGCTGGCTGAACAGAATGGCAAGCATTACGGTCCCGGCGGCGCGCGCGATTTGACGATTTGCGTTTGTGTTAGGAGTGGTCACGTGTGTGAGGATTATAATCGTGAAAACTTTTGCTCCGACCGTCCCGAGGTTCCTCCCACATAGATTGTTGTGCTGTTCGAGCCTTCGGGACGTTGATTTTGATAAGGAATAATATGACGCCGTATCGTGTTTTTTCAACTTTGCTCATCGTTTGCTTTTTGCTTTCTGCCTGTGGCAACACCCCACCTCTCCCCGTCACTGAGGCTCATATCCCAGATCCAGAGACTGTTACGCCCGGAACAGGCGTCACCCCGATTGAGCTGCAATCCGGGTACGGTGTGCGCGGCGCATGGTTTGAATTATATTTTACGAATCCATCCAGTCCGCTTTCCCCGCAAGGCACGGGTGGCGTGGATGGTCCCATTGTGGCAGCCATCGACGCGGCGCGATTGAGCGTTGATGTTGCCTCATACAGCTTGAGCTTGAACAGTGTGCGCAACGCGCTGCTGCGCGCGCACGATCGCGGGGCAACCGTCCGCGTTGTGATGGAATCGGAGAACATGGATCGTTCGGATGTACAGATTTTGATCGAGCAGGGCGTCCCCGTGATCGGCGATGAACAAGAGGGTTTAATGCACGACAAGTTCATCATCATCGACCGCTCGGAAGTGTGGCTGGGGTCGATGAACTTCACGGATGGCGGTGCCTATGATGACAACAACAATTTGATGCGCATCCGTTCTCAAAAGATCGTTGAGAATTACATCAAGGAATTCGAGGAAATGTTTATTGATAACCGCTTCGGTGAGGACATCGTCCCGGAGACTCCCAACCCGACGATCACGATCGATGGCACGCGCGTCGACAATTATTTTTCCCCGGATGATGGCGTGCTCGCCGCGCTGATCCCTGTGCTGGAGAGCGCTCAGGAGAGCATTTATTTTCTTGCTTATTCGTTCACTTCCAATCAGCTGGGTGACATCGTGCGCCAAAAGGCCGAGGCGGGGTTGACCATTGCCGGCGTGATGGACGACGAGCAGGTGCGATCGAACCAGGGAACAGAGTATGATCCCTTCCGCCAGGCCGAGCTGGACGTGCGCATCGATGGCATCGATGGCTTGATGCACCACAAAGTCTTTATCGTGGATGAAGGTATCGTGGTGCTGGGTTCTTATAACTTCTCACAGAGCGCGGAGGAGCGCAACGACGAGAATATCATGATCATCTATGATCCTGTGATCGCGCAGCAATTCCTGTTTGAATTCAAGCGTGTCCAGGAGCAGGCACAACGGAATGACTGACACGTTGCGATTGCTGGTTGTCTTTGCTCACCCGGATGATGAATCGATGGGGATGGGCGGCACCCTCGCGAAATACGCGGCGGAAGGCGTAGAGACTTACCTCGTCTGCGCGACGCGCGGAGAGCGAGGCTGGTTCGGCCCCGAGGAGCAGAATCCCGGCCTGGACGCGCTCGGCAAAATCCGCGAGAGGGAATTGGAGAATGCCGTCGCGGAGTTGGGTATGCAGGGACTTTACTTCCTCGACTATATCGACGGCGAGGTAGATCAGAGCGACCCCGCGGAAGCCATCGGCAAGCTTGTGACGCATATTCGCCGCCTTATGCCGCAGGTAGTGGTCACGTTCCCGCCCGATGGAAACTATGGTCATCCCGATCACATCGCAGTGGGACAGTTCACCAGCGCGGCGGTCGTTTGTGCAGCCGACGCCAGTTATCAGGATGCTGAAAATTTCGCTCCCTATCGCGTTTCCAAGCAGTATTACATGGTCGATTCAGAGGATTTCATCAAACTGGTTGCCCCGTTCATTGGCGATATGACTTTCCCCGTAGATGACGAACTGCGCGGCGAAGTCACTTGGAAAGAGTGGATGATCACCACGCGCATTGATATGGCGGAGCATTGTCGTGCCGCATGGCGCGCGATCCAATGTCACCAAAGCCAGTTACCTACGCTGGGACTTCTCGCAGAGATGCATGAAGACGCGGGTGTGGCGGTGCTGGCGATGCAAGGCACGTTCTACCGGGCGTTCAGTCTGGTCAACGGAGGCAGAGAAATAGAGAAAGATTTGTTTGAAGGTCTTCGTCAATCGTCTGACGTAAGTAGCCGCCCTTTTTAGTGGTACAGGAGGAATTATGGTGGACTCTCTAAAATTATTGGCCGTTCTTCCGCATCCCGATGACGAAACGCTGGGGATGGGATCTACCCTTGCGCGTTATGCTGTAGAAGGTGTGGAAACCTATCTTGTGTGCGCGACGCGTGGGGAAAGAGGCTGGTTCGATTCCGAAGGTCCAAACCCTGGATTGGAGGGAGTGGCCCGCATCCGTGAAACGGAGTTGCGCTGCGCTGCGGAGAATCTTGGGCTGCACGAAGTAAGCTTTCTGGATTACATCGACGGGGAGGTAGATCGAGCAGACCCACAGGAAATTGTCGGCCGCATTGTCTCGCACATCCGGCGCATCCAGCCACATGTTGTTGTCACCTTTGGTCCCGATGGGGCCTACGGACATCCCGACCACATCGCGCTTTCCCAGTTCACGAACGCGGCCATCGTCTGCGCGGCAGATCGGAACTATGTGGATGTACAGGTCCAGTCTCCACATCGCGTATTTAAGTTTTATTACATGGTCGATTCAGAAGAAGTTGTCTATGTGGCGAATGAAGCATTCGGCGGTATCAGCATGGAGATCGATAACGTGAACCGCAGCCACATCGGTTGGAAGGACTGGCAGATCACAACAAAATTGGACAACGAGAAATACATGGATCAAATGCGCCAGGCCATGTTGTGCCATAAATCGCAGCTGCCGGGCTTTGGCCCCATTGCCGAATGGTCTTTGCCGCAGCTGTCGCTGATATTTGGCACGGGAAACTTTTACCGCGCCTTCAGCCTGGTGAACGGCGGTAGAACCGTGGAGACGGATTTATTCGAGGGCTTAAGAGAGTCGGGTTATGCGCCGATCGAGTAAGAGGATAGAGTATTGAAAAGACTTTTCGTTTTAGTTGTACTTGGCTTGGTTGCCTGTCAACCCGCCACCCCTACTCCGACCGTTCCGCCCACACCCACTTCTATAACACCGACTCCAGCTCCCACTGAAACTCCTGTTCCACAACCCACCTCGACGGACACACCTGCGCCAACTGCCACGATCCCTCCTTCCACCGTTGAATTGGAGGGCGCGGATGTGCCACCGGGTTTCTCTCTGATCAAGTTTGCTGACCTCTACCGCCCAACCGGGTTCACGTTCGATGAGCAGGGACGCCTGTATGTCACATCGCAGGATGGGAACGTATATATTTTGCAGGATGAAGACGATGATGGTCGTTCTGACTCACGCCTGACATTTGCGGTAGGATATTACTTTCCGTTGGGTGTAGCGATCCATCCGCCCACGGGTGATGTTTATGTTTCTTATCAAGGCGCGGTCACTGTTTTAAAGGATACAAACGATGATGACCGGGCAGACGAGGAACGATCCCTCGTTGACGACTTACCCTTCGATAAGCATCAAAACGACAATTTAGAGTTTGGGCCGGATGGATGGCTTTACATCGGGGTTGGCTCCACTTGCGATGCCTGTGAGGACCCTGACCCCCGCAGCGCGTCTATTCTGCGCTTCAATGTTGAATCGGGGGAAAGCGAGATCTTTGCCACCGGTATGCGCAATCCTTACGATATCGCGTTCCACCCTGAGACGGGCGCGCTCTTCGCCACTGACAACGGGCGCGATGATCTGGGAATGGAAGCTCCCTTCGAGGAACTGAATCACATTGTGCAGGGAGGCGATTATGGTTATCCAAGTTGCTGGAACGAGCAGGATCAGCCTGGCTGTGAGAACAGCATCCCCGCGATCGCTTTCTTCGAGTCCCACTCCTCTGCGAACGGAGTCGATATTTACGGAGGCAGCACTTTCCCAGTAGACTATCGTGGCAATGCCTTTGTGACGATCTTTGGCTCCTGGCTCAAGCCGGATGTGAAGACGGGGATTCAGCGAGTAATATTGACCCCTAATGGCGAATCCTATACGGCAGAAGCAAGCTGGTTCATCCGTTTCCCCCCGGATGTGATGCCGTTGCCCCTTCTATTGGGGCCGGATGATGTGCTGTACGTCGGCGATTATGTGAACGACGTGATTTACCGGGTCAGTTACGGCATGCCCGAGTAAATCTGAAGGGCCTGGGCTTTAGCCCGGAAAGCTCTCCATCCGCTCCACTTCCATATCGGCCCCCAGCCTGGAAAAAATCTCCCTGGCTTCCTGCCACATCTGCTCGGCATGTTCACGGTTACCTGTTGCGAATTCGTAACGTGCCCATTCGCGCAGGGTGCGCGCCCGCTCGCCTTCGATCTCCGATTCTGCAAAGATCTCAAGGCTTTTCCGGAAGCAATCCTCCGCAGAAAAGTCCTCCAGCTCACCCAACCCGGTGAGCCTGATGAGGACCGGCTCGCCGGTCATTTCGCTGACCTTGCCCAGCACTCTCCAGGCGGCACCAATATTTTCGGGAACTTTATCTTCCCGGCTTAAGGCGAGAGCCTGACGTGCGGAATAAAACGCCTCCTCGTATCTACCCAATCCGATTAATGCCTCGGCACGATAATAGTATGTGTTAGGAAGACACCATGAGCCATCGCTGCCGGCCAGCCCGATCGCCTGTCGTAGATCTGCTTCGGCGGCAGCAAAATTTTGCAAAGCGACCTGTTCGCCCCCCCGGTTGGTGAGAAACAGGATTTCGCCGTCGCGGTTTCCAATCTCACGCGCCATCTCTAGGGCATTGTGATAGCGTTGAAAGGCCGTATCATAATCCCCACGCGCATCTGCGATCACGCCCAGGTTGCTCAGCAAGAGCATGCCCTGTTGTTTGTTGCCCAGTTCTTGGAAGATTCTCAGAGCATTCTCCCAGTACCCCTTTGCCTCAGCATACTGGCCCAAAACATAATGAGCCGCACCAAGCAGGTTCAGGCTTCGACCCATTTCATTGAGATTATTTAGTTCCGTGGCAATTGCCAGAGCCTGTTCCGCTAACGAAAGTACTGCACGTGCTTCCCCGAGCCGGTAGCGCGCAGATCCCTGTGCCCAGAGAGCCTTGGCAAGCTCTGTGGGAGCATTCGCAGTGCGCGCCAATGATTCCGCGCGGATCGCGCTATCCAGCCCGGCACGGTGATCGCCCTGATAACCCAACGAAGCAGCCAGGCCCTGCAGGGCACGCGATTGGGCGATTTTATCCTGTTGAGTCTCTGCGACTTTCAACATCTCTGTATATGTATTCGCCGCATCCGTATAGCGCGCCTGCCAGTTCAAAACTTCGCCAAGCCGGTAGTAGATTTCTAATTGCTCCGGTGCCTGCCTCGAGCCAGCCGTGGCATTCAAAAATCTCAGGGCCTTTTGATAATATCTAACCGCCGCATCTGACGCATAAGTATCCTGTGCCTGTCTGCCAGCCCGTGCATACCACTCGGCGGCTTTTGACCATTCGTTGGCCTGCTCGAAGTGTTCGCCGATGCGGCCCGCATACTCCGTCACACGTTCGCCACCAATTTCAATCAATCCTTCGGCTGCCTGCCGATGATAGACGGGGCGAAGTCTCAATAGGACACTCTCGTAGGTCACGTTATGAAGTATGGTGTTCTTGAATATGAATTCAGGCGCTTCCGAGGGGCTCTGTTCTCCATACTGGAAAATGAGCTCCTTCGACCTCAGCGTGCCCAACCTGTCGGCAATTGGCATGGAATAGTCCGCCTCGCGAGTCTCGGGATTTTGCATGTGTTCAACAACATTCGTCCAGAAGATGCGGCCGATGATGGAGGCCTGCTGTAATGTTTCCCTCACATTGGCCGTGAGGCTGTCCAAACGGGCCTGGATTAAGCCGGTCAGGGTTGCCGGGACGTTTAGATCGGAGAGGCGCTTCATCTCAACCCGCCATTGATTCTCGCCTCTGACAATCACCCCTTTATCGATCAACACTTTGATCAGTTCTTCGACGTAGAATGGACTGCCCTCTGCCTTGTCGACGATCAAGTCCATTAGCGCTGGTGGAATGACAGGCACTTTTTGCAGGATTTCCTGCACGAGCCGCCGGCAGTTCTCGTCTGATAACGGCAGCAGGTCGAGGCGCAGGGTCTGAATGGCTGCATTTCCCCAATCCGGATGCTTCTCGAAAAGAGTCGACCGGGTCAGCCCAATGATTAAGAGGGGTAGATCAGGCGTCGCATTCATCAAATGATGGAAAAAGTCCAATGAGCCTCGATCTGCCCAGTGAATATCCTCCAGAAAGATGACTACACTCTGTTCATGCGTCCTCTCCACGAACAACTGCGTGATGTAATGGAAGGCTAGATTGCGAATCTGCTGTGCATCGCCCAGGATCCCCTTCAAGTGAGGGCTGGTGGAATAGTCCAGACCAATCAGGTGGCCGATGAAAGGCGTGTACAGATCCGTGTTATCCGGGTCCTTTAGGATACCAAAAATGCCACGCTCTAATTTTGTACGTGCCGTCGCGGCAGTGTCATTATCCTGAATTTCAAAACTGGATGAAAAAATGTCGCGCAAAAGCGCGTAAGGGAGTTGTTCCATTTCCTGGGTGGCTCGTCCCTTGAAAAGCTGGATGGAGTCATTCAGCGTCTCGACCCATCTCGCAAACTCGTAGAGTAAGCGGGATTTGCCTGTGCCTGCTTCGGCGACAATGTTGATCAAATGCAGCTGGCGCCCCTCCATGACCTGTTTCAGGGCAGACTGCATTTTTGCCAGTTCTTCTTCCCGTCCGATGGTACGGGTTTCGATCCCTTCCACTCCGCGCGTGGGAACGCGAAACGCCCGGGGTCTAACGCTGTTGACCGTATATACCTGAATCGGTTCGCTCTTGCCCTTAACCTTGATCGGCTGAAGAACTGATACGTCAAAAATGCCGCGCACATGTTGGTAGGTGTCATAGGAAATCAGAATACCCCCGGGGGGAGCAGCCTGCTCCAGCCGGTTGGCAAGATTGACCGTGTTCCCGATCGCTGTATATTCCCCAATGGTCCCCACCGTGCCGAGCAGGGCAGGGCCAGTATTGATGCCAATCCGCAATTGAATATTCTGACTCTGTGCTTTCTGAGGTGAATTGGAGTCGTTGAATTCCCATTTCCATTTTTGCACTTCGGACTGGATCTGTAGGGCCGCACGGATCGCGCGCTCGGGATCATCTTCGTGGGCGGTGGGCGTTCCAAACAGCGCCATGACCGCATCACCGATATGCTTGTCGATGCGACCACCGTAATCCTTGATCGCCTGATCCACGCGCGACCACAGAGAATTGATCACCCCATTGACAATTTCATGATCCATGGTCTCTGCCATCGCGGTAAAACCGGAGACATCCGCGAACAGGACGGTGACCAATTTGCGTTCCTGAAGCTCGTGAGTCCCGGCCTGCAAGCGAGTCAGCTTTTCTCGCATCGAGGCCTGGGCAATATTTACAGTTTCATCTCCCAGCGTGGAACGTTGTGCTTCCAGCGCCTGAATGGCCTGCTGTAGATCCTTCTGCTCTTTTGCGTGATTGTTGTGAGCTTCAAAATTCATTGGGACTCAATTGAAAATGATATCGCAACGGATTAAATGTAACCTTCCGGGTATGCTATAGTCTAGTAATCAGATCAAAAGCATCTTCTATGGATTATATTGCGCTTTTCGGCATTGAATTCCGTTTATTATGAAGTTGAAAACTAACGAAGTTCAGATGGAAAGAAACGGAGGCGTGTATTGTAGGATATAATGCAACTCCTGCGGAGTAATTCTTAGACTAGCTTAAGGAAACATGAGGAGTTCTATGCGTAAGAAGATACTTTCACTATTGTCCGTTTTGCTGGCGGTGGTTCTCTTTACCACAACAGCCTCAGCGGGTGGCAGTGTTGGGTTGAGAAGTGTCGCGTTCAGGCCCGGCTCGCTGATCGCAACCGGAGTTTTCACCGGTTTGGGCGGCTATGCAGAGGGTGTAGATGCGAAACTTGCTGCACGCGGCATCGCGATTGTCGCCTGTACCAATCAGGGTGGCACTGAGGCACCCGGGCAAAACCCCAACATTTTAGCTAATGGCGAACAGGCTGTCGGACCACAAGACATCACCAAGAAAGGTACTGCCCCTCTGAATGTAAGAGCCGTGCCTGGGCCAATTACTGCAACTGAAGGTGGATGTCCGAATAAGAATTGGACTGCCGAAATTGTCGATGTCCTTTGGACGAATGCTACGATTTACACGTATGATGCTGCCACGGGCGATTTGCTATTGCAACGAGATTATATTTGTGACCCGGCGAAGCAAACAGCGACCAGTGTAAGTTGTACCCCAACGAATTAACTGGCTTCGACATCCAATAAAAAATGGGTTCCGTAAGGAACCCATTTTTTATTGGATCTTTTGTTCGCCCAGGTTTCTTTGCATCGAGTACTTCAGGGCGGTTTTATATACCTTGCTCAGCTTTTCGCCCAGCGACTTTGCTTCGGGGTTGCCTTGTTCGGCGGCCTGATCCACCTGTGCCACCAGGCCGATCAGTGCCTCCATGAACTGGTCGTTGAGTAAATCCTTGTTGGATTCGAGCATCTGGTCCAGAGTGGCGTCATCGGGTGCATCGAGGAGCTGCTCGATGAAGGCGACTTCTGGAGGAGTAGAGACCTCACGCAGCACCTCCACCATCTTTTGAAGTTTGCCCATGCGGGTGTAGTCATTCTTCTCGGATGCCTGTCGCAGCATCTGGTTGACCACATCCACGGCGTCCTGGGTAAATCCGTTCAGGTTGTCGCGTACAGCTTTGACAACATCCTCCTGTGCAAGCAGCGATTCAATGAAGTCCTGGGCCTGCTTGTAGCGCGCTTCGAGCTGTTTGTCGATCTCATTGGTGAAATCAAGCAGCTTCTCACGGATAGATTCCAGCCGGGTCTTTTCCTCGCCTGAGGCTTTATCGATTCGCTCTGAAAGCAGCTGGAAGAACTGGTAATCCATGCCGCCGCGGGCGATGCTGGCGTAAGCGCGCACACGCGCGTCGCTGGGAGATTCCAGCACAATATCGAGCAGTTTTTCGCGGGTGAGTCCCTGCCCGATCTCCTGCAGAGCCTTGGTCGCGGCTTCAAGCTCTCCAACCGATTCCTTCAGCCCGCGGCCGAACTCCGTTTCCTCCAGGAGCTGTCCTTGTAGATCGACCATGGCGCGGGCGATCGGCTCTTGTCCGCTGCCGGCCGCACTCTGGGCGAGACGGCTGAAGAGAGCAAAGAACTGCTCGTCGAACAGCTTCGTGTTTTGCTTGATGATCTCACTGCGCACATCCTTGGCGCTGGCTTGCAGGAGTCTTTCGATGAGCTGCACACGTTCCTGTTGCTCCTTCAGCATTTCCGGTGTGATACCATCTTTTTCGAGGATAGTTTGCACCATGGATTCGTACGTCAGGTTTGCTGTAGGCTTCAACAAATAAGCCTTGCGTTTCTCAGGGGGCAACCGGTCGGTGACCTGCTTGATCAATGGACCGATCAGACGTTCCTGCTCGTTGAGCTGCATATTCAGCTCAGGCGGGAAGAACGTAAGCAGCAATTCCTTTTCATTATCATGATAGACAATAGGAGTAGCCAGGCGGCCCTGATACCCACAATGGGGACAGCGCGCCATGTTGGATACGCCGCCGAGCAGTCTTTGCTTGGCCTGGGGATCCTGAGTCACATCAAAAAGTTGTTCGATGTTCGCCGTGATCATCTGACGACAGCGGGGGCATGCAATTTGTGTTTGAGGCATTATTTATTTCCGATTTACGAATTTTGATTATCCTGTTGTAGGGAAGGGCGGCCGCCCTTCCCTACAACAGGATTTTATTTCAATAATTTTTCCATGCGGTCAATATAGCTTTCCATCACGGCAAACGTTTCTTCCACGGCTTGCGGGGTGGTGAGGTCGGCGCCTGCTTTCTTGAGCACATTGAGGGAATAATCAGAGTTCCCTGATTTGAGAAAACCGAGATAATTTTCCACGGCATCGGGCTCGCCGCGCAAGATCCTGCCTGCGAGAGCATGTGCGCCAGAAATTCCCGTGGCATACGAGTAGACATAATAGTCTGAGAAAAGATGGCCGAAGGTGGACCATATCATACCGACGCGCTCATGGTCCATCTCAAAATTGGGGCCGAACCCTTCGGCGAACAGATCCGCCATCAGGTCGATCATGGAGTCGGCTGTGAGCGGCTCGCCGCGTTCGACGCGCTGGTGTGTCTCCAGCTCGAAGCGCGCCAGCGTGGGCATCTGAAAGAAATAGCGGAAGAAGTTCCCGCCCACTGCTTCCTCCAGTAAAGCGAGCTGGAAGTTCTTATCGGTGACGGTCCTCAACAAATGTCCGCGCATCATGGCTTGATGGAAGTTGGAGGCCACTTCCGCGACGAAGAGAGAATAATCGGAGTACACAAAAGGCTGGTGCTTCCAGGTGAGGTACGAGTGCATGGAATGACCGAGCTCATGCGCCAGTGTGCTCATGCTGGTCACTTCATCGGTGTAGCTCATATTGATAAAGGGATGAGTCCCCTGAGCACCCCACGAGAAGGCGCCTTCTGCTTTTCCCTGGTTTGGATACATATCCACCCAGCGATCTTGCAGGCAGCCCCTTCGCACCGTTTCCACGTAGTCCTTTCCCATGGGGGCCAGACTTTCACAGATCAGCTCCACGCCTCGTTCGAATGGCACCTTGACCTTTTTCTTCGTAACGGGGGCCCACATATCATAGTAGGACAGCTTCTTGAGTCCGAGTGCCTTGCGCCGGATCTCAAAGTAACGATGCCAGACGGGCAGGTGCTTCTTGAACGTATTGATCAAGTTATGGAAAACATCGGTGGGAATGTTCAAGTCAAAGAGAGAGGCAGCCAGCGAAGACTCATGCTTGCGAGCGCGCATATAAAACACGTTGGCTTTGATCGAGTGCACCAGATTGCTGGCCAGCGTGTTCTTGTGCTCGATATATTGATCCATATAGTTTTCAAACGCTGTGCGGCGTGCCTTGCGATCAGGATTATGCAAGATATTGTGATAGGTTCCCTGTGTGAGTTCGAGGAGCTTTCCCGTACCCTCTTTCGCCGGTTTGAATTTGAAATCGGCATTCGTGAGCATGCCCGTCGAATTGCCGGGTCCCTGGAGTGGGTCGCTGACCAGGCCCAAAATCTCCTCCACTTCTGCCGAGCGGACATGGGCCTGCTTGCGGAAGAGATCGTCAAAATTATGTTTGTACAGGGCCAGTTTGTCGTTCTGTTTCATCCATTCATCGAGCGTTTTCCGTCCGATGGCCAGGATCTCGGGTTGGATAAACGAAACGGCCGAAAGGACTTGACTGTACACACCCTGACCCTTGCCCCGCATCCCGGCGGCGTGCTGATTTGTGGTATCCACAGCATACGAAAACCCTGCGTACATGAATGCCTTTTGTGCACAGGAGACCAGTTCGTGAGAGGCGTCGAGTGCGTTGATCAAGACAGATGGGCCTTCCGCCAATCGTCCTTGAAATTGTTTAACTTTGGGAATATCTGCAAGGATCTCATCGATTTCCCTTTCCCAGGCTTCATCAGAAGGATAAACACTCTCGGCGTTCCATGTATATTTTTTATCCAGCTTGCTTCGCAGGAGAACTTTGGTTGGCATATCTTTTTCCATTCCTAGGATTTACGGATGACCCCAACTCATGAGAAGCGGTTTCCGTTCATTCGATTTTACCACCCTGACTAGATCTCCCCTCTCGCTATAGAAGAGACGCCAAGGGTGAGAGATAATCTCAACGCGGCAGGGAGAAACAGATTCTGGCGCCAGAGTCCGGTTTGGGGTCTGCCCAGATACGGCCGCCGTGTGCCTCGACAATGGCACGGGCAAGATAGAGCCCGAGTCCCGCGCCTTTCGTGTGTTTGACGGCCTTTGTCGAGCGATAGAAGCGGTCGAAAATGTGAGGCAAGTCCTTCGCTTCGATCCCGGGTCCCTGATCACTGACACAGATCACCACCTGCTCCGGCCGCACCTGTCCGCTGATCCTGATCTCCCCTTTGGTCGCGTACTTGAGCGCGTTGGACACGAGATTAATGACCACCTGCTCAATGCGTGTTTCATCGCCCAGGATGATTGGGAAATTCTCATTGAAGTCTGTCACGATGATGTGGTTCCCAGATTGCGCCGCGAATTTCTCAGCGACTCGTTTTGCGAGGTTGGGCAAGGAAACATCCCCTCTATTCAGAGTCAACCCTCCGGCCTGCAAGCGAGAGGCATCCAGCAGGTCATCGATCATCTTGCTGAGACGGTCAGCTTCTTCTTCGATGACGGCCAGCGAGTCGCTGATGGTGTGTTTATCCCATTTGGCATCATCCCGGCGTAACGTAGATGCATACCCCTTGATTAGTGTGACTGGCGTGCGCAATTCATGGCTGACAATGGAAATAAACGTCGATTTGATCTCATCCGCCGTGCGGAAGTGGGTGATATCGCGCACCGAAACGATGACGTTGCGCAGTTTCCCATCGTTTGAGAGAAGCGGCGCATACGTGATTCCCACAGGGAGAGGGGGAGGTAGCGGACGTTCCAGATCACCTTCCACGTAAAGGGTTGCGTTGGGGGTAAGCGGCCAGCTGTTCGCGATGGCTTCATTGAGGGTCGAGCCCTGCGGCGCATGCGCCCAGCGAATCACATCATCATGAGAAAGAGTGACTAGCTCATCATGGGTCTTGCCATAGATACGTTCGAAAGCATCATTGACGCGCTCGATGCTCAGGTCTGCGTTGAGGATCAAGATCCCGTCTGCGGCCGAATCGAGCAGCGCGTCGAGGCGCTGCTTTTCGTACGAGACCTGTCCGTAGAGTCGCGCGTTGAAAACCGCGATAGCTGCCTGGTCTGCAAAGGATTGGAGCAGCACACGATCATTCGGCGTGAAGAGGTCTGTGTAATTACGGAAGATGAAGATGACACCGATCACCTGTCCATGCGCGGCCAGGGGCAGCGCGGTGCCGTTGAGAAGTCCCATACTGGCCGTGTAAGTCAGCTCTTTGAGCATGCGGTTGAGCTCATTGACATTCAGCTCACGCACATTCTCTTCCGCCAGCAACGGGGTGAGGTAGCTCAGAAAAGCGGGAGCAATGCCGTGGGCGGCCGCCACGCGCCAGCCATCCTCTTTCAGCGCGATAATGCCGGCTTGGCCGGCAAGCATTTCAATGGCGATCCGCAAAATGCGCGCTAATAATTTCTCAAGATCAAGTTCCTGAGTGAGCGCACGCGATATTTCGAGCAAATAATCACGCTGTCGAACGCGGAAATCTGGAAGCATAGCGGGAATTCACGTAATTTTATCACTGCTGTGCCTTGTAGAATGCTTCGGATAACCGAAAAGCTCTCAGCTTGTAGGATGAGAGACCTACTTGACACATACAAAATCATATATACAATGTATTTAGCTGTTTTTAACCCCTGGTTCAGCGGATGCATTGATCCATTGCCCCCTTTGGTCGCCAATCCAGTATGCTGGAAAGGGCAGTGGTGAGCCAATGGCGAAACCGACCGCATTGCGTCGGTTTCGTTTGTTTAAAAGGCAAAGGATAAAAAATGCGCAGACCACTTATTGCCTTTATTGTAGTCGGCTTGTTGGTGTCGAGTTTTCTAACACCAGGGAAAGCAGTATCTGCCCAGGTCATCACATTACCGGCTGAAATCAATAAGAACTTTTCGCCGATCTCCATTTCGCCGGGGGGAACCTCACGCTTGAGTGTGACCGTTTATAACCCCAACCCATTTCCACTCACTAATACATCCTGGACAGATAATCTGGTCGGGGTGCAGCCGGGGCTCAGGATCGCAGACCCAGCCGATCTGACAAGTAACTGTGGCGGCTCTGTAACGGCCAACCCCGGGTCGACAACGCTATCGCTGAGCGGCGGCATGGTCCCTGCCCAGACGGGCTCCACGCCGGGGCGATGCTCGGTGACCATCAGCGTAACGTCCAACACGGCTGGGAATTTGATTAATACGATCTTAAACGATGCGTTATCTGCCACCGGCGGGGGTGAAGAGATCACGAATACAAGCCCGGCCAGCGCGACCCTGAATGTCGCCGGCACGATCACTGGTACACCACCTCCCACGCCTCCGCCTCCGACACTCCCTCCTGTTGAGGTAAACAAGGACTTTCGCCCGTCCACGATCTGGTCCGGGGGTATCAGCCAACTGACAGTCGTGATCAGGAACAACCAGACGAATACAACTCTCACGCAGGTCTCTCTTACAGATAATCTGCCGGGTAATGTTTTCCTTGCCGATCCAGTTTCTCCGTCCCTCTCTGGATGTGGGGCATCTGCTTCCCTGAACGCATCCAGCGGCGGGACATCGTTTACCTTAAATAATGGCACGATCGCTCCTGGCTCCGTCTGTACAGTTCGGGTCAATGTCACTTCCACCACACAGGGAGCCTATACTAACCGCATCCCGGCCGGGTCACTACAAAATCAGCAGAATCTCTCTAATCCCAGAGATGTGACAGACCGGCTCATTGTGCAATCGATCGGGATTGCAAAAGCATTTTCTCCTGGCACGATCTCTGCCGGTGGGACGACCACTCTGACCATCACGCTGCAAAATCCGACGCGTTCGCCTTATACGGGCGTAAGCTTTACCGATAATCTACCGAGCCCATTAACTGTCTCTAATGTGACTCAGAATACTTGTGGAGGGAACCTGTCCACGACACCTTCGAACGTGATCCGTTTGACCGGAGGTGTTATCCCCGCAGGCAACGCAACAACACTGGGGACATGTACGATCACCATCGAGGTGGCTGTCCCGGCCGATGCGCCTTCACAGAGACTGGCAAACACCATCCCTGCAAACGATCTGGGCACAGACCAGGGCGTCAGCAACCCGCGTCCAGCCACAGACCGGATCACGGTCAGAGGCACCGATGTGACTGGTTCCAAGTCATTTTCTGATAACTCTATCGCGGTAGGACAGGATTCCCGCTTGCGGGTTGACATCTTCGCACCCGGTGATACCAACTTGACGAACTTTTCCATTCGAGATGACCTGCCGACGGGCGTGACGATCAGCAATTCCACGCCTCCTGCAATGAGCGGCTGTGGTGATTCTGCGGTCTTGACCGCGAATACTGGAGACACTTTTATTCTGGTGCAAAATGGCCTGATCCTGGCCGGGCAGCGCTGCAGAATCGAGGTGTTCGTGAGAGGAAGTGTGGCAGGCAGCTATACCAACACAATCCCGCGCACGAACATCAGCAACAGTGAGAATCGGCTGCCGCCGGGTGATCTCACTGCAGACTTAACGGTTGAGAATCCCATTCCCAATCCGGGTGCTCTGGCCATAGCTCTGGTGAAGGGCTTTGAGCCGAAAGAAGTCTTTGGCGGCTCCTCCTCGACAATGAGTGTAGAGTTGATTAATTTTGGTAATGCGCCCCTGACCGGCATTGGTTTCACCGATGACATGCCCGACAATATGATTCTGGCAAACCCCGTAAACTTTAACGTAGGGTCCTGTGGCGGCACCTTGAGTGGAAACCCTGGCGAGAGTTCATTTTCATTCAGCGGCGGGAGCCTCCCCGCACTGGGCACATGTACACTGACCCTCAGCGCCACCATGACGGTGAACGGTAATCTGACAAATACGATTCCCGCCGGTGCTGTCACCACAGATCTCGATGGAGTCACCAATCCAGACCCCGCGTCAGCTTCATTGACCAATCTGCCAGGTGCCAGCATTAGCAAGTACTTCTCTCCGACCGCCATCTCACCTGATTCCTATTCCCTGTTGACGATCACGATTCAAAACACCGGAAATATCCCTCTCACGGGTATGGGCTTCAGTGACTCTTTGCCCGCCGGCCTGGTCATTGCGGGTGGGGCTGCTCCCGCTCCCGTGAACAACTGTGGTGGGACACTAACAGCCGTCGCGGGAACGCAGCTCATCGAACTGACCGGTGGTGCTCTCACCGGCAATTCGTCCTGTACGATGGTGACTCCGATCACGGGCAGCAACCCGGGGGCTTATCAAAACACCATTCCGGCCGGTAGCCTGAGGACGGATCCAAGTTTAAGGGTGACCAACGGAACAGCCGCTACAGACACACTCGTGATCAATGGCAATATTCCTGTTACCGGTGGCGGAGGAAGAGGTAGAAGGAATAATCAACCCACAGCGACTCCTGTATCTACAGGTCTGATCATCCCGGTGACGGGCTTCGCGCCGGGTCGAGTGACGAAACTGGATACATCTTCCCGCGCAGCATATGACTCAACCAACCTGACCCTCCAGATCCCGGTATTGAAGGTGACATCGTCCATCGTCGGCGTGGAGTGGAAGGATGGCCAGTGGGATGTCTCCTGGCTGCAGGATCAAATTGGCTGGTTGCGTGGCAGCGCATATCCTACCTGGAAGGGGAACAGCGTTCTCACTGCTCATGTGACCAATGCGGACGGCGAGCCGGGAACATTCTCAAATCTTAAGGCCCTCGGCCTGGGTGAATATGTCTTCCTCTATAGCTCTGGCTATCGTTACACATATCAAGTGGTTTCGAACGAGTTTGTGCAGCCTGATGATAGCAGTGTGATGAAACATGAGGAGGAGTCATACCTGACGCTGATCACCTGTGATAGCTACGATGAGAAGACAGGCACTTACTTGCGACGGGTCGTAGTACGTGCGGTCCTCGTGGATGTGAGTGGGGTACGATAACCATCGACCTGGAGTGAAAAAGCTGAATGTTCAGCATACTCTCATAGAATATCTCAACCGTGCTCGTAAGAAAACCAGGCAGTCATACGACTGCCTGGAATGATTTAACGTTCCGAAATCCAAAAGAGTAAACATGCCTGGGAAAGTGGGACTTGACACATCTTTAATCGCATATAAAATGGTGTTTATCTCTCATTAAATCTTAATCTTTGCTGCGGGTGCACTGATCCACTACCCAGTTTGGTCGCCGATCCGTCTATTGGAATGGTAGTGGTTAGCAAATGGCGAAACCGACCGCTCTGCGTCGGTTTCATTTCTTTTAAGTCTGGTCATTCAACATAATGCGCAAAGGATAGAAAATGCAAAAAACACTCGCGGCCTTCCTTGTAATAGTACTGATCAGCACCATCTTTTTTGTGCCAGGGCAAGCGGCCCATGCCCAGGGCATATCACTACCGGCGGAAATCAATAAGAGCTTTTCGCCTATCTCGATCGTAGCCGGGGGGGTGTCCCGTCTCAGCGTAACCATTTTCAATCCCAATCCATTTGCGTTGACCAGTGCCTCATGGGTGGATAATTTGTTGGCGATCCAGCCTGGACTCAGGATTGCCAATTCGGTGGGCCTGAGCAATTCCTGTGGAGGGACTGTAAATGCGACCGCCGGTGGAACCACTTTTTCGCTGAGCGGCGGCACCGTTCCTGCTCAGAGTGGAAACACGCCGGGGTCTTGTACGGTATCCATCAACGTGACCTCGAGCACCCCGGGAAGTTTGATCAATCGAATTCCCGCGGGCGCTCTGTCCTCCACCGGGGGAGGGGAGAATATCACGAATACAACGCCTGCCAGCGCCACGCTGAACGTGACTGGAGCACCGACGCCCACTGTCGGCAAGAACTTTGATCCAAGCACGATCTGGGCCGGGGCAACCAGTCAGCTGACGATCACTATTAACAACACCTCACCCACCACAACCTTGACGCAGGCTTCTCTCAGTGATGACCTCCCTGCAAATGTTGTCCTGGCCAACCCGGTTTCGGCAACGCTGACGGGGTGCGGAGCGGGTACACTGACGGCTAACCCTGGCGGCACTTCTGTGACGCTGAATAACGGCAGCATTGCCCCCAGTTCAACCTGCACCATCCGAGTCAACGCCACATCCAATGAGCAGGGATCATACGATAACAGTATTCCAGCCAACGCGCTGCAGACCGCGCAGGGGCTGACGAACTTGACCGGTGATACCGCGCGCTTGAACGTACAGGAGATTGGGATCACAAAAGCATTCTCACCCGGGACGTTTGCTCCGGGCGGGACTTCAACCCTCACGATCACGCTCCGCAATCCAACCGGCTCTCCTTATACAGGCGTGAATGTTTCAGACACTTTGCCTGGTACGGTGTTGACCGTTGTGCCCAACTCTGCGACAAGCACGTGCGGTGTGCCACCCGGGTCAGTTACCATTACACAGCCGCGTACGGTCGGCCTGTCGGGGGGCACCATCCCGGCCGGAAGCATCGCCAACCCGGGAACCTGTACCATCTCATTCCAAGTCACGGCTCCGGCCGGCACGCCTACCGGCACATTCCGAAACAGCATCCCTGCTAACACGTTGACAACAGATCAGGGCGTTAGAAACCTGCTGCCTGCCAATGACAATGTGACGGTGAGAGGTACCGATGTGACCGGGGCGAAATCGTTTTCGCCTGCTACCATTACAGCAGGTGGAACTTCCCGGCTGAGGATCGACACGTTTGCACCCAGCGACACGAACCTGACGAACTTTTCCATTCGAGATGATTTGCCTTCGGGCGTCACGGTGAGCACTTCCCCGCCTCCAGAGGTCACTGGCTGTGGAACGAATGCCGCCCTGGATATCACAACAGATGCCATAACGGGAGTAACGACAATCCGTTTGACCGGCGGCACCATTGCTGCTGGAACGCGCTGCCGCATTCAAGTCTTCGTGAGCAGCAGTACGGCAGGCACATATGCCAACTCGATCCCGCCGACAAACGTTACCAACAATGAGAACCGGGTACCCACCAATGCCTTCACATCCAACCTGACGGTTAACAGTGCTGGCAGTCTGTCGATTTCTCTGGTGAAAGGCTTCGATCCTCTGATCGTCACCGGCGGCGCATCCTCCACGATGAGCATTGAACTGATCAACCCGGAAAACGTTGAGATGTTAGGTATCAACTTTACCGATAACATGCCCACCGGGATGATCCTGGCTGATCCGGTGAACTTCAACGTAGGAACGTGTGGCGGTACGCTAAATGGGACGCCCGGCTCAAATTCTTTCTCTTTCAGTGGCGGTAGTCTTCCACCACTGGGCATCTGTACTCTGACACTCAGTGCAACCATGACGGTTAACGGCAACCTGACTAATACGATTCCAGCAGGTGCCGTGAGGACGACAAATAACAATGCCACGAACGCCGACCCTGTGGAAGCCTCCCTCACCAATCTGCCGGGCGCCAGTGTCAGTAAAGCTTTTTCGCCCAATCCGATTCCGGCAAACTCCTATTCCTTGCTTACCATCACGATCGCGAACACGGGGAATATCGGGTTGACGGGCATGGGTATGAGCGACTCGTTACCCAACGGTCTGGAAATCGCGGGCGGGTCTGCACCGGCACCGGTCAACAATTGTAGCGGTACGCTCACAGCCGTCGCAGGGACGCAGTTGATCGAGTTGACGAACGGTGCACTTGCCGGTGACTCAACCTGCACGGTTGTGGTTGCTATCACCGGTAGCAATCCCGGGGATTATCAGAACACCATTCCGATTGGCGGCCTGTTCGCAGACCCCAACACGCGTAATACGACTCCTGCATCTGCTACACTCACCATCACATCCGGTGGAGGGGCGACCCCACCGCCCGTCGCAGGTGGAGGCGGTGGAGGCAGGGGTCGAGGCAATAATGACCCGGATGACACAGCGACCTCGGCCACTGCGAACACGTTCCTGATCCCGCAAACTGGTTTTGCTCCGGGCCGGGTGACCAGGTTGGATGCTTCTTCTCGAGCGCTATATGATGCCACCAGCCTGACCGTTGAAATCCCTGTTCTAAAAGTAAAAACATCCATTGTGGGTGTAGAAGCAAAGAATGGGAATTGGGATGTTTCCTGGCTGCAGGACCAGGTGGGCTGGTTGAACGGCACGGCATATCCCACCTGGAAAGGCAACAGCATTCTCACCGCCCACGTGACCAACGCCGATGGCAAGCCTGGGACGTTTGCCAAGCTCAAAGCTTTGGGCTTGGGTGAATACGTCTTCGTGTACAACGGTGGTTATCGTTACACCTATCAGGTGGTGTCGAATGAATATGTGCAGCCGACCGATCGTCGCGTGATCCAGCATGAGGAGAAATCCTATCTAACGCTGATCACCTGCGATACCTATGATGAGAAGACAGGCACCTATCTACGTCGGGTGGCAGTACGTGCGGTCCTCGTGGATGTCAGTGTAGTACGATAGTCCAATTAAAATTAAATCAAAAACGGCTGCCTCGTAAGGAGCAGCCGTTTTTATCGTCTCAAACTATCTCAACCCTTGTTCCTGTTCTGCCATGGTGATCACATATTCGAAGATCTCAAGCCCTTCGTCAACTTCCTGTTTTGTGATGCACAGCGGTGGAGCCAGGCGGATCACAGACTTGCCGCAGCCAAGCAGTAGCAAGCCGTGCTGGAAGCCATATTTCTCGATCATGTCCCGGATGGCTTCATTGGGTTCCTTGGTGCTCTTGTCTTTCACAAATTCCACACCGATCATCAGACCCTTGCCGCGCACATCGCCGATGGAAGGATGACGCGCCTGGATTTCCTGCAGAGCATCCATGGCATACTGTCCGGTTTCCGCTGCATTGGCAAGGTATCCTTCCTCTATTAATTCAATCGTTGCCAGCGAAGCCGCGCAGGAAATGGGATTGCCGCCGTAGGTGTTGCCGTGTGTGCCTTTCGGCCAGTCCATTACAGACGCGCGTGCGATACAGGCGCCAAGCGGCAGGCCGGAGGCAATGCCCTTGGCGGAGGTGATAATATCGGGCTCCACGCCAAAGTGCTCGATGGCCCACCACTTGCCGGTACGGCCCATGCCGCTTTGCACTTCATCGGCGATCAACATGATGCCATACTTGTTGCACAGTTTGCGCAGCGCGGGGAAGAAGCCATCCGGCGGGACAATGTAGCCGCCCTCGCCCTGGATGGGCTCGACCAGAATGCCGGCGATTTCATCTCCGGGAACGTTATGCCCGAAGATCTCCTCCTCGATAAAGCGGACAATCCTCTCGCCATAATCTTCGCCCGGCTTGCGGTCCAGAATGGGGCGGTAAGGATCGGGGAACGGAACGTGCGTCACACCCGGCATGAGCGGATAGAAACCGCGATGGTAATGCGGCTTGCTGGCCGTGAAGGCGACCGAGCCCATCGTTCGTCCATGGAAGGCACCGAAGAAGCCAATGAAATTGTGGCGCTTGGTGTGGAACTTTGCAAGCTTGATTGCTGTTTCCACAGCTTCGGTGCCCGAATTGGTGAGAAATGTTTTTGCGCCCTCTTCAAAGGGTGCGATCTCATCCAGCTTTTCGCTCAACTGAACCCAGCCTTCATGGTAGAAGTCTGAGGAAATATGCAGGAATTTCTCTGCGGCACATTGCACGGCTCGGACAACTCTGGGGTTGGCATGCCCGGTGGAGAGCACGGCGATACCGGCCATGAAATCGATAAAGCGGTTCCCATCCGGGTCCCAGACTTCCACGCCCTTGCCATGATCCATCACAAATGGGTAACCGCGCGGGTAAGAGGATGAGACAACTTTTTTATCCCGTTCGATCAGCGCCTGAGCCTTGAGGCCTGGCAGATTAAGCTTTTTCATGTTGAACTCCTTGAATTACATCTAATTAATGGATGGCAATACGTTTCGTGACGTCGAAGGCGCCACGCGGCTCTCTAAGCCAGAAATGAATTCCGTTAAGTAAACTTAGCCCAACGTAAGGCGATCCGCTGTCCACCACTTTGTGACCACCCATAAGGGTGGCAAGGAGATCAAGACGTGCTTTCCAGTCATCCGCTTTTCATCCGTGCCAGTGCCAGCGCGCCGAGTAGTCCCGCGTCATCGCCCAGCGCCGCTCTCGTAATCACAAGGTTATCCAGGTAGTGTGGATGAAAGGTGTGTTGATGCAAACTTTCTTCGAACGGTTTGAAGAGGTAATCTCCGACCTGGGAAACCCCGCCACCGAAAATCAAAATGGACGGGTCGAAGATGGCCAGGTAATTGGCCACCGCGATCCCTAGATAGCGACCGGCGCGTTCGAAGGCGGAGATCGCCAGCGCGTCCCCTGCCCGGGCCGCGTCCGCGATGAGCGCGGCATTTAGAGTCGGCTGGGCGTGCAGCGTCGACTCCTGGCCTGCCTCGATCTGCTCCCTCACATACCGCGTGATCGAAGGCCCCGAGGAAAATGATTCCACGTGGCCACGCTTACCGCATCCGCAAAGTGGACCATCCGCATCGATGATCATGTGCCCCAACTCGGCGCCCATACCACGGAATCCCTGCAGCAGGCATCCGTTGCTGATGACGCCCCCGCCGATGCCCGTGCTGATCGTCAGATAAACAAGATCCTGATGCCCTTTGCCCGCGCCATATTGCCACTCCGCCAGGCCGGCCATGTTTGCGTCGTTATCCAGGTAAGCTGGCACTCCAAAATGCTGCGATAACTTCGAAGTTAAAGGAAAATTCTTCCACTCGGGGATATTTGGCGTAGCCAGAATAGTGCCGGTATGTGGATCCAGCGGACCGGGCGAGGCAATGCCAATCGCCGCCACCTTTTCCTGCGGCCAGACAGCCTCGACGGCTTGTTCCAGCCGGTTATACACGCCAGGCTCATTTGCGAGCGAGCGTGTCCGCTGATGATAGATTGGAGTGATGCTATTGGGTTCGTACACGGCAACGCGGATATGAGTTCCGCCAATATCGATTGCTACAGTGAGGCTCATATCCATTATTATACCCGACCCTTCCCACCTTCCTGCTCATGCAGCCGTCCAGGGTGGCGCTGGGAGCACTATGGTGACTGAGTTTTCAATTGACTCCTGCCGACCTCCCTGCTACACTCCTTTTTATGGACAACTTACGCAAAGCAGAAAGAGAACGATTCATCCAAAACGTCCGTGATCTGGGCCGCTGGCTCGCCCCGGGCCTGGGCATCAAACGCTGGTTCTTTTTTGTTCTCCTCGGTATCACATTCTTAGGGTTGGGACTTTCTGCTCTCCTCCTGGATATTTATCGCGCAGATTTTACGGATGAGACCATTGTTACGGTTTTGTCTTACATTTCGTTGAGTTTTCTACCACGTATTGTGCGCGTGCTGATCTTCGGTGGGGTCGGGGTGGGCCTGTTGGCATACGGCATCTTTCGGCTCAATCGCTCACTGCTCAGGCCGTTCATCCGTCCGGGGCATGCCGTCGTGGATGAGCTGGCCAATTATCGCCGCCGTGAACGCGGTCCGCGCATTGTGACGATCGGTGGCGGACATGGGCTGTCCACTTTGCTGCGCGGTTTGAAGACCTATACACAAAATTTGACGGCCGTTGTCACCGTGGCAGATGATGGCGGCTCGTCCGGGCGGCTGCGCGAGAGTTTTGGCATTCTGCCGCCGGGCGATATTCGCAATTGTCTCGCAGCACTCTCCAACGACGAGCAAATGCTCACCCAGTTGTTCCGCTATCGCTTCAGCGGCTCCGGCGGGTTGGATGGACATTCTTTTGGAAATCTCTTTATCACGGCACTGGCAGACATCACCGGCAGCTTTGAGGAGGCTATCGCGGAATCGGGCAAGGTACTCTCCGTAAGCGGGCGGGTGCTTCCTTCTACCCTGCATGATGTAAAACTTGTCGCAGATGTGCAATTGCCTAACGTTTCGAACCTGGTCAGGGTGCAAGGGGAGAGTCTGATCCCCAAGGCGGCAGGGCGAGTCAGTCGCCTCTGGCTCGAGCCCAATGACGCGCCCGCCTTTCCACCTGCCTTGAATGCGGTCCTGAATGCCGATATGATCGTGGTGGGCCCGGGCAGCTTATACACGAGTCTGTTACCCAATCTGCTCGTGCAGGATCTACTGGGAGCAATCAAAGCCAGCCGGGCGGTCAAAGTGTATGTCTGCAACATTGCCACCCAGGCCGGGGAAACCGATCTGTATTCCTGTTATGACCACCTGCGTGCGCTCGAGGAACATGTGGGCGATAATCTGTTCGAGATCGTTCTCTGTAATGACAACTTTACAGGTCAGCTCCCATCCGATTCACGCTGGGTGCAAACAGACGAACAGATCCTGGCGGATGCTCGAGTCTACTGTTCTGATCTATCAGATACCAGCCATCCATGGCGACACGACTCGGCCAAGCTGGCACGTACGCTGATCGAAATTCTGGATGAGTATACAGGTCCCCTGACATAAAATTACATTTGTCAATTTTTTTTCTATACAAGCGGTGATACAATCGTTTTGCATACATCATCACAAAGAATAAATCTCGGAGGTTTGAAATGGCAGTAAAAGTAGGTATTAACGGCTTCGGCCGAATTGGACGCTTGGTCCTTCGCACGATCAAGGAACGGCACCCCGATGAACTCGAAGTGGTGGCCGTGAACGACTTGTTCGATGCCCCGACCAATGCACATTTGTTTAAGTATGACTCCACGTATGGGACATATCCCGGCACTGTGGAAGCAAAGGATGGCAACCTTGTCATCGACGGCAAGACGATCCAGGTGACCGCAGAGAAAGACCCGGGCGCGATCAAATGGGCGGATATGGGCGTTCAGATCGTCCTCGAGTGCACCGGTCTGTTCAGAGACAAAACCAAAGCCATGGCTCATATTGAACGAGGCGGTGCGAAGAAAGTTATCATCTCGGCTCCCGGCAAGAATGAAGACATCACCATTGTGCTCGGTGTCAATCAGGACAAATATGATCCTGCCAATCACCATGTGATCTCGAACGCCTCCTGCACCACCAATGGTCTTGCGCCGGTTGCAAAGGTGCTGAACGACGCATTTGGCATCGATCGCGGTCTGTTGACAACGGTTCATGCCTATACCAACTCACAGAAGCTGTTGGACGTTGGTGCCAGCGATCTGCGCGATGCCCGCGCCGCCGCGGAAAACATCATCCCATCCGAGACGGGTGCCGCGAAAGCTGTGGGTTTGGTTATTCCCGAGCTCAAGGGCAAGTTCGGTGGCATGGCGTTCCGCGTGCCCACCCCCACCGTTTCGGTAGTGGATTTCACCGCGATTCTGAATAAGGAAGCCACCAAGGAAGAGATCCGCGATGCGATGGTTGAGTACGCCGAAGGCCCGATGAAGGGCATCCTCGGCGTGACCGATGAGCCACTGGTCTCCAGCGATATGCGCGGCACGAACCTTTCTAGTGTTTTCAGCTCGATGGATACGCTGGTCCTCGGCAACCTGGTCAAGGTTGTGGCCTGGTACGATAACGAATGGGGTTATGCCTGCCGCACCGCTGATTTGACAGCCATGGTTGCAAAGAGTCTGTAAAAGTACACAGGTAAACAAGTAGACAGGTACACAAGCTCATCATGTGTACCTGTTTACATGTGTACTTGTTTACTCCCTTGCGGAGCATCCCATGAACAAGAAAACCGTAAAAAATATTGACCTCCAAGGCAAGCGCGTTCTCATGCGC
The DNA here is from genome assembly GCA_035463255.1 of Anaerolineales bacterium. Lineage (GTDB taxonomy): Bacteria > Chloroflexota > Anaerolineae > Anaerolineales > Villigracilaceae > Defluviilinea. Next base: position 39,855 of record DATHTL010000218.1, on the reverse strand, counting down.
GTCGATTTCAATGTCCCGATGCAGGATGGCAAAGTAACGGATGACAAGCGCATCAAGGCCTCCCTGCCGACGATCAAGTATGTTCTGGAGCAGGGCGCGTCGGTCATCTTGATGAGTCATCTGGGCAGGCCGAAAGGCGGTCCCGCACCGGAATTTAGCCTGGGTGCAGCTGCCGAAGTCTTATCCTCACATCTAGGTGTCCCCGTTAAGATGGCGCCAGATACCGTCGGTCCCGAAGTGGAAAAATTGGCAAAGGAATTAAAGCCCGGCGAAGTGCTCATGCTTGAGAATACGCGCTTTCACAAGGGTGAGGAGAAAAACGATCTCGAGCTGGCCAAGCAAATGGCTGCGCTCGGTGACGTCTATGTGAACGATGCCTTTGGCTCTGCTCATCGCGCTCACTCCTCCACCGAGGGCGTTGCTCAATTTCTGCCCGCGGTCTCCGGCTTCTTGATGGAGCAGGAACTGGAATATCTGGGGCGAGCGGTCGGCAATCCTGAACATCCCTACATTGCGATCCTTGGCGGCGCGAAGATTAGCGACAAGATCCTGGTCGTGGAGACCTTGCTTGCTCAGGCCGATAAGCTCATCATCGGCGGCGGCATGGCAAACACCTTCCTTGCGGCAAAAGGACTTAACATGCAAGACAGCCTCGTCGAAGAGTCTTCGCTCGACACTGCGAAAAAGATCCTCGAAAAAGCAGGCGATAAGCTGATTTTGCCGGTCGACGCGGTCATCGCAGATAAATTCGACGCAGAAGCAAATACCCAGGTTGTGGATGTTGACATGATCCCTGCGGGCTGGCGCATGATGGACGTTGGACCGAAGACGCTCGAGCTGTACAAACAGGCTTTAAGCGGAGCCAAGCTCATCGTTTGGAATGGACCGGTGGGTGTCTTCGAGATGCCGAAATTTGCCGAAGGGACCTTTGCCCTCGCAAAGCTCCTGGCAGAGTCCGGTGCCACAACGGTCATTGGCGGCGGCGACTCGGCCAGCGCGGTCAAGAAGGCAGGAGTTGCCAAGCAGATGACCCACGTCTCCACGGGCGGCGGCGCATCGCTTGAATTCCTGGAAGGTAAAGAGCTGCCCGGCGTGGCAGCCTTGATGGACAAATAATTTGTAGAATGATCAATGCGGAGCAGGAAGGAATCTCCTTCCTGCTCCGTTTGCTTTTATAATCGACAGAACTTTAAATTATTGGAGGAGAGCATGGAAACATCACAACCCGCGCGAAGGAATCGTACGTTATTGATTGTGGCTGCTGTTGGTATTGTTCTATTATGTACTTGTCTTGTTCTGGCAATTGCAGGGTTTTTTAGCTTTGTCGCCATTCGCAGTGTGGATACTCAAGAGCTTCCTGCAGAAGAATTCCCTTCGGTTGCAACGCAGGAGGTTGTGACCCCAACTCTGGATCCGGATACATCATCGAATACCCCAAGTGTTGACCCAGATCTGGGAGAGGTACCCACCGGCGGTTTGGGGAATGATATTTTGCGCAATGATACCTGGCAGTATGTGGCCGCTGCGGCGGTTGGACAGGGATGTGACCAGCCCATCGGTGAGGAGTCCACAATCGAGGTCTTGCAGGAACCGGATGCGAGTGGCGTATGGGTGGAAGAATGGACTGTCGTATGCCAATCTGGTGATTCGTATGCATATGAAGTCGAATATATCTTGGATGCTACGGGCGCAACATTTAACATCCGGTCACTTCCTTGACAAACTCGTGATTTAATTCACCTGCGTTGAGATAGTGATGTCATGTAAAATCAATCTATCCAACAAAATTGAAATAGGAAGAGGAATTTTGTCATGCGTACACCATTGGTTGCTGGAAACTGGAAGATGAACAAGACCGTCGCGGAAGCCCGCGAGCTGGTCTCGGTAATGAGCGCGAAATTGGGCGAAATCCCGAATGTGGAAAAAGTGTTGTGCCCGCCGTTCCTGGCGATCCCGGCTCTGGCAGGGATGCTCGAAGGCTCTGGTATCGGGCTGGGCGCGCAGAACCTGCACTGGGAGGAGAAGGGCGCTTTCACCGGTGAAATTTCCTCCGGCATGATCAAGGAATTTTGCCAGTACGTGATCATCGGTCACTCGGAGCGCCGTAGTTATTTTGGTGAAACTGACGAAAGCGTGAATCGAAAGCTGCATGCCACGCTCAAGGCGGGGTTGACCCCGATCGTCTGTGTAGGGGAAACATTGGAGCAGTATGAAGCGGGGTCTACGTCTGAGGTGGTGCGCCGTCAGATCAGCGCCGGCCTGGCGGGTATCGACTCGGCTAACGCGGCGCGTATCGTCGTCGCCTATGAACCTGTCTGGGCGATTGGGACGGGAAAAGCCTCCAGCGGCGAGAATGCCAATTTTGTGCACCAGCAGGTCATTCGTCCCGCACTGAGCGATCTATTCGGAGCAGGCGGCACGGAGACGATCCGCATCCTGTATGGCGGCTCGGTGACCGCTGCCAATGCTTCTGAATTTTTTGCATACCCTGACATTGACGGTGCACTGGTGGGCGGGGCCAGCCTCAAAGCTGATGAGTTCGTGGCGATTACGAAAGCAATCTCTGGACGGTAAACAGTAGACCACAGACCATGGACGGTCAACGGTTCATGGTCCGTCGTCCCAACCGATGTCCCAGCTTTCCGGCCTACTCTGGTTCATCTTAATGCTCGTGCCGCTGATATTGCTTCAGCGGCTTTTGCATCGCGAAGTCCAGGCTGTGTTTCTGATCCTGACTCGAGACGCCCGGCTGACCATGGGCATCTTTTCCATGCTCTTCCTGCCGGGCGTTTTCTTGCATGAGTTGAGTCATTTCGTGATGGCTAAAATACTCGGCGTGCGGACGGGAAGATTTTCGATCTTCCCCAAGTCTCTCCCCGATGGACGTTTGCAGCTCGGCTATGTGGAGACAGTCCGGTCGGATATCGTGCGCGACTCGTTAATTGGCGCCGCACCGCTCATTATTGGCACACTGGTTGTGGCTTATATTGCTATCGCTCATCTGCAAATGCGCGTGCTGTGGGATGTCTTCCGCAACGGGCAGTTTGCTCTGTTCTGGATGGGTGTGCGCGCCCTGCCGCGCGTCCCAGATTTCTATCTGTGGTTCTACCTGGTCTTCGCGGTTAGTAGCACCATGATGCCCTCCGAATCGGACCGCCATGCCTGGCTGGAGTTGGTGATCTCGGTCGCCGTCTTGTTTGGGCTGGCTTTTTTGTTTGGTGCCGGCCCCTGGATGTTAAGCAACATTGCCCCGCGCATCAGCGAATTTCTCAGTTCGGTAGCGGTGATTTTTGGCCTAAGCGTATTTGTGCATGTTGTCTTGATCCTTCCCATGGCTCTCATCCATAAATTGCTGGCGCGCGCCACGGGAGTGGACGTAGCCTGACGCCTGCACCAACATACGAAGCTGCTTTTCACAATAGGGAGGTTAAGTGAAACGGGCTGGATGATGGCCCTATAACAATGGGCTGGATTGCGATACGAATTGAATCTCTTACTCTGTTATTACGCTGTTTTAATCGGTCTCTCAAACTATGAGAATACCTTTGACTCACATTGAACATTCATGGAGGTGAGACCTTAATTTTAGTTTGTGGAGGAATGGCTTATGAACGAAAGTAGGAATGACAATCAGAGGGATACTTTAGCGACGTGGCTGAAAGATGCTTACGCAATGGAGCAGGGGATCGTGGAAATCCTGGAACGCCAGATCGAACAGATGGATGATATGCCGGATGCGAAAGAGAAAATATACCAACACCTGGAGCTGACCAAGACCCAGGCAGACCGGGTGCGGGCCTGTGTCGAGCGCCTCGGCGAAGACGTTTCTCACGTAAAGTCCGGGCTGTCGAATTTCCTGGGAGCCGTACAGGGCATGTCCACCTGGATGGCAAACGATAAGATTGTGAAAAATGCCCTGGCCAATTACGCCATCGAACACTTTGAAATTGCCTCCTACATGGCGAATGCAGTGGCGGCCAGAGACCTGGGATACGAAGACATCGCCGCTGTTTGCGAAACCATTATGGAGGAGGAACAGGATATGGCTGACTGGCTTGAAATGCAGCTTCCGATGGTCACTCGCCAGCATATGCTCCAGACGATCCGGACTGATTAGGCGAGTTGACTCGAGAAATTGCAGCGTCATACGGTTGGGGAAGACCTTTCCATAGACAATAGAATCACAAACGAGTCATGATAGGCTTCATGGGCAGGTCGTGACTCGTTTTGCTTTCATACTCGACTCGTCAGTTGCCCTTTTGTGAGAGCATTTCAAGGATCAAAGCATGGATTTCCCACGCCAGGTTCCCGGTGCACCGGTATTCACTTCAACTTGATCACATACGATGTGATTTGTTGTACGCTCGTGCCTTTCGCATTGCTGAACGCATATACATCGCAGAAGGCGCGTCTCCTGCCACCTTTGAACAGGAGCATGCCATCTACAGCACCTGCTTTGCCATGAGTAGCAATGCATTGAATATGCAGCTCAATGGCTTGATGCTCTTTCAAAGATTCCAGGGTCTGCCTGCGCGAGGCTGTCTTTTCCCTGAATAACGGTGTCGCCGACAATGTTCCAACGAATCTCGTCCGTTACACTCTTCTGGATAAGTCTGGAGTCACCTTTGGCGAATGCGGTTGCCAATTTTTGTAGAATTATGTTCTTGGGAGAGTTGCCACAATCTTTACCTATAATCACTTTGGTCATAAAACGTTGCTCCTGCAGGAAATAATCTAGGAGGAGTTGAAGAGGGGACTCAAGATAACGACCTGACGCTTGCCAAGCTGAAAGTGCTCCAGCCGCTGGTAACGCTCATGCGCCGGTTTTTGCCCTTTGTCCGAAGTGATGGCGACAATGCTGGTTGGGGATAATACATTTAGCAGTGCCTCAAGCATGGATTCTAACGGATTAGATGAATCGTCGAGTTCAGCATCCCGCCACTGTGAATGGCGCCCGTACGGAACATCTGTAAACACGATGTCCACGGATCTTGGCCGGATATTGTGCAGGATCGTTCTCCCGTCTGTGGCGTTTGCTTGAAACACCATGGTTTCGGGCCGGTGATCTTCAGTCAAAGCTGAAAGTCTTTTTCTCAAGACAGCGGCGCTTCTCAGGGCATCTTGATGCGACTCTTTACTATACCGCTTGTACAGGTCCAAGAGCTCCTGTATCCGTTCCTCCAGACCATTCATGCGCAACAGTCCCAGATTGCGCCTTGCCAGCTCGACGGCTTTTTCATCGATATCGGAGGCAATGACTTCTCGAATGTGTTCGCCATGCAAATAAGCTAACACGCTGAGATGATATGCTGCGCCGCAGCAGGGATCGTACAGGGTGCAGGGAGCGGAAATCCCATAATGCTTTTCACGATCCGCTACACAGCGCTGGAAGATCTCACTGGCCAGCCTGACCGGAAACGCAGGGTGCCCGGCCAAACTGTAAAACACCCGGCCGCTGGAAAAGTCGGAGTAGTCTGTTTGTTCCGTTGCATACTTGTATTGCATAATCCTGTCTTTATGTTAGTAGTTATTCTTTGATTGGCGACTCTGGGCGGAGTTGTAAGCACATTCTGTACCAGTTGTTTTCCGGATCTTCGGAGACGACAGTAAAGCCGAGGGATTTGTACAGGTTGAAAGCCGGTGCGTTGTCTTTATAGACATTCAGCGTAAAGGCAGCAGCTCCGTAGCGCTCGAGCCCAGCCTGCATTAATTGTTGGCAAAGGATGTGCCCCACACCTTTGCCGCGAACCGTGGGTGAAACGATGATACGGGCAAGATGCACTCTATGGGGCTCGCGCAAAAGTGTCTGTCCAAACCCGGCGACATTGCCTCCTGCGTCGATTAACGAGAACGAGTTTTCCCCGGTGATGCCCAGTTCGTGCCAGGCGATGTCTGCTTGAGGCGGGAATGTCAAGCCGGGCCCTGCCCAGAGCTTCAGTAACTCGGGAGTTGGTACCCAGGTAAGCACAACCTGGAGATCTTGCGGGGTGACTGCTTTAAGGAAGTAGTCCATATACTTTTTGTCCTTTGGGAAAATAATATCATCTCTGCAGTAGAGCCAGTGTTCCATTTTCGATGAAGATATAAACTCCCAATCCGATCAGGACCAGCGGTACGAGAATGTTACTATACCTGGATAGTATTGTGGCGACATGAGGCTGGCGTGTTAGCTTATAGCCCACAAAACACCACACGGCAACCAGCACCAGAAAGATGACAATGATCGTGACCAGACGAGGCAGATCGCTGCTGGCAAACAGGGGTGTATAAATACCCAGATTATCTCCGCCATTGGCCACTGTCACCGCGGCGACACTGTATGCCCTGGGGTTAAGCAAACTGCCAATGGAAGATGGCTGCAAGTCCTGTTTTGCTTGCGCGCCGATGTCAATCTTTTCTTCTTCGATCAGGGAGCGAGTAAAAAGCTTACGCACTCCGATGACGATGGGGGCAATACCAAGGAGTCCCAACCATGGCGCAGGGATCACAAAGCGACTGAAAAATCCCAACAGGCTTATCAGGATGAGCACAATAAAACCAAGATACTGCCCGAAGACGATATGCCGCCGCCGAAACGATGCATCCGCCTCTGAGAAGAACAACATCAGTATGAAAATGTCATCCACATTGGTCGCCGCGAACGTGATGATGGCTGTAAGGAATGTTTCCAACGATTGAATCCCTTCGTCTTACCTGATTCTCTCCCCGTTATGGATGACGAGATGCGTCCGTTTGAGCGCACCGAGATCATGTAACGGATTCCCCTCCACAACCAGCACGTCGGCGACCTTGCCGGGCTCGAGGGTACCGTGGTTGCGTAACCCGCAGACGTGTGCTGCATTGCGCGTCCCTGCCACGATGATCTGCATAGCTGTCATTCCGGCAGCCTGCATCAGCTTCATTTCTTTCAGCGGCATTCCCAGCTCAAAGGGGCAACCGTGCCCGGCATAATCTGTGCCGATCGCCACCTGTCCGCCTGCCGCAACGAAACGGCGGAGGTTCTCTATGGCTTGAACATCCCAGGTCAGGTGATACATCTGACTTACGCCTGCCCAGAGTTCTAACGTTGGCACCCAGAGCATATTCTGCTCAATCATCTTTTCGATCAGCTCATCTGGAAGAGGATCAACGATCATGTGTGCCACATCATCCACGCCGCCTTCGATGGCAAGTGCAAGATGCCGGGCACGCGTAACGTGTGCAGACACGCGCAGTTTACAGGCGTGGGCTGTCTCTACGATCGCGCGGATCTCCTGCAGCGAGATGAGCCTGTGGCGCCTGAATTTCAGCGAGTCTTCGATGCCGATCTTGATGAGATCGGCTCCGGCGCCTGCAAGGGCATCGACCTGTTCCCGCGCATCTTCCGGTGAAGAAACTTTCAGCGTGCCATAGCCTCTGAGCGTGCTGATCATCGGCCCCACCGTGATCAGCCGCGCGTGGCGGTTATATTGCATCAGCCTGTCGCGTTTGGCAAACTGGTCCATACGCAGGCTGGCGCCCAGGTCGCGTACGGTGGTCACACCTTCCTGGGCCCAGGCGCGCAAGACATCGGCTTTGAAGGCTCGATGGACATGCGCATTGAAGAAGCCCGGCAGGATCGTTCTCCCCTCAATATCAATGACCTGTGCGCCTGAACGGGACACAGCCTCTGTGCTCACGGATTGAATATATCCATTCTGAATGACCACCGTGGCATTTGAGGTTGGCGTGGCACCAGTGCCGTCAATTACCGTGCCATTCCTCAAAATAAGGTCAGGGAGCGACATTCTCGTCATCTCTTTTCTTGCCAACATAGAGAAGATGCCGTGAAGCTCCGATAATCGAGCTCTCTGTACTAATATTGTAGAGCAAATCCAGCCAAGACTGGCGCTGGATACCTTCAAGTTTATTGTAGCTCTCGTCATCTGCTGAGATTGCTGGTTCTACTCCAGCCACCGCCAATGTTTCGAATCCTAAGGCTTCATGCATGGGGGCAATTTCGGAGACCAGTGCAAAGTACCCGCGGAACCCGCCGCGTGGGTATTCATCTGGACGTTTCCCTCTTTCCAGCAAGGAACGTACTTCTACTTGATCTTCAATCCAACCCGGAATGTCTCGTAGCAAATCGCCCATAATGCCAAAGCGACTAATAAATGATGAGAATAGGATACCGCCTCCGCGCAACCGGTCAAATACCTCTTTCAGTGCTGCTTTTCGATCAGCCTCTTCCATCAGGTGATAGAGAGGTCCCATGAGGAGGGCAGCATCATATTCCTGCTCAGTCACCTGGCTTAAGTCACGCGCATCCGCCACAATAAATCGCACCCGCCTGTCTAATCCTGCATCCGTGATATTTCTTCTACATGTTTCGAAGAGCATTGCTGACATGTCTACAGCCGTAATGGTATAGCCGCGTTTCGCTAGCTCCAAAGTGTATTTGCCTGGCCCAGCTCCAACTTCGAGAACCGTGCCTTGGGGTGGCAGATACTGATCTAGGTAGCGCCAGGTCAGGTCGTATTCAAGTTGGTGCCGTTCCAAGCGGTAATGTTCTCGCTCAGGGTCGCTGTTGTAATACGCAGCAATATCACTAACATCGTCACTCATGTTATTCTCCAGACGTCTCACCAAGGTTGTGGTAGGAAAACACTAAAACCGGCGATTACTCCGAGTTGAAGTAACAAAATTTTCGCATGGTAGACCTGCCTTTACAATGGACAAAAATCATCATTTGCTGAATGGAACAGCAGAAAACCGGGCTTTTAAAAAGATTTTTCGGAAACGTTTTAGGCTTCCGAAGTCAAATCAATCAACGTTCTACTTTTCATACCGTTCCCGATGTTGTTGCTTCATTTCCAGGTACTTCTGATCCTCCCTGGCCTTTTTCCACTTTTCATAGAATATTTTGGCCGACTCAGCCTTGACCAAGTCTTCTTCTCGTTCGAGCACCTCTTTCGTGCCCTCCTTATATTTCCGCCCGGACTTGTGATTGGCATATCGACGGGAGCGGGTGTAGCCCATCTGCAGAAACTTGCGGGCCATATCCATGCCGACAAAATCATCTTTGGCTTGGTATTCCAGAAACATCTTATAGATTTTGTTGGCAGACCTGCGCGCGATTTCAGGTGTCTTAAACCTCCAGTGGGGCAGGATCTCACTCTTATATGGCTCCACGAGCAAGACTCCCTGCTCGCCTTTGCCGATGCGGTACAGCTCGGGGTGCTTCCGAAAGTCAGTGTTAGTGAAATCCAGAGAGTAGTCGAAGGTCATCGATCTTTTTTTATTTTCTCGATCATTGCACGCGCCTTCTCGACGACCTCGCGCTCGCTTTTGAACTCCAGTAGCTCGAGCGCTTCATCGAGACTGACCCAGCGAGCCTCTTCAATCTCGTGATCATGATTTGCTACATCGCCACTGCGATATTCCATAAGATAAAAATGCACAAACTTGTGAAATCTGACTGGCTTTCCGTATTTGACGCTTCGATACCAGTACTCGATGGTTTCGATGAGCCCCAGTCGCTCCGCTTCTACCCCCGCCTCTTCCTTCACTTCTCGCACGGCAGTCACTTCTGGGGATTCGCCCTCATCCACAATGCCCTTCGGAAGCTGCCACCTCATCTTGGGCTTGACCGATACGATGGCGATCTCCGGCTTCGCACCTGTCCAGCGAAAAGCGACGCCGCCAGCGGAGACCTGGTCCATGGTGGTGACTTTTGATTGGGAAATGGATTGATTTTCTTGTTTCTTAGGCATAATAGACTCTTATCTCAAATTACTCTTCGGGAACAACACCCGTTCAGGCTCGGCGTTCAATTGATCAAGCAGCTTTTTGATGATGCGGGTTTTGATGCGACCGGCCTCCTTTGGATGGACAAGGTAACGGACAATCGCTTCCAGCCAGGTATTCTCGCTAGCACGAAAATGCACGACTGGGCGCTCTCTGATCTCCAGCTCATCCACGGGAGTCTGTAGCAAAAGCTCACGATATACCGGCACAAGCTGCGTCATCTGCTCACCCAGTTCTTCTTCCACAACTTCCCGCATCGTCTGAGCCAGGAATTCCAGGTCACTTTCGTAGGCAATCTGGAACTTGATCTCATTCCAGATGTAGGGAAACAGGGGCCAGCTATAGTTGTAGACTGTCTCATTCAATGCAAGTGAATTGGGGAATTTTATGATGCGTCCGGAGGGGTGCTCGGTGGAGAGATAGGGTCCGCCAAACTCCCAGAGAGTGGTATCAAGATAACTGACGTCGATCACATCTCCTTTTGCATCCCCGATCTGGATCCGGTCTCCTACCTTGTAGGGCTGTCGGATGAGCAGATAGACCCAGCCGATCAGGCTGGTAATTGGCGTCTGCAAGGCAAAGCCCAGGATCAGAGAAAGAACACCCAGCGAAACCAGAGCGGTGTACCAGTTGGCAGACATAACGGACAAACCAATAATGATGATTGCCAGAAAGGTCAGCAGGTTCAGGACGCGCGTGAGGTTATATCTCGCCGCTTTGTTATCAACCTGGCTGATGAAGTAGACGCGAATGCTTTTTGCAACTGCCACGGTCAATACAATGGAGACAGCCCCAAGCAACAGGCTGCGCACTAGCGGGATATATTCCGTGTCTGCTGGAACCAGGTCCGAGCCAAGCAGGTAATAAAACCCGAGCAAGACAACCAGAACAAGAATGTAAGTGATAAACCACAGTTTATCTCTCAGCTCTGGCGCGGGTGTGGGAATCGTTTCCTTTGTTCCGGCGGTTTGCTTGAGAGCGGTCTTAACATCTTCCTGTTCTTTGAGCTGTTGAACTTCAGCCTTATCGTCCATAGCGCATTGTCCCTTTTGAAATAAAGAGCGCCTGGCACCCTGAAAAGACCGGATGCCAGGCGACTCTCAATTCGATATTCTTTTTAGATTTGGGTATCCAGTCACCACAGACTATATATTTATGGCAGACGAACACTCAGGCCGGAATTTGGCCCTGAGGGTACGCCCAACACTGGCGGCTCATCACCTGGATGAGCTCTCAAATCGTGGAGCAGCTCCTGAGGCGGGAGCGTGGTCTCAATGCGCGCCTCCGACTCGGGGCGGGGATTGCTGACCGGCTTGGCACGATAGATGACAAGTTCCGGTATGCCGTCTTCGATAGCCCGACGGGCGAGAGCACGGATGTAATAGCGGTTAAACTCGCTCTCCGCCAGCACCTGGGCGGCGTTCTCGGGCGTGGCGCTGATCGAATAACCGCCTTTCGGATTGCGGCGGGGGAGAGTTCTCAGAATGCGGCGATGCTCACGCAGGCTTTGTGCAAGCGTCTCATCGTTTCCGCTCTGCAAGGCTTCACGCAGCAGGTTGGTGTAATCTCTCTGACCCTGCCCGCTCAAGAAAGGACTTATGTGCAGCTGGTTGTTGGCGATATCGTATTCCATTTCCTCCAGCATCAATTGGCGTGTCCGCTCATCAAGATTTTCAAAGTAAAGACCCATAGTTCACTTCCTTAACAATTTAACGTCTCGTAGAGGTGCCTGTTACTCATAACAGGAACGACAGATAACTCCCGCAGGTGTGCAGGCTGTTGATGTGATCTGGCTCAGTTTTGCGACCCACGGGAAATATAGAACAATTGTACTATAAAATAATCCTGCGGAACAGGGATAGGAGATGCCGTTTAGTCTACTGACAGGCGATCCTCGATCTCCCAAACATGATCCAAGGTGTGCCAGGCCACGCGACGCACAAAGTAACGCGGACTCCAGCGCAGGCCGCCGCGGGGCCCCTTCGCTGGGATCTCGCCACGTGCCGAAGCAGTCAACGCGTCCAGCGCCGCCTGCAGCGTTTGTTTGAGTTGCTGAGCGACCTCGTCTTGAGGATTTCGCTTAAACTTCCATCCTACAGAGCCTAAGTAGCCTTCATCAGCGCCCAGTACATGTTCCAGAATCCCATCCAGTTGCCGGCCACCGCCGCGCGGTCCGGTCTGAAGAGTCTTTCCAGTGGCTGTATCAAGAGTGCTCTCGAGAGCTCGCCAGCAGGCTCTCAGCAATTTTTGAAAGCGCTGAAGCTCTGCCGAATCGACAGGTTCCGCATCGCTGGATGGCGCGAGCCCCGGCGCGCCGAAATCGGTCGTGGCATTTCCTTCGATGCGCTCTTTTACAACAAACAGAGATATATCCCTGGGTACCTGGAATCCAAGCCGAGCGGTCCGCAGGACACGCGCATAGCGGGATCCATAATCGAAGAGCGCCTGCAGGGCTGACTCCTCGTCACGTCCGCTGCGGCACCAGCCCGGCCAGTCGAGCGCGCCTGCGAAGGTGCGTTTCTGCCCTATTTCAAGGTATACGTTAATTTTCTTGACGGATTGTGCCATCGATCTTTCTGACAACATCACCAACTCGAATAACACCGGCCCGAAGGACGCGCGTATTGATTCCCCGCAGTTGCAGCCGCTTCCCTTCCGGCGAGTTCACGAATTTCGTGGCTTCTACGCCGAACCGGTCAGAGAACTTCCGGCAGCCTGTGTGCGGCTGGGCTGAGACTTCGAGGATCGCAGAGCCGATCGACAGGCGTGTGCCTGGAGGCAAGTTATCGTCACTCAATTCCATGTCAATGTAAAGCTGATCTCCGGCCAGCGGCCAGCGCTCCTGGGCCTGCGCGAGCAGCTCGATCGTGCGCGCATTCATGACAGTGATCTGTGCATTTGGATTCGCGGAGCCATCCGGCATGTGTTTGCTGCCGCGCGTTTTCCAGTTGTCGCCAATCAGTCCTTGCTGCACATCGAGCTCCGCCTCATGCACCACCTCGCGCTCATCATCGCGGGGCCGCCTCGCGATCATTTTCACGACGCCGTGATCCCTTGGCGATTGGCAGATGTATTCCATACCTGCTTCGAGTTCGGTCATTGACAAGTGTTTTACTGCTTCCATGAATTGCTCCTCATTGCGTTTCCATAATTTGCTCATTTATTTAAAGTCCCATAATATCTAAATCATACCTGCAATTCTGTTCCCGTTCAACTCTCTGTTTCTAATTTTTTGCGGTGATACAATCCTCCCTAGTCTCCGGGAGAACACTCATGGCAAGAATTCAATTGCACAATGTCAGCCTTACGTATCCGGCCTCGCCTCAGGATCCGGTCAACCGTTTGCTCAGGATCAAGAAGGATCGGGTTCAGGAGGATCTACCTGTCGAAACGACAGCAGGTGTGAAGGCGTTGGACAATGTGAATTTGACCGTTCCGAACGGCCAAACATTCGTCATCGTGGGTCCATCGGGTTGTGGCAAAAGTACTCTTTTGCGCGTGGTGGCAGGGATCGTCACGAATTACACGGGGCAGGTGCTCTACGATGGGGAGGATGTGCAAAATATTCTGCCCAAGGATCGCTATATTGGAATGGTCTTCCAGAGCTACGCGCTTTACCCCAACTTCAGTAATGAGGGCAATCTTTCCTTCTTCTTCAAGATGCATAAGATCAACGATGAAGAGACGCGTGAGCGCATTCGTTATACATCTGAGTTGATGGGGATCGGTTTCGAGAAATTGTTGCCACGCCGCCCGGGAACCCTCTCCGGCGGGGAGCAGCAGCGCGTGGCCATCGCGCGTGCTATCGTCCGTGGGCCGCGTTTGTTCCTGTTCGACGAGCCGCTTTCCAACCTGGATGCTAAACTGCGCGTGCAAACCCGTTCCGAGATCAAGCGCCTGCTGCATCGCTTTGGCATCACCAGCCTGTATGTCACTCACGATCAGGTGGAAGCTCTAGCACTGGCGGACCAGATCGTGGTCATGCACAAAGGCAGGATCGAGCAGGTGGGCACGTATCAGTATTTGACCGAAAATCCTGTCAACGTGTTTGTGGCGGGATTTCTAGGAGTGCCTCCCATGAATCTGTTCCCTGGCGGCTCCATCTCCGGGAACAGGCTGGTCCTTGACGATTATCTAATCCCACTCCCGAAGCTGATCTCCTCTCTCGTGGAGGATGGGCAGCCAATCACGCTGGGAGTCCGGCATGAGGCGGTGACCATTTCCACCGAACCCGCCACAAATGGAATCCAACTGCGAGGGGAGGTGGATGCGGTCGAGGATGACTATGTACATCGCACGCAAACGGTGCATATACGTACGGGGCGATTCCGGTATGCAGGGCTTTGTCCTCTGGATACAGCAGTGCGGATTGGACAACTCGTCCATGTGTCACTGGACCCCGAGCGCCTGTATTTTTTCGATACTAAATCGGGTACGCGCTTATAACTTTTTCCACCGTGTAATTAATATCTTTACCCGCACGCGCACGCGACTATCTGCATCGCCGACTGCCCAGGCAGCGCGCGTTGCGTTTCTTGCCTCTTCACCCAGCCCGATAAAATCGGACCAATCGTCGGCGATGAACTCCTCCATTTCACTGGGCGTATCCCACGAATAGAAATAGGGAAAGAACTGCTCCTGTTCACGCCGGAACCAGCCGCGCGATTCCACTTCGCGCATGGCTTCATTGGAAGCTGCATCCGCATGGACCTGCTTGGCAAAATCATCCACGCGCCCGGTTTCCTGCACGCCACGTCCTGAGATCACCTCGATGTTCCAGCGGTCATTGATCGGCCGGATATCGATCAGAATGCCACCAGGCATCAGCACCCGTCGAGCCTCCTCCAGGGCATGGACCATGCCCGTCGGGTCGATACATCAGAGCGACCAGGCGAGGACAGCAATATCAAATGCCTCTTTCGTAAACGGTAAATATTCAGAATCAGCACACGTAAAGCGGATCTTATTTTCGAGGTCATGCGGCCGATCGACCTGCGCGATACGCAGCGAATCTCGATCTGGATCGACACCGATTGTTCGCTGCGTTGCCCGGGCATACTGCCAGGTCATTCGCCCCTCGCCGCAGCCGATCTCTAATACGCGCTTGTTATTGAAATCTACAAATTGATGCAGATATTTTGATTCGTTCCGTTCAGGATCTTTTTGAATCGTCATAGTCGCAGCACTTTCGACCCACGGATTTTGCCCTGCTTCAACTCAAGCAATGCCTGGTTGGCGTCTTCCAAATCGTATACTTGAAATTCCGGCTTGATCTCTACCTCTGCAGCCAGTTGTAGGAACTCGCGCACATCCTGCCGCGTGACATTGGCGACAGACTTGATCTCCTTCTCCATCCATAAATGTGATGCATAATCTAACTGCAATAAAATTTCTTTATCCTTTTCCTCTTTGCGGATGGCGTTAATGACCAGCCGCCCGCCAGGTTTAAGGTGTTTTAACGCCTCTATGTCCGGACGCCAGACGGGCGTGGTGTCGATGATCGCGTCCAACCGTTCGGGTGGAATCGCGTCAATCGCGCCTGCCCAGGCTGCTCCTAGCGACAGGGCGAACTCGCGTTCCTGAGGATTTCTGCTGAAGACAAAAAAATTTGAATCCGGGAGCTTATGTTTTGCGACTTTCAATACAATATGATTTGATCCGCCGAATCCCATGAGTCCCAGAGATTGGCCGCTGTGTAAATTTGTCAGTCTCAGCGCGCGATATCCTACTGCACCCGCACATAACAACGGCGCGGCCTCTGAATCAGAGATCGAGTCCGGGATGGGGTGAACGAAGTCCGCGCGCACCTTCATATATTCCGCATATCCGCCGTCGATGTCGCGACCCGTTGCTTTGAACTCAGGGCAGAGATTCTCCTGACCTGACAGACAATATTGACAATGCCCGCACGCGGACGCGATCCATGCGACGCCGACTCGCTGACCTACTGAGGAGTCCAACGTCTCCAGACGTTGGTTTTGCATGCCTCCTTCCAAAGTCGGGAGACTTTGGACTCCTTCCACAATCCCCACCACCTGATGCCCCAAGATCACCGGCAAACTCGGCGGGGGAGTGCGCCCTTCGATCTCGTCCAGCTCGGTGTGGCAGACTCCGCATCTCGTGACACGGAGCAGCACCTCGCCCGGAGCGAGAAGCGGCTCAGGGTGCTGGACCAGCCGGAGCGGAGCCTGAGATGGCTTTACCTCCCCCAGAGACTCCAGAAGCATTGCTTCCATCATTATTTTGAAATTGATAACGAAGAATTAATTTTCGATCAAGCGCTTGAAATAGAAGTAAGCAAGCGGGGGCTGTTGGGCAACTCCGGACATTTCCCAGCCCTCTCCGCCCAGCTTATTTAATTCCGCTTCATCGGGCGGAGTCTCTTTTTCGAGGTTACGAATGATCTGCTTGTATTCCCACTTTGGTTGTCTTTCAATATGAATCATGGGTGGACGAACGGGTTCGGTTCCCGGTTCGCGCGGCGGAATAAGCATGTGGTTCATAGTTTCACTCCTCTATCTAATTACCAATATTAACCCGTCCCAAACTGACGATCCCCTGCATCGCCCAAGCCCGGAACGATATACGCGCGCTCATTCAAATGGTCATCGATAGCTGCAATATGGATATCAATATCAGGGTGCGCGTCTTGCATGGCTTTGATCCCCTCCGGCGCGGCGATCAGGCCGACGAACTTGATTCGTTTCACGCCCCAGCGTTTGAGGATGTCCGCCGTGGCTGTCGCCGAGCCGCCTGTGGCGAGCATCGGGTCGAGGATCAGGCAGACCGAGACACGCGGCTCGGTAGGCAGCTTGTTGTAATACTCCACCGGCTTGAGCGTATGCTCATCACGATAGAGCCCGATATGCCAGACTTCGGCGCTGGGCATCAAGCTCCACACGCCTTCCACCATGCCCAGTCCAGCGCGCAGAATGGGGACGAGACCGATTTTTTCCTGCAGCTCCGCGCCGGTCATTTTTTCGAGCGGCGTTTCCAACTCACGCGGGGTGACGGCCAGATCAGCAGTTGCTTCATAGGCAAGCAACGCAGCGATCTCTCGGACCAACTCACGGAACTTCTTCGGTTCTGTCTTTTTATCGCGCAGTCGGGAGAGTTTGTGGGCAACGAGCGGGTGGTTTGACGCGTAGATGTTTGGCATAACATTCTCCTGGGGATGGTTATTTTTATTATAGTCGTGAAGGTGCTTTTTGACCCGTGACTCCATCCTCCTTTTTACGTACATTAAGAAGAGAGCAAGGAGTCCACTATGAAACTCGAAGGCTTGCATATTCTATTGACCTATCAATGCATGTATGAATGCGATCACTGTTTTACGTGGGGTAGCCCGTGGCAGACCGGGACGCTGACACTCGAACAGATCGAGCAGATCCTTATTCAGGCAAAAGAGGCAGGCGTGACCTCGATCTATTTCGAAGGCGGGGAGCCCTTCTTGTACTATGCCATCCTGATTAAGTCTGTCCGTAAGGCAGCGGATATGGGCTTCTCGGTTGGCATTGTCACAAATGCCTACTGGGCAAATTCCGTGGCAGATGCCGAGGAGTGGCTGCGTCCCCTGGTGGGGCGCTTGGCTGACCTCACGACGAGCAGCGACTCGTTCCATTGCAGTGAGAGCATGGGAGAGCGTCCGCAGAATGCGCTCGTCGCTGCGAAATGGCTGAACATCCCCACCGGGATGATCAGCATCGCGCAACCGAATGAGAAAGCGGAACAAACACATGGTCAGATCGAAGACGAGGGCGCGGTCATGTATCGCGGCCGGGCGGTGGAAAAACTGGTCGAACATGCCACCCGCTATCCCTGGGAAAGCTTCGATTCCTGCCCGCATGAAGACCTGTACGAGCCGGGACGTGTCCACCTGGATCCCTTTGGCAATGTGCAGATTTGTCAGGGAGTCGTCATTGGGAATTTATTCGAGAAGCCGTTGAAGCAGATTTGTGCAGAATACGATGCTGAGACACATCCCATCTGCGGACCTTTGCTTTCCGGTGGCCCCGCCGCATTGGTGAGCGAGTACAATCTGCCGCACGACTCACACTACGCCGACGCCTGCCACCTGTGCTACATGGCAAGGACGGCCCTGAGAGCGCGCTTCCCCGACCTGCTAGCTCCCGACCAAATGTATGGAGTTATTAAATGACCGGAAATGATTTCGTAACGTTCTTCCTGCGCACACCGCTGCACGTGTTCATGGGGAATACCATGCTACTCACCGTCACGGGATGCAGAACCGGCAAAGAATATTCCACGCCAGTCGGCTTTTACCGCGATGGAGATACCCTCTGGGTGATGACCAGCCGGGACCGCACCTGGTGGCGGAATGTAAAGAATGGCGCACAGGTTTCAATATTGTTGAAGGGGCGAACCATGGATGCATTTGCCGGAGCAGAGCTGGATGCAAAAGCTGTTGAGACTCGCCTGCGCGACTACATCCAGCATATACCGATGGCAGCAAAGTCATTGGGGATCCGGATGGAAAACAAAATACCAAATGCCGAAGATCTGACCCGGGTTGCGAAAGACAGACTGTTCGTGAGGATCGAACCCTTCCGGTAACAGCACATAGAGCAAATCGTTAAATAGAGCACCGAGCTATCGGTGCTCTATTTTTCAAGAACGAAGTAAGAGCCCCTGAAAGGAGAAATCTGATGAACCAGGAGCATGAAAAGGAATATAGATGTGAAGAATGCGGCGCAGAGTTCGATGATGGTGTGGCATGGGAACGGCACAATCGTGAAGTCCATTCGCGCTATACATGCGAAACCTGCCACGACACGTTCAGCGCTGAGGAAGAGTTTCAATCCCATAATTTTAAGATGCATCCGGAACTGAATAAATTGCTGCGTTAGTTTCTTGTAGCCTGACGCTTACTAGTCCTGCAAGAGAGGTGGCAGGTTAAAAACCTGCCCTACATGTAGCCTGAGCACAAACGCTCAGGCTGCATTCTTTCAAAAATAAGTGCAAAATTAGGAAATTTATCACAAACGGGGGATGAGAGTAAAATGAAATCCACGGCATGCTACCAGAACGGTTGCCACGGCGACCGTTTTTATGTGTCTGTAGAGCGACCTATCAGAGTGGACCAGCACGGCGAAAACAATGAGAGTATGACCTCGGATGAATCAGTAAATAAACCTCTGCTCGAACTGCGCGATGTGGTGAAAGTATACGCCACAGCGGCAGGCGAATTCACCGCGCTGAAAGGCATCAACATCCAGGTGGGGAAGGGCGAGTTCATTGGCATTGTCGGGAAATCGGGCGCGGGCAAATCCACGTTGCTGAATATGATCACGGGGGTCGATCATCTCACCTCTGGCGAAGTCCTTGCGCATACGAACGGCTCCTCTATTTCTCTTCACAAATTGAGCGAAGATCAAATTGCCTTATGGCGCGGACATAACCTCGGCGTTGTATTCCAATCCTTTCAATTGCTGCCGATGCTCACGCTGGTAGAAAATATCACACTGCCCATGGATTTGTGCGGCAGGTTCAACTCGAAACAATCGCGCGAGCGCGCCCTCGAGCTCCTTCGGCTGGTGGAGATCGAAAGCCATGCCGATAAGCTTCCTGCTCACATTTCCGGTGGGCAGCAGCAGCGTGTCGCTATCGCGCGGGCGCTGGCGAACGATCCGCCGCTCCTTGTGGCGGATGAACCGACGGGCAGCCTCGACTCGGTGACAGCCGAACACATTTTTGAGGTCTTCGAGCATCTGGTCAACGATCTGGGAAAAACCATCATCATGGTGACCCATGACGAAACGCTCAGCCCTCGTTTTACACGGACACTGCGAATTGCCGACGGAGAACTCGTATCCGTCATGGAATCGCCAAACGGGTCGAAAGGGAATGGGCGCCATGAGCACGCATGAAATAGAGTTGGCTCTTGCCCCAAACACCTCTCCTGAGGGCAGCGGGAAAAGTGATCCCATGATCGACATGCGCGGCATCGTTAAGACCTTCAAGAACGCCGCGGGGGAATTTACAGCGCTGCGAGGAGTGGACCTGATCATCGAGCGCGGCGAGTTTGTTTCGATCGTCGGCAAATCGGGGAGTGGAAAGTCCACATTACTGAATATGATCACGGGCATCGATCATCCCACAAAAGGACAGATGATCATTGGCGGGACTGACATTTACACAGGCGTGACCGAAAGTCAGCGCTCCAGGTGGCGCGGCAGAAACCTGGGGATCGTGTTCCAGTTCTTTCAGCTGCTGCCGATGCTGACTTTGCTCGAGAATGTGATGCTCTCGATGGACTTCGCCGAGATGTATGATTTCGAGGAACGCCCTGAGCGGGCCATCGCAATGCTTAAGTTAGTCGGGATGGAACCTTTTGCGAATAAGCTGCCAGCGCTGGTCTCCACCGGACAGCAGCAGCTGGCAGCGATCGCGCGTGCGTTAGCCTGTGATCCACCTTTACTGGTAGCAGATGAGCCGACGGGTAATCTCGATTCAAAGTCTGCCAGCGCCATCATCGATCTGTTCGAAGAATTATCACGCCGCGGCAAGACGGTGCTTATGGTAACACATGATCCTTCACTCACCTCACGCACCACCCGCAACCTCACCATCGCCGATGGCTTGATCGTGGCGGATAGCAAGAAACCAATCGAAAATCGTAATTCGTAAATCGTATGAAACCTCGCTGGCGCAAAGTATTTCACGATCTGTTGGATAACAAAGCTCGCACACTGCTGGTCGTTTTCTCGATCGCGGTGGGCGTGTTTTCCATTGGGGTGATCGCGGGCGCCTACCAGATCATCTCGAATGATATGAGCGCCTCCTATTCGGCGAACAACCCGGCTAACATTGAATTGCGCATGATCGATTTCGATGAGGATGTGCTGGAGCTGATCCAGAACCAGCGCGGCGTGGAGGATGCCGAAGCGAGGCGCGTCTTCAACATGCGCGTGCGCGTCCCTGGCACCGAGAAATGGACCACGCTCGATATGAGCGCTTTTGAAGATTTCGAGGAGAACGCGATCAACCTGCTGAAGCCCATCGAGGGGCAGACGACGCCCGAGAAGCGCGAAGTGCTGCTGGAACTGGATGCGCTTGAGCACATCGATACCGGCGTCGGGCAATTGCTGGAATTCCAGCTTCCTGATGGCTCGACGAAAACACTCCCGGTCGTTGGCATTGTCCAGGACACTGCCGCGGGGGCCGGGGATTTTCTGGCTTCACCGTATGGCTATATCAGCATGGATACACTGCAGTCGCTGGGGCATCCAAAGCTGTACAACCGCGCCCTGGTGCGCGTTTCCGAGAACGGAGATGATATCTTCCACGTGCGCGACATGGGCGCAAGGCTGAAAGACAAGCTCGAAAAAAATGACACGCTTGTCATTCGTATGCGCTTTTCAGAAACGCATGAACATCCGCTGGCAGACACGGTCAATGCGATTCTGGGTATCTTAATGGCGCTTGGCATCCTGATCGTGTTCCTTTCCAGCTCGTTGATCGCGAATACTCTCAACGCGTTACTTAATCAGCATTTGCGATACATTGGGGTCATCAAACTTGTGGGCGGGCAACGGCGGCAGGTCTTTCTGATGTACCTCACCCTCATCATGGCGTTTGGAATTCTGGCTTTGTTGATCTCCATTCCCCTGGGCGGACAGGGCGCCTACGGACTTGCCCTGTTTATTGCGGGTGAGCTGAATTTCAACCTGTTGGGATATCGTATTGTGCCAGCTGCATTTGTCGTGCAGGTCCTCGTTGGCCTGCTTGTCCCGCTCATTGCCGGGCTCTTACCGGTGCTCAATGGGTCACGCATCACCATCCTGCGCGCTCTCAGCGGAGGCCTGGCTGAAGACGAGAAGCACGCCAAGATGGCGGAGGGGCGGCTCTCCTGGTTCGACAGGATGCAGGTGAAAGCCACCCGCGTCCTGTCCCGGCGCGGTATTCACATCCCGCGTCCCTTTGTGATCTCGCTACGAAATACATTCCGGCGCAAGAGCCGGCTCGTGCTGACACTGTTCACATTGACCATGGGAGGCGCCATTTTTATTGCCGTGTTCAATGTGCGTGTGACCTTGCATGATTACATCGGGCAGATTGGCAAATACTTCGTTGCGGATGTATCGCTGGATTTTGAGCGGCCGTACCGCTTGAAAGAAATTGAGCAGAAGTTGCGGAATGTGGACGGCATCGAGCACATGGAGGGCTGGCAGTTCGTGAGCGGTGAGTTGCTGGATGAAAATGAGCAGGTGCTCGAGAACATCAACGTGTTCGGTCCGCCTGCGGATAGCCAGTTGATCGAGCCGCTCCTGGTGACCGGCCGCTGGATCCGCCCGGAAGACGTGCGCAAGCTGGCGGTGAGTGAGGGCGCGCTCAAGTATTTCCCGGATTTGCAGCCGGGTGGCACGATCAACCTGAAGATCGAAGGCCGTGAAGAAGTCTGGGAAGTAGTTGGCATCTTCAAATTCGTGGATCGTGAGGGGGTGCTGGCTTATGCGCCTTATGAATATATTTCGAAGGTGAACCACCTGGTGAACCGCGCTTATTCCTTCCGGCTGGTGACAGACCGGCATGACCGGCCGTACCAGGATGCGAAAGCGGAAGAACTGGATAAGTATTTCCGTGAACTTGGGTTCAAGGTGCGCATTGCCGAGGCGGGAAGAGCTTCGCTGGACACGGCAGTCGAGAGCCTGGATGTGCTTGTCGTGTTCTTGCTCATTATGGCGGTGCTGACGGCGATCGTCGGGTCGATGGGGCTCACCGGCACGATGGGCATGAACGTATTGGAGCGCACCCGTGAAATTGGCATCATGCGTGCCATTGGCGCCGATGACCGCGCAGTGATGCGCACCGTCATTGCTGAGGGTGTTTTTATTGGGATGATCTCCTTCGGGCTGGCGATCATCCTTTCCATTCCGTTTACCTATTTACTTTCGACTATTGTGAGCCTGGCAGTGTTCCAAACCCCGATCGAGGTGGTGTTTACATACACCGGGTATGCTATCTGGCTTGGGTTGGTGCTGGCTTTGTCGGCTGCTGCGAGTATTTTGCCAGCGCGTAATGCGGCCCGGTTAACTATCCGGGAAGTGCTGGCATACGAGTAAATCGTATCGAAGTACGCATTCATTTTTAGAATCATTAGGGGGGAATTAGGAAACGATTAGAGAATTCAAATAAGACAAAAAATGTATTGAATTTTCAATTTTTCTGCGCGATAATGATTTCACTCGGAAACAAAAGCAAACCTAGGGAAACCTAGGGACGCAAAGTCATGGGTCTTCCGTCACGTGTTCGTTTGTGACCAGATTGCCAGACCGCCGAAAATAGCAAAACCGCCGAAAGACGGTGACGCAAAGCCAGGTGTCTAAAACTAATAGGTTCGTTGTATTAGTAACGATCGACCGGCTAACCGAAAAGCAAAACTACGGAAACGTAGTGACGCAAAGTCATGGATCTAAAGTCGAATGACCAGGATCGCCAGACTGCCAAAGAGTAAACAGCAGGGATGACAGCAATGCCATCCCTGCTCAATTTAAGGGCAAAGTAGGACGGGCTCGCGAAGCGGCCCGCCGAACCTTATGTGTCTCGCTGCCCCGCCAGCGCGGGATCTACGACAAGCGTAACCTACTGTTTCTGGAAGAGGAGATTGCTTCGCAAAGGGCGCTCGCAACGACATTTCACACAGTATAATAGAACATATGACCACTAACCCTTCCGACGGCGCGGGGCGACCCCGTCCCCTGGACCCCGAGTCCAAACCCGATGACCGCGTCGATAACGCGCTTCGGCCCCAAAAACTGACAGACCTGATCGGGCAGAACCAGGTCAAAGAGAATCTCGCGATTCTGATCGCTGCTGCGCGCCAGCGCGGTGAAGCGCTGGATCATGTCTTGTTTTATGGACCTCCCGGCCTCGGAAAGACCACGCTTGCGCATGTCGTCGCGAATGAAATGGGAGTCAACGTCAAGGTGACAGCGGGCCCTGCCATCGAGCGCGCCGGAGATCTGGCAGCAATTCTCACCAACCTGCGAGCAGGGGATGTATTGTTCATCGACGAGGTACATCGCCTCGGGCGCGCCGTGGAAGAAGTGCTGTACCCGGCCATGGAGGATTTCGCGCTGGATATTGTCATCGGCAAGGGACCTTCCGCTCGTTCCATCCGTCTGAAATTGCCGCGCTTTACGGTGGTCGGCGCGACGACCCGGCTAGCTCTGGTGACAGCGCCGTTGCGCGCACGTTTTGGCGCCGTGTATCGTTTGGATTACTACGACCTGGAGGCGATGAAGTCCATTGTCTTGCGGGCGGCAGGCATGCTCAAAGTGGAAGTGGAGCCCGGCGGCGTGGAAGAGATCGGCCGCCGCGCCCGCGGGACACCGCGTGTGGCCCTGCGCTTGCTGCGCCGCGTCCGTGACTACGCCCAGGTCCGCGCGGATGGGAAGATCACCTCAAAGATTGCCAAAGAGGCGCTCGACCTCTTGCAGGTGGATCCGCTCGGTTTGGATGATATCGACCGGCGGGTGCTTAGGACGATCATCCAAAAATATGGCGGCGGACCGGTTGGCTTGAACACCATTGCTGCCTCCATTAGCGAGGAGCAGGATACGATCATGGATGTGGTCGAGCCTTACCTCCTTCAGCTCGGCTTCCTTGATCGCACTGCCCAGGGACGTATCGCCACAAAATCCGCATACCAGCATTTGAAAATGGAATGGAAGGAAGAAGGACAGCAAAGGCTGTTGTGATGTTTAAGGTTGAAGGTTTAAACGTTGAACGTTCAACCTTACACCTGGAACTTAAACATATGGAAAATATCGCTCGTTATTTAGTGATTGGTGGAATTCTATTGATCCTGATCGGTGGGGGGATCTTCTTAGCAGGCAGGCTTGGTCTTCCCATCGGAAGGTTGCCCGGGGATATCCGCATGGAAGGGAGGGGCGGCATATTTTACTTTCCTATCGTGACATCCTGTGTGCTTTCCCTTTTACTCACGATCGTACTCAACATCATTATCCGGTTTTTCAATCGATAACGTTTGATCATCGATTCATTGCAGCCCACAAGCGTTATGAAAACCTCCGATTTCGACTACAACCTCCCCGAAACTTCCATCGCGCAGACGCCTACGGAGCCGCGTGATTCTTCGCGGCTGTTGGTCTTACATCGTGATACAGGAGAGATAGAGCATCGTATCTTTCAGGATGTCGGTGACTATTTACGCACGGGAGATCTGCTGGTGCTCAACCAAACGCGCGTCATCCCGGCGCGGATTTACGCGCGCAAAGAGACAGGCGGGCGCGTAGAATTGCTTCTCCTGCGCCGGCATGACGAATTGACCTGGGAAGCATTGGTGGGAGGAAAAGGCCTGCGTATAGGCAAGAAGTTGTTTGTGGAGTTCGATGACTCCAGTCATCGGAGTGAGCATGGTAGTCCAACATCTGGCCGCACAGGGGCTGCTGTCCGAAGGGACAGCGTGCGCAAAGACGTTGGAGTCCATGCAGAGATTATTGAATTACTACATGGCTCGGAGCGCCTCATCAAATTTTCAGAACCCATCGAGCCGTATTTCTCCCGAGTAGGGAACGTGCCGCTTCCGCCCTATATTCACGAGAAATTGAGCGACCCGGAACGG
Organism: Anaerolineales bacterium; assembly: GCA_035463255.1. Classification (GTDB taxonomy): domain Bacteria; phylum Chloroflexota; class Anaerolineae; order Anaerolineales; family Villigracilaceae; genus Defluviilinea. The sequence goes on along the minus strand of DATHTL010000218.1, from coordinate 14,483 downwards.
TATCAAACAGTTTACGCACGAGAGCCAGGGTCCGCCGCCGCGCCGACGGCCGGGCTGCACTTTACACCGCGTTTGCTTGAAGAGTTGCAGGTCAAAGGTGTGAAGGTTGCCTTTGTCACTTTGCATGTCGGGTTAGATACCTTTGCTCCTGTTACGGAAGACAACCCTGAAGAGCACGTCATCCACACCGAGTGGTGCGAGCTTTCACAGGAAACGGCGGACTTGATCAATCAAACAAAGCAGATGGGTGGAAGAGTCGTTGCAGTGGGGACGACATCGGTACGAACACTTGAGACGGGAAAGCGATATTCGAAATTCGATGATTCGAGTGCCGAGTATCGAATATCGCCTTTCGTAGGCCCAACGTCTGTATATATTTTGCCGGGTTATGAATTCCAAGTTGTTGACACCATGATCACGAACTTCCATTTGCCGAAGTCGACGTTGTTGATGCTAGTCAGCGCGTTTGCAGGGCGTGAGAAGATTTTGGAAACCTATGAAACCGCCATTCGCGAGGGATATCGCTTTTATTCGTTTGGGGATGCCATGCTGATTCTCTAAGTGTGCTCTATTAACGGTGGGATAGAATTGCAGCGCAAATTTACATCGGGTAGCAGAAGATATGTCAAAAAAATCTGAATTAGAGCAAGTCAACCAGGAGATCATCTCCTGTTTTAAATGTCAGCGCCTGGTCGCGTGGCGTGAGGAAGTGGCGCGGGTCAAGCGCAAAGCCTATCGAGATCAGGAATACTGGGGGCGGGCCGTGCCCGGGTTTGGCGATCCGAATGCGCGTGTATTAGTTGTGGGTCTCGCGCCCGGCGCGCATGGCTCGAATCGTACCGGACGCGTATTCACCGGTGATGCCTCGGGTGGGTTTTTATTTCCAGCATTGTACCGGGCCGGGTTTGCGAACCAGCCTTTGGCGAAGTCAAAAGATGATGGACTCCGGCTGCACGACCTTTATATTTGCGCCGTGGCTCATTGTGCACCCCCGGATAACAAGCCTGTCCCTGCAGAGTTGGATAATTGCCAGCCGTATCTCGTGCGTACACTGCAGATCTTGCAGCCCAAAGTCATCGTTTGCCTGGGTCGGATAGCTTTTGAGAGGATCCTGCGTCTATATTCCGTGCGCAACCCGGCCTGGAAGTTCGGGCACGGGGCGTCGTTTCAATTAGATAATGGCGCCTGGATCCTGTGTTCGTATCATCCCAGCCAGCAGAACACGCTCACCGGGCGGCTGACCGCCCAGATGTTTGACGAGATCTGGGCGAAAGCCAGATCGCTTCTGGAGAAAAAATGAAGTTCGCGAAGCCGCTCTTATTTGGATTTTTCATCGTTGCTGCAGTGGCTGTGGCATTTATCGTCTGGGCGAGCTCTGCTATGCGTCCCGCGCCTGAAGCCTTCGCCGCGCTCCGGTCCGATGCGCAGGTGACGGTGAGCGTGGATGAATATATCGTCTTCCAACCGGCAAGCAAAAAGCCAACCACAGGCTTTGTCTTTTATCCCGGTGGGCGCGTGGATTATCGTGCGTATGCGGCACCGCTCCGACGTATCGCAGAACAGGGGTATCTCGTGATTCTTCTGCCGGTCAGGCTCAATCTCGCTTTCTTCGATGCCAATGCGGCAGATCGCGCCATTCCCCCCTTCCCTGAGATCAAACACTGGGGTGTCGGTGGGCATTCGCTGGGCGGAGTGGCGGCTGCATTGTATGCGTCGCAGCATGAGGAAATCGATGGTCTGGTATTGTGGGCATCTTATCCGGCCAATGACGCGCTGAAGGATGCTGGCATCGCAGTGCTTTCTATTTACGGCACGGAGGATATGAACGGCGTAGCCGTCTTCGAAGAGAAGCATGCGTTGCTTCCGGCAGATACACAGTATGTTGTAGTGCAGGGTGGAAACCATGCGCAGTTTGGCGATTACGGTGCCCAGCCCGGGGATAATGAAGCAGCCATCTCGCGTGCCGATCAACAGAAACAAACAGTAGAAGCAACAGTACAATTTTTGAAAGAACTGAACCAATGACAAAACTAATTACTCCGGGGGAACTTGCGCCTGATTTTGAGCTTTATGATGTAGGAGGGGAAACGCTCCGCTTATCTGACTTCCGCGGCAAACCGGTGGTGCTCGCCTTCCTGCGCGGCTTTATGTGACCGTACTGTCGCGCGCAGTTGGCGCGCTTGCGGGATGGATATGGAGAATTCACGCGTCGCGGCGCTGAAATTCTGGCGATAGGGCCCAATCCTCCGGCCGTCTTTAAGCAATATTGGAAGAATGAAAAAATTCCGTTTACCGGTCTCCCCGACCCCGATCATACGGTTGCCAGACGCTACCGCCAGGAAGTGAACTTATTCAAGCTGGGACGCATGCCTCTCAATTGTGTCGTCGATGCGCAGGGATACGTTCGCTTCGCGCATTATGGCCAATCGATGTCCGATATCCCCTCCAACGAGGAACTTTTGCATGTAATAGATGAACTCAACGCTGCGTCCCACTAAGTGGTCACAACTACACAAGGGAGATGACATGGCACTGGGACAAATCGCTTTTCTTGGCTCGGGTGAAACTTCGCTGGCAGGCGGGCGGATTTTTGAATCGCTGGCACGCACGATCGAGGGGCCGCTGCAGATTGCATTGATCGAAACCCCGGCGGGATTCGAGTTGAACTCCGCACAGGTGGTGGGACGTGTGGGGGACTTTATGAAATCCCGTTTGCAGAACTACAAGCCTGTTGTACATGTGATCCCTGCTCGCAAGAAGAATTCGGATTTCAGCCCCGATGACCCGGAGATCATCAAGCCGCTTCTGTATGCCAACATGATCTTTATGGGACCGGGTAGCCCGACGTATGCGATCCGTCACTTGAAAGATACGCTCACGTGGGACGTCATCCGTGCCAGGCACCGCCTCGGCGCGACGCTCGTGTTTGCCTCCGCCGCGACGATCTCCGTTGGTGCCCACGCGTTGCCGGTCTACGAGATCTACAAAGTGGGGCAGGACGTGCACGTGGTGGATGGGTTAAATTTCTTTGCTGACTTTGGGCTGCATGTTTCGTTCATCCCGCACTGGAACAATGCAGAGGGCGGCGCGGATTTGGATACCAGCCGTTGTTTCATCGGAATGGAGCGTTTTGGAGAGTGGTGTGGTCAAGTCCCGCCAGAGAATCAAACGATTGGTTTGGATGAGCACACCGGGCTCATCATCGACTTTGAAACGGGTCTGTGCGAAGTGAGCGGAGTTAGCTCTGTGTCGCTGGTGCGCGAGTGCAGTCCGGAGATGTATGCTTCGGGCTCGAAATTCCCACTCAGCGAGCTGGGGGATTTCCAGATTCCCAGTCCTGTTGCGAAAGACATTCCTGCACACGTCTGGCAGATGTGCGTCAATGCCCCGCGGCTCGAAGATGATCAGCCGTCTGAAGATGTCATCGAATTGATGGAGCAGCGCACGAACGCACGTGCAAACAAGAACTGGGCGGAATCAGATAAACTGCGCGACGAGATCGCGGCGCGCGGCTGGACGGTGCAGGACTCAAAAGACGGGTCGAAACTGGTCAAAAACTCTTAAACACCAAGGACACAAAGGTCACTAAGGGAATTTGTTTGCCTGTCTACGTGTGTACTTGTTCCCTTTCCTGAGATAAAATAAACGCGCAGACTCTCAGAAGGAGATTTAAATGCGCGCTGTAGATATTATTATCAAGAAACGCGATAAGCAAGAGCTGTCTCTCGCGGAGATCGAGTTCTTTGTCAAGACGTTCATTTCGGGGGAATTTACAGATTATCAGGCTTCTGCACTTCTTATGGCAATTGTGCTCAACGGGATGACCCCGCGCGAGACGACAGACCTGACCCTGTCCATGGCGAATTCCGGTCACATGCTCGACCTGAGTGACGTCGTGGATCTGGCTGTCGACAAACACTCCTCCGGCGGGGTAGGGGATAAAACGAGTCTGGCCGTGCTTCCGATCGTGGCGGCATGTGGTTTGCCGGTTGGCAAAATGTCCGGGCGCGGACTGGGCTTCAGCGGGGGAACGCTCGATAAACTGGAATCTATTCCCGGCTACCGCGTGGATCTCACCACTGAAGAATTCAAGCACCAGCTCAAAGAAAAGGGCATTGTCCTCACCGGCCAATCCCTCGACCTGGCGCCCGCCGATGGCAAGCTCTATGCTCTGCGCGATGTGACCGGCACAGTGCAATCCATTCCCTTGATCGCGTCCTCCATTATGTGCAAAAAACTGGCAGCAGGGGCGCAGGCCATTCTGCTCGATGTAAAAACCGGTCTCGGCGCGTTTATGGAGACCCTCGAAGAAGCGCGCCAGCTTGCCAACCTGATGGTGGATATCGGTCAACTGGCCGGGCGCGAAGTTGTGGCTTTGCTTTCGGATATGAACCAGCCGCTGGGAAACGCTGTGGGGAATTCACTGGAGGTTGTCGAGGCCATTGAAACGTTGAAAGATAACGGGCCCGAAGATTTCCTAGAGCACTGCCTGCACGTCAGCGCGCATATGCTGGTGCTGGGAAAGCGCGCCCCGGCTTTGCCTGAGGCTCGTGCCATGGCAGAAAAATCCATTGTGGATGGCTCGGCCTTTGAGAAATTCCGGGTGCTGGTCGAGGCGCAGGGCGGCGATCTGTCTTACGTGGATGATCCGTCCAGGTTCCCGCGCGCCGAGCACGTGGAGGTGGTGAAGTCGCCACAGAACGGCTACCTGACTCAGATCCAGGCCAGGACCGTAGGGGAGGCGGCAGTTGCGCTCGGGGCGGGGCGGGCCCGCAAAGACGATCCGGTAGACCATGCTGTTGGTTTTGTCATCCACCGCAAAGTGGGGGACCAAGTCCAGAGCGGCGATCCGCTGTTCACGATCCATGCCAATGATAGAGAGAAACTGGACGAGGCGCGTGAAGCTGTCCTTTCGGCGCATGTCTTTAGTGACGGAGCTGTGGAGCGACTCCCCCTGTTTTACGACTGATTCGTTGTTAAAATGCCCATAGTCTTGCATTAATTTTAAGAATGGGGCATACTTACAGAGTACCGCATATTATGTGAACTTGAAGTTCGAGCATTGGCATACAAAACGGGTCAGAAAGTTTACTTGCGTAAGGGACGAGCGGTAGTACAGGAGTATACAACTTCATGGCCAAAGTATCTCTACGGGCTTATAACCAAGAAATTGAGACAATGATCGACCGCGGTCATCTGGACGAGGCGATCGCTCATTGTAGGCATATTCTTAAAACATTCCCCAAATATATCGAAACGTATCGCCTGCTTGGCAAGGCATATCTCGAATATAAACGTTATGGTGAGGCAGCGGATATTTTTTCGCGGGTGCTGGCGGCAGTCCCCAATGATTTTGTTGCAAATGTGGGCATGAGCATCATCCGTGATGAAGAGAATCATCTCGACGACGCGATCTGGCACATGGAACGTGCGTTTGAAACGCAGCCGTCGAACGCCGCGATCCAGAGTGAACTGCAGCGGCTATATGCCCGCCGCGAGGGGGTTGCGCCTCCGCGCATCCGCATGACGCGCGGCGCTCTGGCGCATATGTATGTGCAGGGTGAGCTGTACCCGCAGGCGATCTCTGAAATCAAGAGCGTCTTAAAGGAAGATGCCGGCCGCCATGATATGCAGGTGTTGCTGGCCCGTGCCTATTACCGGAGCGGGCTGAAGAACGATGCGGCAGATGTTGCGTCTACAGTATTGCGCACCCAGCCCTACAACCTGGATGCAAACCGTGTGTTGGTAGAAATTCTGGGCATCGATCATCCTGAGAGTGTGCTGACCTATCGCCAGCGCGTGGTAGAGCTGGATCCGTATGCTGCGCAGGTCACTGGCTCGATATTTACATCGAGTGAAGTGCCCGACCCCGCCGTGACTCTCGAGCACCTGGACTGGAACGGACAGCCCGTTGGTCTGCAGCCCGATTGGCAGGAAAGACAGGCTATTTCTTTGGAGAGTCCAGCTTTGCAGGACGATCAACCCGATTGGCTCAAGAGTGCTCTTGGAGAAACGCCTCTGACATCTCCGCAGGTGAACCCCTTCGAGGAGATGCCGAGCAGGTCTGCTCCTTTCGATGCGGCCCCACCCTCTATCCCGCCCGCGGAGCGTGCGGATGACATTCCGGACTTTTTGCGTGAAGCCGGTTGGGGCAAATCAACAGGCGCGTTCGATGAGAGCAAATCTGCATTTGCAGACGCAGAGCGTGAGCCTGCTGCACTGGAACCCATTGAGCAAGGCGACTTGCCCGACTGGGTCAAAGCGATGGCGCCCCAACAGACCCCTGAAACCCCGGCAGAGGAAGAAGAAGAATTACCAGACTGGATCAACCAGATCGGCACGAGCGCACTGCCAGTTCCAACCGATACAAGTGACCAGCTCGACTGGATGAACCCGCCCAGTGAGACTCCTGCTCAACCTGTAGAGGACAAGCCGGATTGGCTGAAGCAGCTCGATGCACCAGAACAGGCCGCGGCTTCGCCTCAGGAAGAACCTGACTGGCTCAAAGGATTTGGCAGTGAAACCGAATCAACTTCCGCAGCCCCGGCAGGCGATTTGGATTGGCTTAACCAACTGGGCCAGACGGAAGGGACTGAAGCGAAGCCAGTGGAGCCACTATCAGACGAGTTCGACTTCCTCAATCGTCCGTCCGAGCCCTTTGATGCTGCCCCCTCCGCGCCCGCTGCCGAGACTTTCGATTTGCTTGGTGAGTCTGAAGCTCAATCCGAAGGAGCCGCTCCATCATCTTCGGCAGACGATTTTGATTTTCTCGATCCTCTGGGCAGTCCGCGCAGTACTACGCCGGCTACCGCGGATGAGTTTGACTTCCTTAATGAGCTAACACAGGAGGGCGAGCAATCGGCTCCCTCCGCAACACCCGAATCTTCTAGCGCGGCTTCGCTTGGCAAAAGTGAAGAAGAACAGGATGATGCATTTGCCTGGCTGGAAAGCCTTGCCGCCAAACAAGGCGCTACCGAGGGTTTGCTGACGAAGCCTGAAGAGCGTCTGGAAGAAGAACCCGACTGGGTCAAGCAGGCCAAGGGAGTGGATGTGCCTCCGCCTCCTGCCGAGACGGCCCAACCGTCGGTGGCAGAGCCGGCTGCAAATATCGAAGAGCTCGGGAAGAGTGAGCAGGAACAGGATGATTCCTTTGCCTGGCTCGAAAGCCTGGCTGCCAAGCAGGGCGCTACCGAGGGCTTGCTGACAAAGCCAGAAGAACGCCTGGAAGAGGAACCAGAGTGGGTCCAACAGGCCAAAACGCTTAGCACGCAATCGCCGGAAGTACCGCCTGCGCAACCTCCCGCCGAAGAGCGACCACCTGTCGCCGAGCCTGCTGCCGGCTTTGAAGAACTTGGTAAGAGTGAGCAAGAACAGGATGATTCCTTTGCCTGGCTCGAAAGCCTGGCCGCCAAGCAAGGCGCCAGCGAGGGGCTATTGACGAAGCCAGAAGAGCGCCCTGAAGAGGAACCGGAATGGGTCAAGCAGGCCAAGGACATTGGCGAGTCGCCCGCTCTTGCTTCAGCTTCGGAGCAACCTGCGGACATAGACCAGACCGAGGTCTGGTTGCGCAATCTGGAGGGAAGAGAGGTCACAAGTGAGCCGGAAGAGCGCTCTGAAGAAAAGCCCGATTGGTTGCAGCAAGCCGACCAAACCCCAGCGGAGGAATCGTCGTTTGCAGAGGCTGTCTCACAAGAGCCCGCTTCTATGGATGATACAGCCATCTGGTTGAAGAGCCTCGACGCAGAAACTGTCGCTCCCCAAGCCTCTGAAGCTACGGAGGAGACACCTGCCTGGATGCAAGAAGGGCAAGGATTGCCTGCAGCAGAACCAGTTGCTGAGGAAGATGATACGGAGGCATGGCTGAAGAGTCTGGATCAGGAAACAATTGCTGCAATTCAATCCCGGGGACGCCAGGAAGAGACTCCGGAATGGATGGAGCCCGTCGATGAGACGCGCGCTGAAGAGCCGCCTCTCACATCGCCCGTTACGGAACAGGCTCCTTCCACGGAGGACACAGCAGCCTGGCTGCAGGGCCTGGAGAAGGAAGAGACAGCTCCGTCTGCGGATATCCCATCAGGGGACGATACAGCTATCTGGTTTAAGACTCTAGATAAGCCAGAGGAAGTCACACCCGAACCCACGCAGGCAATGCCGCCGGAAGAATTGCCCGCATGGATGCAGGACATTGAACAACAGAAACTGGCGGAAGAGGGCGCCGCTGCTTCTTCAGAAGCCTCAGAAGAAATACCTGAAGCGACCGAGTGGATGGGCGCCATTGAGGAGGAGCCGAAGCCGGTGTCTCAGGAGGTTCCACGCATAGACACAGGTGGTCTCCCAAGCTGGCTGCGAGGTCTGGACGAGGAAGAATCAGAACGAGCCACATTCGGCGCACAAGAGGATTTGCCTGCCTGGTTGCGGGATGAGACCGGTGAACTGGTCGCTGAGCCGACCAAGATCGAGCCCACCCGCGCTACCGACTGGCAGCCGGTGGAACTGGAAGCGCGGCAGACTGAACCTGAGCCCGAGCCGGAACCCGCTGTTTCTGAGCCGGTTGCCGAGCAGCCTGCACCAGAACCTGTTGCTTTACCGCCCCAGCCTGAGCCCGTCGACGTCGTTTCGATTATCGAAGAGAAGATCACGGCCGCCGAACCGGTAGCTAAACAGCCTGCACCTCCCATCCGGCCACAAAGAGAACCGGTCCGAAAAGTGACCGGGCCCCTGACGGACCCGATTCTGGGACATGCACGCGGTGAACTTTCAAGGAACAATCTCTCCGGCGCGCTGGAAAACTATGGCCGTCTCATCAAGAAGGGACGCCTTTTGGAAGATATCATTTACGATCTGCGCGAGGCTTCTTATCGCTATCCTGTGGAAGTGGATATCTGGCAGTCGCTCGGTGATGCGTACATGCGTGCCAACCGTTTGCAGGACGCGCTCGACGCGTACACAAAAGCAGAAGAGCTACTCCGGTAACAATTTTCAACACAAAGGACACAACGGGCACGAAGGAAAAGTTCAAAAGCTTTGATGATCTTCGTGCCTTTTGTGTTTAAGACTTTGCAAAACTACTTTTTTGGAGGAATTCTGTGGAAAGATCGCTCGTCTTGGTAAAACCCGATGGCGTGCAGCGCGCGCTTGTCGGTGAGGTCATCACACGTCTCGAACGCCGTGGGCTGCGGCTGGTTGGCGCAAAGTTCCTACAGGTGAACACCGAGCTTGCCGAAACGCATTATGCTATTCACAAAGGCAAACCGTTTTACGAAGGACTGATTTCTTATATTACGTCCGCGCCGGTCATGGCGATGGTCTGGGAGGGGCCGAACGCTATTGCTGCAATCCGCCAGACCATGGGCTCGACGCGTCCTACCGAAGCCGCGCCGGGCTCGCTGCGCCACGACTTTGCCCTCGAAGTGGGGCGCAATCTGACACACGCATCTGATAGTGTGGAGAACGGTGCCAGCGAAGTGGCGTTGTGGTTCCAACCCGAGGAGCTCGTGGACTGGAAACGTGAAGTAGACCGCTGGGTGTTTGAGAAATAATTGGAAGCTAAGAGGTAATGAAGACGTCCCGCAGACCTTAAGTCTGCGGGACGATGTTTTTTATCGCTATACCGCTTGTCTCAGCGGGTAACTTCCAGTGTCAATCCTTCCCGGCTGGGTGTGACGTTATACGCCGGTTGCATGGTCTTAAGTGTTTCTGCAAACATCCGGTCCAGGTCAATGTCGCTGTGGGTGGGATCATGATGGAAGGGAGCAAAGTGTTTTACATCGGTCAGGCCCGCAAACTGGAACGCGTGATTGATGCTGCTGTGGCCAAAGCCTACACGTTCCTGGTATTCCTGGTCTGTGTACTGCGTGTCATGGATCAACAGGTCAGCTCCTTCGGCCAGCTTATAGCCAGATACCCAGGATTTATCGTATGGAAAGGTCCGGCTGCCGAGTGCCGGTTCGTGATCTGGCAGATAGGTGATCGCGGCCCCCGCCGATTCAATGCGATAGCCAATGGTCGGGTTGGGATGAATGATTAACTGCGCTGTGATCGAGAATTCTCCGATCTCGATGACATGCGATGGCAGTTCGTGGAAATGGACGATTGCAGCCAGCTCGCGAATACTGACCGGAAACAATGGCGGAGACAGGTACTTCTGCAGGCGGGCGTCCAGAGAGAGTGTTGTGCTGGCCGGCCCCCAGAGATGGACCTCTGCACCCCTGCGTCTTAACGGGGCAAAGAAGGGCAGTCCCTGAATATGATCCATGTGTAGATGGGTCAGGAGGATATGAGCGCACTCTAGGTCAACCGGCAATTTCTGCCCCAGATTGCGAAGGCCTGTGCCGGCATCCAGAATCAGCAAGCCGCCTTCACGCCCCTCCACCGAGACACAGGAGGTATTGCCGCCATAACGGACTGTCTCGGGGCTGGGGGATGCAAGCGATCCGCGCGTTCCCCAGAAGGTAACCTTCATTTTTCAATTTCCCAGAAAATAGCAATCCCGCCGAGGAAACGATCTGCCTGTCCGATTACTGGAAAAGCCGTCACCTCCAGCTCGCGCAGTTTCCCATCCAGCCCGCGGATCCAGAAGTTCCTGTGTGCAGGGCAGCGTTGAGTCAGTGCTATGACCAGGGGCAGATCATCGCCCGGAATAGTGTTTCCATCCCGGTCCACCGGGTGAAAGATCGTAGTCCATTCACTGGCGGGCATGGTGCCAGTCTCATTGTAGCGCGTTCCCAGAATGATCTCTGCCGGTTCATTATAAAAAACTAGATCTCCAGCCGGGTTCACAATGAAGATCGGCATGGCCAGGTATTCGGCAAGATGCCGTGCCAGAATGGTCTCAATTTCCTGTTGCGCCATTGGTCATCTCCCTTTCCACATGCTCACGCTGAAAGATAGGTAACATTAAAATTTCTGTTCGACCACGCCAGAGTGGCCTGAGGCAATCTTTCAACCGGTTCTGTGTTCAGTAGGGCAGGCTGGGTAAAAAGGAAGGGCATGTCCCTCTAGGTATTATTGCAAATCATCACGAATAAAAGTATTCGATGTTTGGCGGGCGCCCAAGCTGCCATCACCGACATCACTAGTATAGCACGTGTGTCAAGCCTTTCCAACAAAAAACGACATGCTGCAGCGACATGTCGTTCGGCGGTTCTAGGTTTGAATGGCTGCTACTGTACCCTGAGGAGCACCTTACCATCGCTCCACAACTCCTCCAGATCGTAATGCTCACGCTGATCGGGCGAGAAGAGATGAACGACTACATCGCCGTAATCAAGGACCAGCCAGCCTTCCTGTGATTGGCCTTCTACGCGGCTCTTTTTCTTATAATCCTGCTTTGTCGCTTCGACCACCCCTTTCGCCAGCGCGTCGAGCATACGGTCACTGGTGCCGTTACAGATGACGAAATAATCGGTAAAAGATGCAATATCCTTGATGTCGAGAAGCAGGATGTCTTCACCCTTTTTGTCCTCCAGGGTGGCGACGATTTTATGTGCAAGTTCGAGTGCGTTCAGATATCACCTCATGATTTGCCATTGAGACACGGAGACACAGAGTTCTTAAAAAAGAGGTGTCTGTGTTCTCTGAGTCTCAGCGGCTAGTGTTTTTTAATGGTGCCGAATATAACCGCGTATACACGGAACCGGTAGGTTTTAAGTCGCTTTTGTACAAGTGGACCGAGTCTACTCTGGCCATGCCCAGAGAGTCAATCTTGGTCTCTTCGAGGGCTCGGCGGATGGTCTGCTGTTCGGACGAGGTCACGTTTTGTTTGACGCGCCCGATTGTCAGGTGCGGAGAGAAGCCGCGCTCCTCCGATTCATATCCCAACCGGCGGGATGCGGACTCGATGCCTCGATAGAGCGTTTCCAACGCAGCCGGAGCCTGGATCCCGATATAGATCACGCGCGGTCGCTTCAGGTTGGGAAACGAGCCAAGTCCGCGCAAATGCAGGTCAAAGCAAGGAAAGAGATCCGCCTCAGCACTGATGATTTGCGACAGCATATCCACGTTGGAGGGGGAAACATCGCCCAGGAATTTTAGCGTTAAGTGCATGTTTTCCATCGGTACCCAGCGGACGAGGGGACCGATTTCATCGCGTAGCCCGGCCGTCGTCTTATAGACCGCTTGCCGGATCTGGGCAGGGATTTCCACTGCAATGAACGCGCGCAACAAGCTCATGAGTTCAGGTGGCGGATTGGTTTCCCAGCGCTCGTTCCACAGCCTCTTTCAGCTCCAGGAAACCGACAGGTTTGGTGAGATAGGTAGAGGCGCCTGCTTCCATGCCATTCCTTATATCGGCGGGCAGGCTCTTGGCCGAAACGATCACCACCGGGATGTTGGCCAGGGCCGGTTCGCTGCGCATTTCCCGCAGAATATCGAGTCCGGAGACATCAGGCATCATGATATCGAGTAGCACAATATCCGGTTTTTCGGCGTTCATCATGGCAATGGCGGGCGCGCTCGAGGAAGTCTTTAATACACGAAAACCGCTGACTCGCATCATTTCGGCAAAAAGTTCAGCGGCATCTGCTTCATCCTCGATGATCAACACAGTTTTTTCGGGCGACGTCATATCCGGTTAATTCTTTAAGTAACAATAGCATAAGATAAAGGAATTCGCAAGAGGACCCATAAATCTCTGGTATTTCAGCGGAATTTGTAAGAATCCCCCTTTTATATCTGTCTAGGACTAAGACCAACGCCATGTTTTATGAATTCAACCTTGCGAAGGTTGGTCGGTAGATCATCTTGTTTACCTCTCCAAACCTTCGCAAGGTTACTTTGTGAGAGGTTTTATGAGTGACCTGACTGATTTTCGTGCAGAAAAAGATGAGTTCTTCCGGGAGCATCCGCAGAGTCCGCTAATACCTGAACAGAAGCGCAACTTCAAAGGGCTGCAATATTTCCCCGAGAATGAAGACTTACGGCTCGAAGTACAAGTGGAAAAGCTGTTCGACCAGCAACCCATGCAGATGCAAACCTCCACGGGAGGCGTACAGACGTACGTGCGGCATTCGCGCTTTAAATTCCAGGTGGAGGGACAGGAGGCCGAGCTGACCATCTACCAGAATGAGCATGGTTACTTCCTGCCATTTGTCGATTCGCTGGCCGGCAAAGAGACTTATCCGGCTGGGCGCTACCTCGAGCCTGACGAGCTGCATGGCAACCTCTTCCTCGTGGATTTCAACCTGGCCTATAACCCCTACTGCGCCTATAACGAGATGTGGTCATGCCCCATCACGCCGGCAGAGAACCGGTTGCAGGTTCCGATCCGTGCCGGGGAGAAGATGTTTGAGTATTAAAAAGACCCTAAAAGTTTTTACTGTAATGACAATGTGAAGATGAGCAGAGAAATCTTTAGGCTCTGAGAGAATAAAGCGGCGGGCAATTGCCCGCCGCTTTATTTCTCGCTTGTCTTTTCGAGAATATCCAGTAACGCCTCGTACTCCTCACAGCACTCCGAACACATGTCGAGATGCTCGCGGACCAGCGGCATCAGTTCGGCCGCATCTTTTTTGTCCACTTCTCTCTCAACGTATTCGTCGATCTTTGCATAAACTTCATCACAGGAGGCTTCTTCTTCACGTACGCTTTCCAGCACGCGCAAGAAGCCCAGAACCGCTTCATTGGGAAGGTCCTCTTGATGATTGAAACTGCTCTTGATCTTTTGGATGATGGCGCGGAGGTTCATATATCTTTGTCTTTGATGGTGGACGCGTTGTTAATCTTACTTCTGCTCGAAAAGTGTCAGCACTTCGTGAGGCGTAATATCTTCCATGGAGAGGCGGCGCCTCAACCGCAGACGGGCATCATGGAGGAGCTTATAGAGTGCATTGCGATTGGTCTTGAGCTTGCGGGCGGCATCTTCCATCGGCATATCCTGTACGCCCAGCAGGATGAGAGCCTGGCGCTGACGGTCTGTCAGCTCCTCCTCGATGATGCGGCGGACGCGGGCCAGCATGTCGGCACGCTCAGCCGAGACTTCAGGGCCTGCCTGGGGGTCAGCCAGCAAGCCCGGGGGTGGGGGCAGATCTTCGTTTTCGGTGAGCTCGTCCAGGGAGGAATCCCGCCAGCGCTTGCGCCGGAGCTCGGTGAGCGCGATGCGTACTGCGATCTTGTGCACCCAGGTGGTGAACTGGCTGCGTCCCTCAAACGTGTTCAATTGATCGAGGACGCGCAGGAGCGTCTCCTGAGTCACTTCCTCGACGAGCGAATTGAATTGTGGTTGATCAGGGGAAAGCCAGCGTGAGAGTGCATAAGGCAGCCCTTTTTCAATGATCCCCCGTAACTCTTCCAGGGCAGCTTCACGTGCTGGACCAGGAGTTGCCAGGTCTGTAAGCCAGGCTTCGTTGGTTCTTGTAGGCATATGAGGAGATTATAAAACAGAAGCTTCTTTCAGACTGCTAGATTTTTGCAAGAAAAAACGAGCCAATCAGGCTCGTTCTTTGTGGGCGCACAGGGACTCGAACCCCGGACCTCTACTGTGTGAT